>JANQGO010000291.1 GCA_028277285.1 Alphaproteobacteria bacterium | reverse complement strand
CGAGAACGCGCCGGATGCCGGTGATCTGATTGCCTGGATCGAAGCTGATATCCCCGACTCCGGCCAGGTCACCCTGGTCCACAACGACTTCAAGCTCGACAACATCATGGTCGCCCACGACGACCCCGCCCGCGCCGTCGCCGTGCTCGACTGGGACATGTGCACGCGCGGCGATCCGCTGCTCGATCTGGCCAACCTGCTGAACTACTGGGCGGAGGCCACCGACAGCGAGCTACAACGCAAGGCCGCCTGGATGCCGACCGACAGGCCGGGTTTTCCGACTCGTGCGGCGATCAGGGAAGCCTATGGCGAGCGGACGGGCTTCGATCTCTCGCGCCTGACCTGGTACGAGGTCTTCGGCGCCTTCAAGATCGCCGTCATCGTGCAGCAGATCTATATCCGCTACTTGCGCGGCCAGACCCAGGACGAACGCTTCGCCGTCATGGACGAGCGCGTGCGTGCCCTGATCGACAAGGCAAAGACGTTGGCGGTCTAACTAATACCCTCACCCTCCCATCGCTAACGCGACGGGCCCCTCCCTCTCCCGCAAGCGGTAGAGGGGACAACAGGCCAGCACTATGTTCCCTCGCCCCCATGGCAATGGGGGAGAGGGTTGCGCAGGCTTGGGATCGTAAGATCCCTAGACGGAGCTGGGTGAGGGGGAAGTCGGAGTCTAGCCGAACAGGCCGCCGAACTTGCTGCGGCGCTTCTCCAGGAACCGCTGGTGATAGTCCTCCGCCGGCCAGAAGGTCGGTGCGTCGGCGATCTGTGTGACGATGGTGCGGCCGTCGGTGCGCTCGTTCTGGCGCGCCTTCATCGACGACTCGGCGGCGGTGCGCTGATCGGCGTCGTGGACGAAGATCGCCGAGCGGTATTGGCTGCCGACATCCGGGCCCTGTCGGTCCTTGGTTGTGGGATCGTGGATCGACCAGAAGACGTCGAGCAGCTCGTCATAGGTGATGCGCTCAGGGTCGAACTCGATCTCCACCGCCTCGGCATGGCCGGTCGTGCCGCTGCAGACGGCCTCATAGGTCGGGTTATCCAGCGTGCCGCCGATATAGCCGACCTGGGTCGCCGTTACGCCGGTGATCTGGCTGAAGGTCTCCTCCGGGCTCCAGAAACAACCCGCCGCGAACGTCGCCTTGACCATGGATTCGTCCCTTTTGCTGAACTTCACCCCAAAGATGGTGACGCAGGGTAGCGAGGTCAAACGCTGGCAACAATGGTCGAGCCGCCATCAACGACAATTGTTTGGCCGGTGATGTAGCTGCCTGCCCGCGAGGCCAGGAAAACCGCCACACCGGCGATATCGTCGGGGTCGCCCAGGCGGCGCAGCGGATAACTCGCCTCCACCTCGGCGCGCCGTTCCGGGTTTTCCCAGAGCGCCCGCGCGAAATCGGTCTTGATCAGGCCGGGCGCGATGGCGTTGCAGCGGATGTTGTGCTCGCCCCATCTGACGGCCAGGTTCCGGACCATGGCGCTGTCGGCGGCCTTGGAGATGCCGTAGACGCCGATATCGTCGGTGCCCTTGATGCCGGCGATACTGGACAACAGGATCACGACGCCGTCGCGCCGTTCGGCCATCTGTGGCAACAGCATGCGGGCGAGCCACAGGTTCGCCTTGATGTTGCTGTCCATGATCTTATCGAAGGCCGATTCCTCGATCTCGGTCATCGGTCCGTAATGCGGGTTGACCGCGGCGTTGCCGACCAGGATGTCGACCTGGCCGAACGCCTTCATCGTCTGGTCGACCAGGTTCTCCAGCTGATCGATGTGGGAGACGTTGCAGGCGACGGCAATCGCCTCGCCGCCGGCGGCCTTGATGCCGTCGGCGACCTCCTCGCACTTGTCCAGCTTGCGGCTCGAGACGACGACCTTGGCGCCGGCCTCGGCCATACGCTCGGCGATCGCCCGCCCAATCCCCTTCGAGCCGCCTGTCACGATGGCGACCTTGCCGGCCAAACCGAACATGTCCATTTCTCGTCCCCCTTGAGCGCGTCGTCGGGCCAGAGCATACGCATTGGCGCGATAGATGCCAGGGGGCCTGAGGTCACATCACAGCCAAGGGCACTCGCCTCTGACCAGCCGATAGTGCAGCCAGCCAGTTTCCTTAAGGCCGGCGTCAAGACTCTCTTCGATGATATCCATGACCGTGCCCTCTCCCAGGCGGGCGATCAGACCGTTGGCCTCGGCCGCGGCGGCGAGCGAGGCGGCGACCGCTTCCCTCGATCCCGCGCCTTCGGCGACGAACTGGCCGATCTTGTACGCCGCCTCCTCCAGGTTCCTGAGGGCGACCGACGACGTTGCCGTTGTCACCCGCCAGAGCTCGTAACGGATGGTCGGACCGCACTGGCTCTCGGCGTAAGCCACCTGGGGGTAACGTCCGATCAGTCGCATGCCGAGGTTTTCGAGCAGCCGGCGCGATGCCTGGTTCAAACCAGCGAGCACGAGCGCTTCGATCGCCGCGATGTCGCCACGCCGGAAGAGATGGCGCACGACAGCACCGACGGCTTCGGTCGCAACGCCCTTGCCCCAGGTCTGGCGGCTGAAGGCATAGTAAACCTCAGGCCCGTGGCCAACATGCTCGAGCGGTTCGTCGACGGCACAAAAGCCGATGAATTGGCCGACACCGCCGAATCGTCCATCGCGGTCGAAGACGCCCCAGATGCCGTAATCCTGATTCCGCCTAATCCATTCGTGGGCAATCGTGAGGCGCCGGTCGAGCGTCGACCAGTCACAGATCAAGGTCTTCACGACGTCCGGGTCCGCGCCCAGTTCAGCAAGCAACGGCGCGTCACCCGACACCAGCGGCTTGAGATCAAAGCGCT
Source organism: Alphaproteobacteria bacterium (assembly GCA_028277285.1). GTDB lineage: Bacteria > Pseudomonadota > Alphaproteobacteria > SP197 > SP197 > JANQGO01. The sequence continues at coordinate 5,022 of JANQGO010000291.1, read as the reverse complement.
CGCTCGCCAATACCGGATGGAGGCCCGTGCCGTTTCCATCATTGACCGCCAGCACCACCGGCGACGTCTTACCGGCGGCATAGCCTTCAGGCGCCATCTCGGCCGAAACCGTCGCCCACCCCGTGGCACCTGCCCTGAGCGCGGTGGCCAGCCTGGGCGTTGAGTGCTGTTTGCTCGATCTAATAGGCATGAGCCCCTCCGTTCGCGTCCATAGCGGCGGGCACAAGGGCGCCACCGTGCTATCGGCGATTTGGGGCATGTCATGTTTCAGTTAAACGTCACACCGCGGGGGAGAAGTGTTTCAATTGCGTCTGTCATTCGGGCCTGGCTGAAACGCCACGCATTCGCGCAAAAAACCGTTCTCTTTGGCGTCAGATCAATTAGCATCCAATCCCTCACCGTCATTCTGGACTCTCGGAGACCGCCATGCAGATGAACCTGAGTGATGCCGATCGCGCCTTCCGCGACGAGGTCAGGGCGTTTCTTGCCGCCGAACTGCCGCCGGCAATCAGCGAAAAGGTCTTGGCCGGCCATGGTCTGAGCCGGGACGACTACATCACATGGCACAAGAAGCTCAACGCCAAGGGCTGGGCGTGCCCGCACTGGCCGGTCGAGTACGGCGGCTGCGATTGGAGCCCGATCCAGCACTACATCTTCGAGACCGAGCTCGGCGAAGCCGGCGCACCCGGCGAGATGCCATTCGGCCCTGACATGGTAGCGCCCGTCATCATGCACTTCGGCACCGACGAACAGAAAGAGCAGCACCTGCCGGGCATCCTCAACGCCGATGTCTTCTGGTGTCAGGGTTACTCCGAGCCCAATTCCGGCTCCGACCTTGCCAGCCTGAAGTGTAAAGCGATCCTGGACGGCGACCACTACGTGGTCAACGGCGGGAAGACATGGACCACGATGGGTCATTGGGCCGATTGGATGTTCTGCCTGGTCCGCACCGACAGCAGCGGCAAGAAACAGGAAGGCATCTCGTTCCTGCTGATCGACATGAAGAGCCCGGGCATCTCCATCAACCCGATCATCACCATGGAAGGCGGGCACGAGGTCAACACCGTCATGTTCGACGACGTGCGGGTGCCGGTCGCCAACCTGATCGGCGAGCAGGACAAGGGATGGACCTATGCCAAGTTCCTGCTGGGATACGAGCGCACCAACATGGCCGGCATTCCCCAAGCCAAGCGCGCGCTGCGGCGCGTGAAGGAAATTGCCGCCAACGAAATGGACGGCGACAAGCCGCTCATCGACAACCCGCGCTTCCGTCATAAGCTAGCGGATACGGAAATCCAGATCCTGGCGCTGGAAGCGACCACCTTGCGGCTGTTGGCCGACCAGGTCGCCGGCAAGACGCCGGGCCCGGAAGCCTCGTTCATCAAGATCCGCGGCACCGAGATCGATCAGGCGTTGACCGAGCTCACCATGGACGCGGTCGGCAACTACGCCCTGCCCTTCATTCCCGAGGCCATGGAAGACGGCTGGAACGAGGAGCCGGTCGGCCCCGATTACGCCATGCCAGCGGCGCCGACCTACTTCAATACCCGCAAGGTGACGATCTATGGCGGCTCGAACGAGATCCAGAAAAACATCATCGCCAAGGCGGTTCTGGGGCTCTAGCATCCGCCGCGACGACAACAAGAAACCGATGTGATCCCGTGGGAGTGACGTGATGATCGACCTGGAGCTCTCCAGCGAGCAACAGTTGATAAAGGAGAGCGCCGACCGCTTCGTCGAGCGCGACTATCCGTTTAACGACCGCCGTGCAGCGGCGAAGAGCGAGCAGGGTTTTCGCTCGGAAATCTGGAAGACCTTCGCCGAACTGGGCTGGCTCGGCCTGGGTCTGCCTGAAGACGTCGGTGGGTTCGGCGGCGCCAAGGATGTCGCCATTCTCTCCGAATCTCTCGGCAAGGGCCTGGTCAACGAACCGTTCCTGGCAAGCGTTGTTCTAGGCGGCGGCACGCTGGCGCGGGCCGGTACGCCAGCCCAGCAAGAAGATGTCCTACCGGCGCTGGTCGCCGGCGACATGCTGCTGGCCTTTGCCCACGGCGAGCGTCAGTCGCGCAACGACATCGCCGCGGTAATGACGACGGCCAAGAGCCAGGGCGGCGGTTATAGGCTGGATGGCGCGAAGTCGGTCGTGCTGAACGGCGATACGGCCGACCGACTGGTCGTCAGCGCCCGCATGGCCGGTGGCGAACGCGACGAGGACGGTCTCTCGCTGTTTCTGGTCGACGCCGATGCCGCGGGCGTAAGCCGCCGTGGCTACGCCACCAATGACGGCAGCCGTGCCGCCGAAATCGTTTTCGACGGCGTGGAGGTCTCGTCAGACGCGCTTATCGGCGAGGAAGGCGCGGCCTATCCGGTCATCGAGGAAACCGTCGACCGGGGCGCGGCGGCACTGTGCGGCGAGGCGCTCGGCCTGATGGCGGCCTTGAATGACCTCACCATCGACTACTCCAAGACGCGCGAGCAGTTCGGCCAACCGATCGGCAAGTTCCAGGCGCTGCAGCACCGCATGGTCGACATGTTCGTCGCCCTGGAAGAAGCACGCTCCTTGACCACTGTCTATATGAACGATGTCGATAGCGACGACCGGGACGAACGCCGTCTGGCGGTCTCGGCCATGAAGGTGCAGATCGGCAAGTCAGGCCGCCTAATCGGCCAGGAGGCGATTCAGCTCCACGGTGGCATCGGCATGACCGAGGAATACGCGGCGGGCCACTACTTCAAGCGGCTGACCATCGTCGCCCGGCTGTTCGGCGACGTCGACTGGCACCTCGAACGGTTCGCATCGCTTAGCTGACGGCCTCCGGGCTCAAGGGCATTCGACGTTTGCACAGAGCTCGTCGGCCGCACGCACGTCCTCCGGCATCTGGCAGCACAGCGTCTCTTCGGTCACCCGTTCGGTCTCGGCATTCTTGGCGCTGCTATCATCGCCCAAAGGGATATAGATCTGATCGCTGTCGGGATCGACGGTGCCCGGTTCGATGTTCAACAGATCCGCGTCCGGGTCATCGTACTGGGCCTGGACGGCGGCCGGTGCCAGCATCAAGATAACCAGAAGCGAGACAAGAAGACGCATCATGAAACTCCACCTAACTCCGTTGAACACATGCAACCGGTGACGAACTAAGCCGGCTCGTCAGCGACGCGGACGATCAGCTTACCGAAGTTGTCGCCGCTGAACAGTCCGACGAACGCGCTGGGGGCGTTCTCCAGCCCGTCGACAATGGTCTCGCGATAGGTCAGGCGGCCGTCCCTGATCCAACCGGCCATCTCAGCGAGCGCGGCGGCATGCTTATCGGCGAAATCGGTCACCAGCAGGCCTTCCATACGCGCGCGCTTGACGATGAATTTCCAAAGTTCGTCGGGCACCATCTCCTGATCCGTGGCGTTGTAACTGGAGATCGTGCCGCACACGGCGACGCGGCCGTGAAGGTTGAGTTGATCGAACGCCGTGCGGCCGATCACCCCGCCGACATTCTCGAAATAGACATCGATGCCGTCGGGACAGGCCGCACGCATGGCATCGGCGATATCGCCTGAGGTCTTGTAGTTGAAACAGGCATCATAGCCGCAATCGTCAAGGCAATAGGCGACCTTATCGTCAGACCCCGCGCAGCCGGCGACACGGCAGCCCTTGATCTTGGCGATTTGTCCGACCGTCGCGCCGACCGCGCCGGACGCGGCGGAAACGAAGACGGTTTCGCCCGCCTTGGGCCGGCCGACCTCGAGCAAACCGTGATAGGCGGTCAGGCCCGGCATGCCGTGCACGCCGAGCGCGGTTGTCAGCGGCGCCAACGTTGGATCGAGCTTGCGAAGATGATCTCCGGGGAAGACGGCGTAGTCCTGCCAACCGGAATAGGCCCCGACCACATCGCCGACGTCGATGGCCGAAGACTTGGACGCGACGACCTCGCCCACCGTGCCGCCGACGATGACCTCGCCAAGACCGATAGGCGCCTCATAGGATTCCGCATCGTCCATCATGCCGCGCATGTAGGGGTCGAGGCTGAGATAGATCGTGCGGACCAAAGCCTCGCCCTCGCCCGGCTCAGGAATTGGGCTCTCAACAAGCTTCAGGTCATCGTCCGTCGGCAATCCGACCGGACGGTTGGCGAGGGTGATCTGGCGATTGGTCGTGGTCGTCATGCTGTCCGCCCTTCTCTTGGGATCCTGGCAAGCGAAAGAGGCGCCTTTGCGACACGCCTGCCTGCTGACCCCAAGCATAACCCGCATTGCCCGGGCTGAAACCTTGCGCGACACCGCCATAGACGACAGGATGCGGCCCGATCAATCAGGAAGCGGAGATATCGGCCATGACGGGACGTGTTCTTTCGATCGCACGCAGGGAAAAATCGCGGGCGCCGATGGAAGAGTTGAACGAAGCGGCCGTTTCGCTGGAGGCCGGTGTCGACGGCGACTACCGAGGTGAACCCGATGACCGGCAGGTGACAGTGCTGACCAAGGAAAGCTGGCAGGCCGCCTGCGACGCGTTGGGCAAGGAGATCCCCTGGACGACCCGGCGGTCCAACATCCTGATCGAAGGCCTGCGCGTTGAAGGCAAGATCGGCAAGACCATTCGGATCGGCGATCTGGCGCTTCAGATCACCGGCGAGACCGACCCGTGCAACCGCATGGAAGAACAGGTCGCCGGCCTGCGCCAGGCGCTGACGCCCGACTGGCGCGGCGGCGTCACCTGCCGGGTCACCTCGCCGGGCCATGTGGCAGTCGGCGACGCCGTCGCGTTGGAAGACTGAGGAGCCGTTCCAACGCCTGAGGACGCCATCCACATTCGCCTGGCGCAACGTGAAGACCTGCAGGCCTGTCGTCTGATCGAGAGCGACGCCGCCGGAGTATTTGTCGAGATCGGCATGACCGAGATCGGCGATGATCCGCCAACCGACCTCGAAACCCTGCGCGAGGCCCAAGCGGAAAGGTGTCTTTGGGTCGCCTGCGACGGCAGCGATATGCCCATCGGGTTCGTTCTTGCGCGGCTCGTCGATGGCGCGCTCT
>JANQGO010000089.1 GCA_028277285.1 Alphaproteobacteria bacterium | reverse complement strand
GACCGGCAGCTGGTTCTCGCGGAAGGCGCGCACCAGGCGCTGACCCGGACCGTAGGTCAGGTTGACGACGATGATGCCGTCCAGGTTTTGTTCGTTGAAGCCGCGCACGTGCTTCTCCACGTCGTTGCGGTTGCGTGCCGCGCCCGGAAACCTGACGTCGGCCACGTCGGCCAGGGCGCCGCAGATGTCGCGGGCATACGCCTCCTGACGCTCAGTGATATCAGGATACATATCGTCGTAGAGTTCCTGCATGATCCCCAGCAGGCCGAGCGCAGGTTTGGTTGTCATGACTTGCCTCCCATATCCTGGCCGTAATAAGCATCGGCCCCGTGTTTCCTTAGGAAATGCTTGTCCAGCAGCGTTTGATTGACCACCCGCACCTTGGGATTGAGCGCCAAGGTCAAGCTGGCCATTTTCGCCACTTCTTCGATCACCACGGCGTTGTGCACCGCGTTCAGCGGGTCCGTGCCCCAGGCAAACGGGCCATGTTCACGCACCAGCATTCCAGGCGCGTGCATGGGATCCGCGTCACCGACGGCGGCAACGATGACGTTGCCGGTTTCGGTTTCGTAGGCGCCTTCGATTTCCGAATCGGTCAGCGCCCGGGTGCACGGGATGGGGCCGTGGAAATAGTCGGCATGGGTGGTTCCCAGCGGCGGAATGTCCATGCCGGCCTGCGCCCAGGCCGTAGCATGGGTCGAGTGGGTATGCACGATTCCACCCAACTGCGGAAAAGCCCGATAGATCGCTAGATGGGTCTCCGTGTCGGATGACGGCCTAAGGTCACCCTCGACGACTCCGCCGTCCAGATCGACGACCACCATGTTTCCCGGCGTCAGGTCCTCGTAGGCGACGCCGCTGGGTTTGATGACGACCCGTCCCTGTTCGGGATCAAAGCCGCTAACATTGCCCCAGGTATGGATGACCAGGCTGTTATCGAGCAATTGGATGTTGGCGTCGTAGACAACGGCGCGCAGGTTAGCCAGGGTCATGTCCGGCCTCCCGGTTCAAGCGGTCTTCGGTGAAACGGCCCAGTTCCCGATAGCGCGCGAAGCGCTCGCCATAGACGTTGGATTTGTCGGGACGCGGCGAATAGGTGGTCTCGATGGCGCTGGCCATGGCCTCCTGGGCCGACGGCACGTCGGCATAAAGACCGGCGGCGGCGGCACCGCAGATGGCGGCGCCCAGCGCGCAGGCCTGTTCCGACTGGATGACGGCGATGGGTTTGTTCTGCACGTCGGCGCAGATCTGCATGACCCCGGGCGACTTCTTCGGAATGCCGCCGATGGCGTAGACCGCATTGATGGGCACATCCTGGCTTTCGAAACATGCGTCGATGGCGCGGGCCCCGAAAGCGGTCGCTTCGACGATGGCGTGGTAGAGGTCGACGGCATCGCTGCCCAGGCTGCATTGGGCGAGCGTGCCGGTCAGGCGCTGGTTGGCATGGGGCGTGCGGCGGCCGTTGATCCAATCGGTGGCGATGGGTTTGTCCACCGTCAACGGATAGTCGATCAGGCCCTCGCCCAGTTTCTGCAGGATCTGGTCCTCGGCCTCTTGCGCGGCCTCGCGGTCCGACAGCAGCGCCAGGGGCCAGCCGAGAATCTGCGAATACCAGGCATAGAAGTCGCCGAAGGCCGATTGCCCGGCTTCGAGCCCGATCATCCCGGGAATGACCGAGCCGTCCACCTGCCCGCAGATGCCGGCAATGGCGCGGTCGCCGATGGCCGATTTCTCCGCCACCATGATGTCGCAGGTCGACGTGCCGACGACCTTGACCAGGATACCGTCGGCAACGCCGGCGCCGATGGCGCCCATATGGCAGTCGAAGGCGCCGACGGCGACGGGGATACCAGACGGCAGGCCCAATTTCTCCGCCCATTCGGCGGTCAGTTGGCCGGCCGGAACGTCGCTGGTATGGCTCTCCTGCCCCACCCGGTCACGAAACCCGCCAAGGCGCGCATCGACCGAGACGAAAAAATCGTCCGCCGGCAAGCCGCCCCAGGATTCATGCCAGATCACCTTGTGCCCGGCGGCGCAGCGCGATCGTTTGAGGAATTGGGGCGCCATGGTACCGGTCAGCGTGCCCGTCACCCAGTCGCAGAATTCGACGAAATTGCCGGTCGCCGCCCGGACCGCGTCATCCTCGCGCAGGATATGCAGCAGCTTGGCCCAGAACCATTCGGCGGAATAGGTACCGCCCACATAACGGGTGTAATCGATCGGCCATTTGTGCGCGGCCTCGGTGATTTCCTCGGCCTCGGCGATTGCCGTGTGATCCTTCCACAGCACGAACATGGCGTTCGGGTTTTGCGCGAACTCGTCCTTGAACGACAGCGCCGTGCCCTGTTCGTCGACGGCAATGGGGGTCGACCCGGTGGTATCGACGCCGATGGCCCGGACCGTGGC
>JANQGO010000082.1 GCA_028277285.1 Alphaproteobacteria bacterium | reverse complement strand
TCCGCCGCAACACCGCCGGATCAAGAACGGCGACCTCGTCTTCGTCGACTTCTGCGGCTGCCTGCATCGCTATCACGTCAACCTGAACCGCACGTTCTCGCTCGGCGAGCCGGATCCGCGCTGGACCGAGATGATGGACAAGTCCGCCGGCTGCATCGACGCGATCCAGGCCGCCGTCACCACCGGCGACATGATGTCGAAGGTGCAGGAGGTCGCCGATCACTACATCGATCAGGTGGGCCTCAAACCATACGTCTGGTTCGTCGGCGGCTATTCGCTCGGCATCGCGGTACCGCCGGACTGGTGCGGCAACCACTGGGTCAAGCCGCGTCTCGACTTCCCCGACTACGAGCTCGCGCCCGGCATGGTCTTCAACATGGAAAACCAGTTCGACGTCTGGGAAGACTGGCCCGGCGGCTCCGGCGCTGCCTATATCGAGACCTTCCTGGTCACCGAGGACGGGCTGGAGGTGCTGTCGAAACTGCCCCGGAACCTGGTGGTGGTCTGAGAGTTACCAAACCTCGCGCACATCAAGGGGCGGCGATGAACATTCTGGTAGACCTGGCAAACATTACGTACGTCATCTCCTATTCGGTGCGCGACGTCTTGTGGTTGCGGATCTTCGCGGTGCTCGGGGGCACCATGCTGCTCCCCTACTACTATCTGCAACCGACGCCCCTGATGGTGCCGATCTATTGGGGCATCGGTTTTATCGCGCTTAACCTGTTCTGGGTGATCCTCCTGTTACTGGAACGTCGGCCGGTCAAACTGACCGACGAAGAGCAGAGGCTGTACCGTCTGGTGTTCAGGACGTTGACACCGCGCGAAATGCTTAAGCTGCTCAAGCTCGCGCGCTGGGAAGACAAGGCCGCCGGCGACGTCCTGGTGCAGGAGGGTGAGCCGCTGCAGCGGCTCAGCATCATTGTCTCCGGGAAGGCCGCCGTTCATAAGGACGGTCAGAAGGTCAGCGAACTCATCGAAGGTCAGTTTGTCGGCGAGGTGTCGTTCATGGTCGATCAGATCGCCCCTGTCACCATCATCGCGTCAGAGCCGGTGCGACAGGTATCCTGGCACAGGGACGAGTTGCGCAAGTTCTTGAAAAACAAAAAAGAACTACAGGCCGCGTTGCAGTTGATCATCGGCATCAATCTGGGTTTGATACTCCAGTCCACTTGGGCCCAACAAGGGAAGAAGGCGCACAACGCGTGATGCGTCATCGTGTGCCGTCAAAGCAGGGGCGACGTTAGGACCATATCCCCTTATCGGCCGCGAAACGGTCGGTCGCGGCGGTAATCGCCTCGCCCACACCGGCTTCGGACACACCGTGGCCGGCATTCGGGACAACGACGAGTTCGCCATCCGGCCAGACCTTGGCGAGATCCCATGCGGTCATCAGCGGCGCCTCCAGATCGAGGCGGCCCTGCACCATGACGCCGGGGATGCCGGCCAGCGCATGCGCGCCGTTCAGGATCTGGTTCTCGGTCAGCCACGCCGCGTGATGGAAGTAGTGGGTGATGATGCGCGCCCGCGCCAGACGGAAGCGCGGATCGGACCACTTGGCCGATGGCGCGGCGTCGGGGTCGGCGGATAACGATCCCTCCCAGCCGTGCCAATCATCCGCCGCCTTTTGGCGCACCGCGTCGTCAGGGTCGTTCAGCAGACGATGATAGGCCGCGACGAGATCGCCGCTCCTTGCCGCTTCCGGCACGCCGGCGCGAAACCTGTCCCATGCTTCCGGAAACAGCGGCGCGATGCCGCGATAGAGCCAGTCGACCTCCGCCTGCCGGGTCGTCGTCACGCCGACCAGGACCAGCGCCGCGACCACTTCGGCATGTTCTTCGGCATAGGCCAGGGCGAGCGTGCAGCCCCAGGAGTGGCCGAAGACAAGCCAGCGATCGACACCGACATACGCGCGCAGTTTCTCCATATCGGCGATCAGGTGCGCCGTCGTGTTGACGGCCATGTCGCAAGCGGGATCGCTGGCGTGCGGCGTGCTCTGACCGCAGCCGCGCTGATCGAACAGTATGATGTTGTAGGCATCGGGGTCGAAGAAACGCCGTGTCGATGTCGACCGCCCTGAGCCTGGCCCACCGTGCAACACAAGCGCCGGTTTGCCGTCGGGGTTGCCGGACGCCTCCCAGGCGACCACGTTGCCGTCGCCGACATCGAGCAGGCCCTTGGCATAGGGTTCAATAGGGGGATAGGGAATCGCCATGTCTCATTCGATCGCGTCCTTCGACCGAGTTTGTAGCCCCCTCACCCAGCTTCGGCTAGGACGCTGACGCGCCCAAGTCTGCGCAACCCTCTCCCCCACTGACGCGGGGGCGAGGGGATGTCGCGTAGGTTGGGCTTCCCCTCGCCCGCTTGCGGGAGAGGGAGGGGCCCGGCGCGTCAGCGGCGGGAGGGCGAGTCTTTCCTAACCCGTCGGCTGGGCGTTGGGGAAGAAGAGCTGTTGGCCGTCGATCTCGAAGGCGGCGATCGCGTTCTGGCCCTCCGGCGACAGGATCCAGTCGATGAAGGCCTGGCCCTCGTCGGCCTTGACGTGAGGATGGCGCTCGGGGCTGACCAGGATGATGCCGTACTGGTTGAACAGGCGACCGTCGCCCTCGACGACGATCTCGAGGTCGCCCTTGTTCTGGAATGCCAGCCAGGTCGCGCGGTCAGTTAATGTATAAGCGTCCAGATCGCTTGCCGTGTTGAGCGTCGCGCCCATGCCGGAGCCGGTCGCGCGGTACCACGGCTGGTCGGCCGGCGCGATGCCCGCTTCGTCCCACAGGCCGAGTTCCTTCTTGTTGGTGCCGCTGTCGTCGCCGCGCGAGGCGAAGATGGCGCCCTGCTGGGCGATCTCGGCAAGCGCAGAGACGACGTCGGCTGTGCCCGCGATGCCGGCGGGATCCGATGACGGGCCGACGAGGACAAAGTCGTTGTACATGACGTCGTGGCGGATCACACCGAACCCCTCGTCGACAAACATCCCTTCCGACGGTTTGTGGTGGACGAACAGCACGTCGGCATCGCCGTCGCGCGCCTGCTGGATCGCCTTGCCGGTTCCGACGGCAACGACGCGCACCTGGATACCTGTCTTTGCCTCGAACATCGGCAACAGGTAGGCGAAGAGGCCGGAGTTTTCCGTCGACGTGGTCGACGACACGATGATGAAGCTCTCGTCGTCGGCCATGGCGGGCGTCGCCGCCAACAGGGCGGCGGCCATAACGGCCATCACGGTACGACGGGTCCAGACGGCAACGCGGTCAATCACCACAACAGTTCTCCTTTGATAAACGCGGCCGCTTCGGCCGTCTGCGGTTGCTCGAAGAAGGCATCGGCCGGTTGTTTCTCCAGCAAACGCCCTTGGTGCATGAAGATGACGTCATCGGCCAGGCGGCGCGCCTGACCGAGATCGTGGGTCGTCATGACGATCTTGACGCCGGCCCGGTGGATCTGGGCGACCACCGTCTCGACCGCGCGGGTCGCCGTCGGGTCGAGGCTGGCGGTCGGCTCGTCCAGGAACAGCACCTGGGGTTCGGTCGCCCAGGCCCGCGCCAGGGCGAGCCGCTGCTGCTCGCCACCGGACAAGACACGCGCCGAGCGGTCGGCAAGCGCCGTCAAACCGGCGAGCGCCAACGCGTCGTCGACCCGTTTGTGGCGCGCGTCCCGCGCCATGCCCTGCCGCCGCAACGCGTAATCGATGTTGGCGGCGGCCGAGCGGCGCAGGTGGACGGGTTTTTGAAACACCATCGCCTGGTGGCGCCGCGCGACATCCGCCTGTTCGTTGCCGGCCCATGTCAGGCTGCCGCTGGTCGGCAGGATGAGCCCGTGACACAGCCGCAGGAAGAGGCTCTTGCCCGCGCCGTTGGGGCCCAGCACGACGGTGCGCCGCCCACTGTCCAGCGTGACGGTCAGGTCGTCGATCAGGGTCTCGCCCTGGACCTGATAACAGACCGAGCAGGCGACCAAGGGCAAGGTCGCCTCAGCCGGCGCCGCGCGCGATATCGGCGCGGTCATCGCCAGGGCGAGGTCCGCGTTCACGCGTAGCCCCGCGAGGCAACGCCGCGCATGCCCATGGCAAGCGCGTTGATACCCAGGGTGATCGCCAGCAACACGACGCCCAGACCGAGCGCCAGGGCGAGATCGCCGCGGCTGGTTTCCAGCGCGATGGTCGTCGTCATGACCCGCGTGACACCGGCAATGTTGCCGCCGACGATCATCACCGCGCCGACCTCCGCGCTTGCCCGGCCGAAACCGGCCAGGATCGCGGTGATCAGGCTGTAGCGGCCCTCCCACAAGAGGGTGAGCGCCAGACGTCCCTTCCCGACGTTCAGGGAGCGCAGCTGTTCGTCATATTCGACGTGCAGATCGGCGATGGTCTGGCGGCTCAGCGCGGCGATGATCGGGGTGACCAGCAGGCACTGGGCGATCACCATCGCCTCGGGCGTGAACAAGATGCCGAGTTCGCCGAGCGGACCGGCGCGCGACAGCAGGATGTAAATGGCGAGACCGGCGACGACGGGCGGCAGGCCCATCAAAGCGCTGGTCACGGCGATCAGCGCGCCCCGGCCGGGAAACCGCGACAGCGCCATCCACGCCCCCAGCGGCAGACCGATCAGCGCGGCCAGCAGGACCGCGGTCAGGCTGACCCTGAGCGACAGGCCGACGATGCCGTAGAACGTGGCATCGAAGCCGGTCACGAGGTCCCAGGCATGGGTCAGGGCATCGGTCGAGTCGCTCATCAGGGTCCACGGTCGCCAAACTGTGCCCGATGTGCCCTAGAGCGTGAGATGCCTCAATGGACGCAGAAAACAGACATTCAGTGCAAGTTCATGCAGTCGGCAAAAGAGAGCCCCCGGGTCTGTTCCCGGGGGCTCTTGAAGACCTGCCCGATGGGCAAGGTTACGACTGGACGCTCAGCGCCTGGATGAGCACGTCCAGATTGTGCTGGAACATCGCCTCGTAGCTGGTCGCCGGACCGCCGCGTTCCGACAGCGCGTCGGAGTAGAGCCGACCGCCGATCTGGAGCCCGGTCTCTCGCTCGATCTGCTCGACCAGGGCCGGGCTGGTGATGTTCTCGACAAACAGCGCGCCGGCGCCCTCCTCGTTCAGGTGGTCGATCAGCGCGGCGAGCTCTTGGGCCGAGGGCTCGGCCTCGGTGTCGATGCCGACCGGCGCCAGGAAGGTCAGGCCGTAGGCGTCGGCCAGATAGCCGAAGGCGTCGTGCGCGGTCACGACCGTGCGATGATCGGCCGGCAGCTTGCCGAAGGCGTCGAGGGCATGCTCGTGCAGATCGGCCAGCCTCTCCTTGTAAGCCTCGGCATTGGCCTGATAGATCGCCGCGTGGTCCGGGTCGACATCCGCCATGGCGCTCGCGATGTTGTCGACGTAGATCATGCCGTTGGTGAGCGCGTTCCAGGCGTGGGGATCGGTTTCGCCGTCGACCTCAACGGGCGTCACGCCCTCTGTCGCGACGAACACTTGGGCCTCGGTGTCCGATGTTTCGATCAGGGTCTGCGACCAGGTCTCAAATCCCAAACCGTTGACGAAGACCACGTCGGCATTGGCGACCGCCTTGGCGTCGCTGGCGCTGGGCGTATAGATGTGCGCATCCGCGTCCGGGCCGACGATGGTCGTGACCTCGGCAAGGTCGCCGGTCACCTGGCTCACCATGTCGCCGAGGATCGAGAAGCTCGCAACGACGTTGAGCTTCTCGTCGTCATGCGCTGCCGCGGGCGCGGCGGCAAACGCCAGTCCCGCGATCAGCAGGACACTAAAGAGTCTCTTCATAGGCTTTTTCTCCTTCTTTGAGGTTCGATAGACTTGCCGGCCGGGTCCGGCGGCGGAACAGATTGAGGCGCAGGCCGGCATGGAAGCCATGCGGCCCGAAGACCAGGCTGACAATGAAGAAGACGGCCGCGACCAGCACGATGGCCGGACCTGACGGCACGTCCGGCAGGTAGAACGAGACGATGAGTCCGATCCAACAGCTCAACAGCGCGAAGACGAAGGTGACGATCAGGTAGCTGGTGATCGTCGAGACCCAGTAGCGCGCGGCGGTCGCGGGCAGGATCATCAAGCCGACCGCCATCAAGGTGCCGAGCGCCTTGAACGCGCCCAAGAGATTCAGCACGACCAGGAACATGAACCACTGGGTCACCCAGCCGGGATGTTTGGATTGGCTTTCGTGGAACACGGGGTCGATGGTGTTGGTGATCAGCGGCCGGAGGATAAGGGCGAAGCTCACCAGCGTGATGGTCGCGGTGGCACCGATCAGGATGAGCGTATCGTCGCCGATGCCCAGGATCGAGCCGAACAGAAAGCTCTTGAGCGGCACTGCCGAACCCGCCGCCGAAAGGATGAAGATGCCGAGCGCCAGCGCGATCAGGTAGAGCGACGCCAGGCTCGCGTCCTCGCGAATGATGGTCATGCGCGCAAGCAGGGTGGTCAGCGCCGCGACCGCGATGCCCGCGGTCAGACCGCCGACGATCATGGACGCAACCGACAACCCGGCGACCACGAAAGCGATGACGATACCGGGCACGATGGCGTGCGCCATGGCCTCGCCGGCCAGCGACAGGCGTCTCAGCACCAGGAACGCGCCGACTGGCGCGACCGAGAAACTCAGGACCGTGGTCGCCGTCAGCGCGCGGATCATGAAGGCATAGTCGAGCCAATCAAACACGGCCGGCCTCCTGCGCGTACATGCCTTCGATCCAGTCGGCCTGGCTCTTCGAGAGGTAGCCGTAGCCGACCAGGTTGTTCGGCGTCAGGATCTCCTTCGGGCTGCCGAAGAGGGCGCGTCCCTCGCCCAGCAGCAGCGCAGCGGCGCAGTGCTGCAGTACCGCCGAGAGGTCGTGCAGCACCAGGATTACGGCGCGCCCCTCATCCGCCCAACTGTCGATCAGGGTCAGAAGCGCGGCTTCCGTCGTCTGATCGACAGCGGTGAAAGGCTCGTCCAACAGGATCAACGGCGCGTCCTGGACCATGGTGCGGGCGAACAGCGCCCGCTGCAGTTGTCCCGCCGAGAGTTGGTGGAGCGGCATGTCGGCGATATGTGCTGTGCCGGTGCGCTCCAGGGCGGAGCCGACACGCGCGCGACAAGCATCGTCGACCCGGCCGAGCAGACCCAGGCCGGACCACGCGCCCATGGCGGCGAGGTCGCGGACCCGGATCGGGAAGCGGCTGTCGAACTCCATTCGCTGGCCTAGATAGGCAATCGTCTCCGGCCGCCCGGCATGCCAGTCGAGGCCGCCGGCCAGCGGCGGCAACGTGCCCAGCAGCGTCTTGATCAGGGTCGACTTGCCCGACCCGTTATGACCGACAACGGCCAGCACGTCGCCGCGCGCAAGCTCGAACGCGACGTCGCCGACGACCGTCACGTCCCGGTAGCCGAGCGTGAGCCCGGCGGCCGAAAGCAGAACAGACTGCGCCATGCGCCTAAGGCGTACTCAAACGCCGAAGGTTGCGATGATGATCGTCCATAGGCCCGCGCAGGCGACACCGACGACTATCAGATGGTCGAGCGTGCTGGCGGACGTGAGGTTAAATTCACGGTGGCTTTCGGCCGGAATGGCTTGCGGAGGCATCGAGATCTTCCTTGGGGACACCCGCCCCAGTAAAGGGTTTCACATTGCCTGGCAGGTCTTCTGGCTCACGGTTACCGGGGCAGATGTGCTCGCCTTCCCAGGGTCACCCCCAGTGGCGTTCATTGAGCACGCCCCTACCGCACACAGTTGCGGGTACAGCCCCGGATTTGCTCCCTGATGGGTACGGCGCACCGGGTTCCCTTTTAATCCGCCATTTCGTCCGATCCGGCGGAACCATCACGGCGCATGATAAGTCGTCTCGCCGTTCTGACAAGAGGGATTGTTGCCGAATGGCGTCCGGCGCTGCCGTCAATCGGCGACGCGTGGGCGATTGGCCCGCCGACGGGTCGCGACAATGATGCCGGCGACGATGATCGCGCCGCCGGCAACGTGATAGAGCTCCAAGGGTTCGCCCAGGATCAGCGCCGCCATGCCGATGGTGTAGGGCGGGATCAGATAGAGAAAGATGCCGGCCGTGTTGGCGCCGGCGAGCCCGACGCCAAGCGTCCAGGCGCCGAA
Source organism: Alphaproteobacteria bacterium (assembly GCA_028277285.1). Lineage (GTDB taxonomy): Bacteria > Pseudomonadota > Alphaproteobacteria > SP197 > SP197 > JANQGO01. Next base: position 3,872 of record JANQGO010000082.1, on the reverse strand, counting down.
GGCGATCACCGATCCGAACAGGGTGCCGTAGGCGATCGCCAGCACGGTCTGCAGATTGAAGGTGAGAACCTCGCCCGACGCCAGTTCCCAGCCATAGAACGGCAGATGAAAGACGGTGCCGAGCGACGCCGTCACCATCAGGATGGTCACGGGGCGCAGCAACCCGGCGAGCTTGTGGATCAGCACCGAATAGAGCGCCCAGATGATGACCGCCGCCATGACAAGGAGATCGCCCCGGTTCAGTTCAAGCTGTGCGAGGCCCGTCAGGCTGCCCTGACTGGCGATGACGATCATGCCGATGGCGCCGATGGCGATGCCGGCCCATTGCATGCGCCGCAATCGTTCGCGCAGCAGAAGCCAGGCGACCAGCGCGATCCACAGCGGCTCGCTGGCGCTGATGACCCCGGTGTTGACCGCCGTCGTGTGTTTGAGCCCGTTGAACAGGACGACGGCGAACAGCGTGATGCCGAAGAAACCGGCCAGCGCCAGGGTGACGATGTTGGCCCGCACCGCCGGCCACTCACGGCGCAGATGCGGCCAGGCAAAGGGCAAAAGCAGGAGACTGGCAAAGAGCCAGCGCCAGAACGAAAAGCCGATCACCGGCATCGTCTCGTGCAGCGCGCGCACCAGGATGGTCGAGGACGACCACAACAAGGGCGCGGTGACGAGAGCGGCGATGGCGACGAAGCGATTGGCCTGTGCCCCGCCCGGCTTGCGGTGATCGGTCATGGCCGATCCTGCCCCGGGCTCAAGCGCCGGCCCAACCAAATTCGCCGTCGGCCAACAATGCGGCGGCCTGTTCGAAGACCATGGCATGGCGGCGCGCGATGACCTCGGCATCGTCGTCATAACCGCCGCCGATAACGCAGGCGACGGGCACGCGGTGCTGTGCGCACATGTTCAGCACCAACCTTTCGCGCGCCTCGAGCCCGTCGTCCGTTAGCGCGAGCTTGCCCAGCCGGTCCTCGGCATGGGCGTCGACGCCGGCGACATAGATCACAAGATCCGGACGGACCTGTTCCATCAGCGGCCCGAGTGCGTCATGCAGCACGGCCAAATAGGCGTCGTCGTCTGTGCCGGGCGCAAGCGCGATATCGCGGTCGCTCGTCTGCTTGCGCGCCGGGAAATTGACGCCGCAATGCATCGAGAACGTGAAGACGCTGTCATCGCCGTCGAACGCCGCGGCGGTCCCGTCGCCTTGATGGACGTCCAGGTCGATGACCAGCACCTGGCGCACCAACCCATCACGCTGCATCATCCGCGCGGCGACGGCGACATCGTTGAAGACGCAGAAGCCGGCGCCGTAGCCGGGAAAGGCATGGTGGCTGCCGCCGGCGGTGTTGCAGGCGACGCCGGCCTTCAGCGCCGCGCGCGCGGTCAAAATGGTGCCGGCGACGGCGCGGCGGGAGCGCTGCGCCATGGCCGCCGTCACGGGAACGCCGATGCGCCGGATCGCCTGCTCGTCGAGCGTCTGGCTCAACACCGCCTCGACATAGTCGGCCTCGTGCACCAGGCCCAGGACACGGCGCGAGACCAGGCCGGGCTTCAGGAGCGTCTCCGGACTGGTCAGCCCCAACGCCCTGACCCTCTCCAGCAGCAGGGCGAACTTGGCCATGGGGAACCGGTGACCGGGCGGCAGCGGCGCGACATAGTCTTCATGGGCAACCACCGGCAGAAGGCGCCGCTTCACATTCGCGTCAAGTACCGCCAAGACTGCATCCCTCGTCACAACATCCGCGTAGTAGAATGGCGTCCGGAACGCTGTTCCCGGGGCCAAGTCTATCTAGCTGGAGAAAGACGCGATGACCAAACCGTTTGATGTTGTTGCCGGGGCGCTAGCGATCTTCCTTTTTGCCGCAGGCACCGCCTTTGCGGCCGGCGGCGGTTCCAGCGACGATACCAACTCCTATGACGATACACCGGCCGGTTCGGCGTTGAAGTCGGGCATGGATGCGGTCAACGACGAGGACTGGGCGATGGCGATCCAGGAGTTCACGATCGCGACCCAGGAGGACCCCACCAACGCCGACGCGTTCAACATGCTGGCCTACAGCTACCGCCAGTCCGGCGACCTGGACAACGCGTTTGCCAACTACGAGAAGGCGCTCACGCTCGACCCCGATCACAGGGACGCGCGCGAGTATCTCGGCGAGGCCTATCTGGCGGCCGGCGACCTGGCCAAGGCCGAAGAGCAGCTCGCCATCCTGGACGATATCTGCTGGCTGGGCTGCGATGCCTATGACGAGCTGGAAGAAGCCATCTCGACCTACAAGGCCAGCAATTAAGCCTAGGGTCGCCCCCTCAAGTCCGATTGCCCCACTTGACGTTGCGGCTGTAGAATCGCGGCGAGCGATCGGCGCAACGACCGTCAAGGAGCGGGGCATGGCTATTTTGAGCGACGCGCAAGTCAGCCAATTCGAACGCGACGGTTATGTCGTGGTGCGCCAGGCCGTGACCGGCGCCCCGTTGGAAGCGGCGCAGCGGCAACTTGCCGACTGGGTCGACGAAAGCCGGTCGCAGACGGCGAACTGGGGCACGTGCCAGGACGGCAAGGCGCGCTTCGACGTCGCCGAAGGCCACAGTGCCGAGCGGCCCATGCTGCGCCGTATCTCCAACCCCACGGAAATCTCGGATGTCATCAAGGGCATTCTGTTCGACAGCGCGATCCCCGACGCGATCACCGATCTGATCGGCCCCAACGTCAAGTTCCATCATTGCAAGATCAACGTGAAGCTGCCGGGCTCGCCGACCTATGTCGGCTGGCATCAGGACCACGCCTACGATCCCCACACCAACGACGATGTCGTGGTCGCGCTGTTGCTGCTCGACGATGTGACCGAGGACATGGGGCCCCTGATGGTCGTACCGGGCTCGCACAAGACGCCTTACAGCCTGTTCGACGGCGACCGCTACACCGGGACCATCGGCGAAGAACACCGGTCCGCTTTCGAACAGGCCGCCGTGCCCATGACCGGCGAGGCGGGCGACCTCATCCTGCAGCACACCTGGATGGTCCACGGCGGCGGCCCCAACACGACCGGCCGGCCGCGCGCTCTGCTGATCTGCGACTACACGGCAGCCGATGCGTTCGCGCTGACACCGCCCGCCATGCCCAGTGCCCAATACGGCCAGATCGTGCGCGGCCAAGCCACGCGCTTCGCCCGCCTGAAGGACACGGTGATCGAGCTGCCGGAAGCCTATGAGGACGATTCCTTCTTTGGGCTGCAGGGACAAAAGGCTGCCGCCGAGTAGCCGCCGCCACTCTATCCCGTTCGCGCAACAAAACCGTCGGATTGGGTCAGCCAAGCCCGGCCATTTGATGTAGAGCGAAAACCCGTGATTAGATGGGGCGTCGTTTAGGGGGATGGTTTGATGTTCAAGAAGTTGGTCGTGCCGGTGGACGGCTCGGAGCATGCCTTGGAGGCGGTCGACGCCGCGGTCGATATCGCCGGCAAGTACGGTTCAGAGATCTACCTGGTGAATGTCAGCCGGCGTGCCAAGTACACCGGCGACATCGACAAGTTTGCCCAAAGCGAATACCGCCAGGCCGGTTCCTCGTTTGTGACCGACGAGTTGGCGAAGAACATCCTGGAGAACGCGCGAACCCGCGCGCGCCAGGCCGGCAAGTCGGATACCAAGTTCGAACTGCGCGAAGGCAATGTCGCGCGCTCGATTGTCGACTTCGCCAAGGAGGTGAACGCCGACTGCATCGTCATGGGCAGCCGCGGCCTGGGCGACATGGACAGCATGCTTCTCGACACCTTATGCGAGACGCTGCCGAGAAGCATGCTGTCCATGTCGCCCAGGCCGCGGCTGCCCATGACGATGCAGTCGGCGTTCACCTCCTTGGCGAAGTCGACAATCGAGCGCGC
>JANQGO010000075.1 GCA_028277285.1 Alphaproteobacteria bacterium | reverse complement strand
GGAAGCCCTCGTGGTGCTCGCCGTTCTGGTCCTCGGTCGCGGGATAGCCGGCCTGGCGACCGGCGGCCAGAAACGCCTGATAGAGCGGTTCGTCAGCGGGGCAGGTCTCGATGTGCTGGGGACCGTCGCCGCCGCGCCAGTCGCTGGCGCCGCCGTCGAAGGTTTCCATCTTCTTGAAATAGGGCAGGCAGTGCGCGTAGGTCCACGCGTTCAGCCCGCCGCCGGCCCAGCCGTCATAGTCGCGCGGATTGCCGCGGTTGGCGACCATACCGTTGATCGACGACGAGCCGCCCAGCACCCGCCCGCGCGCCTCCAGGATGCCGCGTCCGTTCAAATGCGGCTCCGGCTCGCCGACATAACCCCAGCTGAAGCGGCTGTCGCGCGCGATCATGGCGCAGGCGGCCGGCATCTTGATAAACATGTTGCTGTCGCTGCCGCCGGCTTCGATCAAGAGCACGCTGGCGCCGGCGTCTTCGCTCAACCGATTGGCGAGCACGCAACCGGCCGAACCGGCGCCGATGACGATGTAGTCGTAGGATGGGGTCTTGTTCATGGGCGACACCGTGATAGATGCCAGACTGGTTCGCAACCGCAGAGTGCGGCGCCACGGCCAATAACAGTGGAAAGCTTGCATCTTTGGGCCGTGGAAGCGGTTATGATGGCGCCGGCATGGTTGGGAGACGGCTATGGAACCGCTGAAAGACGCCAGTCACCTCTATGAGGTCGAGCGCACCGTGATGCATGCCGAGCGACCGGGTTTCCACATCACCGAGCACCGGATTACGTCAACCCAGTCGGTTCCCTGGCATTATCACAACCATGTAGCCGATACGTTCTATGTACTGGAGGGGCAGCTTCGGATTTTCCTCCAGAACCCCAAGGAGGCCGTCGATCTGGCACCGGGCGAGACCTGTACGGTCGCGGCCATACGCCCGCATTTGGTCACCAACGCGCTGGAAACACCCACAACCTTTCTGGTCTTGCAAGGAATCGGCGAATATGACTATGTGCCCTTGGTTTAGGGTGGCTGCGGTCTATGAATCGTCTCGATAACGGTCATGTCAGCACCCTCGACGCCGGGGCGATCCGCGGGTAGCTTGGCGTCGATGATGGCGAGGGGTTTGTGACAACGGATTCATCAGCTTACGCGAAGCGGTTGCCGCTTTGGGTCGTGATCGGCGCGGTGACCGGCATCGCGGTCGGCGTGTTCTTCGGCGAGCGCGTCGAGGTCCTCGATTCCGTCGGCGAGGGCTATGTCCGGATGATGGAGATCGTCGTCTTCCCCTACATCATCTGCTCACTGCTGCATGGTCTGGGCAGGCTGTCGCCGGAAACCGCCTGGAAGCTGTTCCGTTGCGGATGGCATATCTTCGTCATCATGTGGGTCGGCACCTTTCTGCTGATCTTCGTTTTGTCCTTCGCCATTCCGGCGGTGCCGCCACCGCTGTTCATTGACGCCAGCCAGCCCCAGCAAAGTCTGGAATTGCTGGATCAACTGATCCCGTCCAATCCGTTCCTGGCCCTGGTGCGCAACTACGTGCCGGCCATCGTCGTGTTTTCCGTCATCTACGGCATCGCCATCCAGCGCATCGACAACAAAGAGTCGTTCCTGAACATGCTGGATCTGATCCGCAATGCCAGCGTGACGATCTGGAACTGGGTGGTGATGCTGGCGCCGTTCGGCGTGTTCGCGCTGTTCGCCAAGGCGGCGGGTACGCTGGATACGACCGCGATAGGCGACCTCGCGCTCTATCTGATCATCATGATTGCCGGCACGGTGATGCTGGCGTTCTGGGTGCTGCCCTCGATGATGGCCGCGCTGGGTCCGATAAAGTCGCGCGATGTGATGCGCGATCTGCAGAACGGGCTGCTGATCGCGATGGTCACCAGCCTGTCGGTGGCGGCGTTGCCGTTTATCCAGCAGGCGGTGGAGAAGATGTGCGACCGCCACAAGATCAAGGACGAGAACCGCGGCGAGATCATCAAGACGACGCTGGCCATCAGCTACCCGCTGGCGCAACTGGGCAACTTCTTCATCTGGCTGTTCATCCTGTTCGGCGCCTACTACTACCGCATACCGCTGAGCGAGGGTAAGGAGATCGCCTTGCCCTTCATCTCCTTCTTGTCAGGCTTCGGCTCGCCGACCACCTCGGTCGATGCGGTCGATTTCCTGGCGAGCTGGGTGCGGTTCCCGTCCGAGGCGACCGAGCTCTATGTCAGCATGATGACGATCACGCGCTACGGCCAGGTCGTCGCGTCGGTCATGGGTTTCGCCTTCGTCACCTTCCTGGTGACGCTGAGCTATTATGGCATGCTGAAGCTGCGCGTGAGTCGCCTGATCTGGTCGCTTGGCATCACCGTTGTCATGCTTGCCGTCATCGTCGCGGGCGGACGCTACATTCAAGACAACGTGGTCGGTCAGCAATCGCCGTCCTATCTCGGCTACAGGCTTGACCCCAGTCTGACGAGCGGCGTGACGGCGATCATCGAGGCGCCGAGCGGTCAAACCCAAACGGCGGACAATGGCGGCTCAGGGGATAGTAACCAAGTGAGCGGCGACGAGGGGGATAGCAACCAAGCGAACGGCGCGGCCGCGGACAGCGGTCAGACGGACGGCACGGGCACCGATGGCGGCGAGGCAAGCGCGCCGGCCACGGACAACGAGCAGTCGACCGACCCGATCACGCTCAGCGGCATCCAGGCGGCCGGGGAAATCAGGGTCGGCTACAACCCCAACATCATCCCGTTCAGCTACCGTAACCGTTACGGTGAACTCGTCGGCTTCGACATCTCCTATGTCTACCGGCTTGCCCAGGAACTGAACGTCAAGCTGAGGCTGATACCGTTCGAATTTCAGACGCTGGTGAAGGACCTGGAGAACAACCGGTTCGACCTCGCGGTGTCCGGTATCTATGTCAACGACGAACGCCTGGAGCGCTTTTCTATCTCCGAGCCCTATACGCAAAGCCCCGTCGCCTTGATCGTGAAAACCAACCGGGTGGACGACTTCCTGTCGCGCGACGCCATCCGTGCGCAAGACAATCTGGTGATCGGCGTGTTCAACGATCCGATTCTGAGACCGCTCGCCAAGCGTCTGTTCCCCAATGCCCAGGTCAAGGTCGTCACCAGTTACGACGAGCTACCCAATCATCCCGACATTGACGCGGCGATCTGGACGCTGGAGCAAGCCGAAGCCTGGGCGGAGCGCCAGACCGGATACACCGCCGTGGTGCCGGACAACGTGGGCAGCACGTTCCTGATCGCCTATGTCATGCCGGAAAACGCCGGGGAGCTGACCCAGTTCCTGAACTACTGGATGCGCCTGCAACAGGCCAGCGGCTTCCACGACCGCATGGTCAGCCACTGGATCGACGGCAAGCCCGACGTCTCGCAGCAGACGCGCTGGAACATTATGGACAACGTGCTCGGCTGGGGTGACGCCACACGATGACGCCAGGGCCGAGTGTGCCCAAGACCATGGCGGCGGTGCTGCTGACCGGTCACGGCGGTTTCGACAAGCTGGATTACCGCACCGACGTGCCGGTGCCGAAACCCGGTGACGGCGAGGTGCTGATCCGGGTTCATGCGGCGGGCATCAACAACACCGACATCAACACGCGGACCGCATGGTATTCCAAGACGGTCACGACCGAGACCAATGCCGGCGGCGCCGGCGGTTTTTCGGCGGCGTCCGACGAAGACGGCAGTTGGGCGGGTGTGCCCCTGACGTTTCCGCGCATCCAGGGTGCCGACTGCTGCGGGACCATTGTTGCCGTTGGCGACGGCGTCGACGTGGCGCGGCTTGGCGAGCGCGTCATCGTGCGCAACATGTTGCGCACGCCGGTCGACTACCGCCCATTTGAATGCTGGACGTTCGGCTCGGAATGCGATGGCGG
>JANQGO010000432.1 GCA_028277285.1 Alphaproteobacteria bacterium | reverse complement strand
TCGAACCGGATCGAGCCGCCCCACATGGTGGCGATCCAGCTGAATATCTTCACGCCGGTCGGGACCGCGATGACCATCGTGGCCGCCACGAAATAAGCCCGCGTATCAACGTCGAGGCCGACCGTGTACATGTGATGGGCCCAGACGATGAAACCGATGAAGCCGATGGCGACCATCGCGTAGGCCATGCCGAGATAGCCGAACACGGGCTTGCGCGAAAAAGTCGAGATCACATGACTGATGATGCCGAAGCCCGGCAGGATCATGATGTAGACCTCGGGGTGTCCGAAGAACCAGAAGAGATGCTGGAACAGCAGCGGATCGCCGCCGCCCTCCGGCTTGAAGAACACGGTGCCGAAGTTGCGGTCGGTCAACAGCATGGTGATGGCGCCCGCCAGAACCGGCAGCGACAACACCAGCAGGAACGCGGTGACCAGCACCGACCAGGCAAACAGCGGCATCTTGTGCAGCGTCATGCCCGGCGCGCGCATGTTGAAGATCGTCGTGATGAAGTTGATGGCGCCCAGAATCGACGACGCGCCGGCCAAATGGATCGCTAATATCAGACAGTCTACCGCTAAGCCTGGACTGCCATAGGTCGATAACGGCGCATAGATCGTCCAGCCGCTGCCGGTGCCGCCGTCGATGAACACCGACAGGATCACCAAAATGCCCGACGGGATCAGCAGCCAGAAACTGATGTTGTTCATGCGCGGGAACGCCATGTCGGGCGCGCCGATCATCAACGGGACGAACCAGTTGCCGAAGCCGCCAATAAACACCGGCATGATCATGAAGAAGATCATGATCAGGCCGTGGCTGGTGATCAGCACGTTGTAGAGCTGGTGATCGCCACCCAGGATGCCTTCGCCCGGAGCCTCCAACTCCATCCGGATCAGGATCGACATGGCGAAACCGATCAGGCCAAAGACAAAGCCATAGATGATGTACATCGTGCCGATGTCTTTGTGATTGGTCGAATAGAGGTAGCGAATGATACCGCGCGGATGATCGTGATGATCGTGGGCGTGGTCGTCAGCGTGGGTCTGGGCTTCGGTCATCTAAGCAATCCTCCTGCCGGGCAGGGTACGTTGTTGTTCACTGGCCGGTCAGGCCGTTATTGGCGACCGAAATCGCCGGCGCGTTGTTGGCGGCGAATTCAGCCTGGGCTTCGGTGACCCACGCCTGGAACTCTTCGTCAGAAACCGCCTTGATCATGATCGGCATGAAGCCGTGCAGTTCGCCGCACAGTTCCGAACACTGACCGTAATAGGTGCCGGGCGTGTCGATCTTCAGCCACAGTTCGTTGATGCGGCCTGGCACGGCGTCGGTCTTGACGCCCATGGCCGGCACCGCCCAGGAGTGAATGACGTCTTGCGCGGTCACGAGCACGCGCACGACCTTGTCGACCGGCAGGACGACGGCGTTGTCCGTCGCCAACAGCCGGAGCTCGCCCTCTTTCAACTCGTCGTCGGGAACCATGATGGCGTCGAAGCCGAAGTTGCCGTGATCGGGGTACTCATAAGACCAGTACCACTGGTGTCCGACGGCCTTCAGCGTCATGTCCGCTTCGGGAATTGTCTCCTCGAAGTAGAGCAATCTGAGCGACGGGATGGCGATCGCGATCAGGATCAGCACCGGCACGGTCGTCCAGATAATCTCCAGCCATGTGTTGTGGCTGGTCCTCGACGGTTCCTTGTTCGCGCGCCGGCTAAACCGAAGAACGATGTAGATCATCAAGACCAGCACCAGGGCCGAGATGCCCACCATCATGATCAGCAGCCCGTCATAGAACGAGCTGATGTCATGCATGATCGGCGAGACGGCTTCCTGGAATCCCCAGGCCCAGTCCTCGAGCTGCGCGAAGGCAGCGCTCGTGCCAGCAACCAGACTTGCGACAAACGTCGCGAATCCGAGGAACGTCCTCACCAAGACCGCTCTCCTTTTTTCGGTTCCGGTAGGACCCTCGCGATCCTCCGAAAACAACGTCATTTCATGGCTGCGGCGAGTCGCCAATCCCTGCCGAACGCCGCACTTTCCGTACGGTTAGCCTGCCGCGGCGGAACATACACAGCGGCCTCAGGAATCACAAGACCGTGACGTTCAACACTGACTGGTTTGATTTGCCTGCGAACGCGGCGCAATCGCGTAACCTCTTCCTGTCGCATCGACTTGGTTGTCGCCACGGACGCCCCATATGTTGGGCACCTCTGAGGAGTAGATGATGTCGCAATACCGTACACCGCACGAGTTGTTTTTCGCCCGCAACGACCTGGACGAAGGGCGTATAGAAGGTCTCGTGGGGGACGCGCTGGGCAGCGCCGACGATGGCGAGCTGTTCATGGAGTATGTCCAGTCGGAGTCGCTCGCGTTCGATGACGGCAAGCTGAAAACAGCCAGTTTCGATACCAGCCAGGGCATCGGCCTGCGCCGCGTGGTCGGCGAGGCGACTGCCTATTCCCACGCCTCGGACGTGTCGGAGGCGGCGATCAAGCGGGCGGTGGCGACCGTCAAGGCGGTCGATGGGCGAAGCGGCGTCAAGGGCGAGGCCCCGGTGCCGACCAATCGCAAACTCTATGACGAAGATAACCCTTTGGCCGAAATGGCCTTTGAGGACAAGGTCAAGCTGCTGCAGGAGATCGATGCCTACGCCCGATCGCTGGACCCGCGGGTCCATCAGGTCATGGCTTCACTCTCCGGCAACTGGCAGGTGGTTGCCATCATGCGCGCCGACGGCCGCCTGATGACCGACGTCAGGCCCCTGGTCCGCCTGAACGTTCAGGTCGTCGCCGCCGATGGCGGGCGCATGGAATCCGGCGGCCACGGCACCGGCGGGCGGTCGCTCTACAAGGACTTTGTCGTCACCGAGCACTGGCAGGCCCAGGTCGACGAGGCCCTGCGCCAGGCGCTTGTCAATCTGGACGCCGTCGCGGCGCCGGCCGGCGAAATGCCGGTGGTGCTGGGGCCGGGCTGGCCCGGCATCCTGCTGCATGAGGCCATCGGCCACGGGCTGGAAGGCGACTTCAACCGCAAGCAGACCTCGGCGTTTTCCGGCCTGCTGGGCGAACGGATCGCCGCGCCGGGCGTCACCGTGGTCGACGACGGCACCATCGAATCGCGCCGTGGCTCGCTCACCATCGATGATGAGGGCACGCCCAGCGAGCGCACCGTCCTGATCGAAGACGGCATCTTGAAGGGTTACATGCACGACCGCATGAACGCCCGTCTGATGGGCCACACCCCGACCGGCAACGGCCGGCGCCAGAGTTTCGCCCACCAGCCGATGCCGCGCATGACCAACACCTATATGCTGGACGGCGACCGCGACCCCGAAGAGATCATCGGATCGGTGAAGAAAGGGCTCTACGCGGTCAATTTCGGCGGCGGCCAGGTCGACATCACCAACGGCAAGTTCGTGTTTTCCGCGTCCGAGGCCTATCTGATTGAGGACGGTAAGCCGACCAGCCCGGTCAAGGGCGCGACGCTGATCGGCAACGGCCCGGATGTTCTGACCAAAGTCGCGGCCATCGGCAACGACATGGCGCTTGATCCTGGCATCGGCACCTGCGGCAAGAACGGCCAGGGCGTCCCGGTCGGCGTCGGTCAGC
>JANQGO010000361.1 GCA_028277285.1 Alphaproteobacteria bacterium | reverse complement strand
TGGAAGGCCCCTTCCCGGCTCTTGAAAGAACCAGTGGGATCAAGCCTTCGGCCTCGCCGTTACAGTTGCGGGGGCAGCGCCGGTCTGGCGGACGAACCGCGTCACCGGCTTCCCTCTTCTCACGTGCATCGCTGACCCTAGCAGACGAATTAGGCGAGCGCTACGCCGGTTGTCCGGTGGTCAGATCGCTGGCCGGCGGCCGGTTCATCCACGTGACACGCCAGACCGGAGCGTGGCCGCCGGACGCCGCGTGGTGATCGAGGCGGGTCAGCGACAGGTTCTCGGTCGCGAACTTGAGCGCGTCTTCCGGCGTCAGCTCAAGCGCGACGCCAAGGGCCGCGCGGATGCTGCCGCCATGGGCCACGGCGATGATGTCGCGCCCGGCGTTCTCGTCGGTCAGGCGGTGAATGACGCGGCTGACCCGGATCGTGAGGTCGGCGAAACTCTCACCGTCCGGCGGGCGGTGGGTCGCCGGCGCCAGCCAGAAGCGGTGGCTGTCGGCGAAGGCGTTGACCTCGTCATAGGTCAGGCCGTGCCAGGCGCCGAAACTCTGTTCGCCCAGGTCCGCTTCCTCAAGCGGCGCGATCTGGCGGCCGCCGGCCTCGGCGATCGCGGCCGCCGTCTGTTTGGTGCGCTTCAGGTGACTGGTTACCCAGACGGCGTCGTCGGGCAGCATGGCGTCGAGCGCCTTGTAGGCTTCCGGGTTCTCGATCGTCGCGTTGGGATCGGTGGCACCGTAGATGCGGCCGTTGGTCTCGGTCACCGGCGCGTGACGGATCCACCACCAGCGGGTGACCGTCATGTCGCCATCACCACGGCGACCAGGACCGCGATCTCCGCCGCCTGTTGCATGGCGCCCAGGACGTCGCCGGTCTGACCGCCGATCTGGCGCGTGGCGACAAGGGCGACGACCGCCGCGGCACCAGCGCCCAGAACCAGGGCCAGGATCCAGGCCCACGGCAGTAGAAGAACCAGCGTCAGGAGTGCTGCGATACCGAGCGCCATGATGGTGCCGTCGAATCCGGGCGTACCGGCACAAGCGCCAAGGCCGTCGGTGCGCGCCCGGGGCATCATGCGCATGGCGACCACCAGCACGGCACGCGAGACCGCGCCCGCGGCGATCAGCGTCGCCAACACCTCATAAGGACTGCCGATGCCCGCCAGCGCGCCGATGCGCGCGGCGATCGCCAGCACCAGGATGATGACGCCATAACTGCCGATCCGGCTGTCGTGCATGATGGCGAGCTTCGACTCGCGGTCGCCGCCGCCGCCGAACCCGTCGGCAACGTCCGCCAGGCCATCCTCGTGCAGCGCGCCGGTGATCAAGACCGCCGCACCGACCGCCAGGCAGGCGGCGAGCCAGGGCCCGGTGCCGAGGCCATGGGCGATGACATAGACGACGCCCGCCGCCAAACCGACCGCGGCGCCGACGATGGGAAACGAGGCGGCGGCCTGCGCCAGGGGCGCCGACACGCTGCGGCCACCGACCGGCAGGCGGGTCAGAAAACCGAATGCCAGACGAAGCCGGTCGATCCAGTCGAGATCCGGGTCGTGCTGCCCGTTGTCATCGCCAGCGTTGTTGGAGGCCATAAGCGATCTAGGCTTGCGTTGCGGTACGTTCTCGTGCTTATCCCGCGCCCTCTCTCAGCCGTCAAGGCAGGGTCCATGAAGCCAAGCTCATTCACTGATATCCGCGCCTTGATGGCGGATTTGCCCCAACCGGACGCCACGGCCATGGCCGCCGCCGAGGCGCGCGACGCGGCGCTGACCAAGCCGCCGGGCGCGCTGGGTAGCCTGGAGACGATCGCGTGCTGGCTGGCCGGCTGGCAGGGCCACCCGCCTCACGCGGACAAGCCGGCGATCCTTGTCTTCGCCGGCAACCACGGTGTAACGGCCCAGGGCATTTCGGCGTTTCCCGCCGATGTCACCCACCAGATGGTGGCGAACTTCGAAGCGGGCGGCGCGGCGATCAACCAGCTTGCCAAGCGCGCGGGCGCCAGCTTGTCGGTCGCCGCGCTGGACCTGGACCGGCCGACCGGCGACTTCACCCAGGGCCCGGCCATGGACGAGGCGGCGACGATCGAGGCCTTCGCCGCCGGCATGGCAGCCGTCGGCGACGGCGATATCGTGATCCCTGGCGACATGGGCATCGGCAACACCACGGTGGCGGCAGCGCTCTCGGCGGCGCTGCTGGGCGGCACAGGCGCCGACTGGGCGGGACCGGGGACGGGCCTGGACGCCGCCGGCGTCAGCCACAAGGCCGCGGTCATCGATCAGGCGCTCGCCTTCCACGGCGGCAAGCTGAAGGATCCCCTGACCGCGCTTGCCAGCGTCGGCGGGCGCGAGCTCGCCGCCATCGCCGGCGCCATCCTGGCCGCGCGGCTGAAGCGGATCCCCGTCATCCTGGACGGTTATGTCGCCACCGCCAGCGCGGCGGTCCTGAAGGCGATCCGCGATGACGCGCTCGATCACTGCCTGCTCGGCCACCTGAGCGCCGAGCACGGCCACGACCCGCTGGCCGAGAAACTGGGCCTGGACCCTATCCTCGACCTCGGCATGCGCTTGGGCGAAGGCTCCGGCGCGGCGGTTGCGCTCTTGACCGTTCAGGCCGCCGCCGACTGCCACAACGGCATGGCGACCTTCGCCGAAGCCGGGGTCAGCGGAAAAAGCGACTGAGACCGTAAGGTCCCCTTTTGTTCGCAAGCCACCGCCGCTAAGCTTCGGTCATGGTGGATGTGATTCGCGACGGCTTGGAAGACGTCGGTGGGCGCGACGTGGCACCGCTCCTGGCGCGCGGCATCGCGCGGCTGTTCGACGCCATGGCCATGGCATCGCTGACCGAGTTCAGCCTGAAGAACGGCCGGCGCGCCGATCTTCTGGCGCTCGACGGCGATGGCCGGTTCACGATCGTCGAGATCAAAAGTTCCCTGGCGGATTTTCGTGCCGATTCGAAGTGGCCGGACTATCTTGAATTTTGTGACAGTTTCTTTTTCGCCGTACCGCAGGGATTCCCCATCGATGTCTTGCCCGAAGACGAAGGCCTGATGATCGCCGACCGCTGGGACGCCACCATCATCCGGCCATCGGTAGAGCGCGCCATGCATGCCTCGCGACGCAAAGCGCTGACGCTGCGCTTCGCGCGCCAGGCTGCGCAACGCCTGCAACGGCTGAACGACCCCCCGACACCTGGATGACGGCGCCCAAGCCGGGCCTTGAGCGGATCATCGTTCGGTCGAACCGTCTGGCGGTTCGACCGAACGATGGGAATCCGCTCTCGATTCATGGTGTAGAGCAGGTTCACCTGCCTTGACCGAACCGCGAAGCGATACCATCAAGCCAGGACCTGCTCTAAGGCGGCGCCTGGGTTTCTGGCTGCTGACGCTCTATGGCCTGGGCGTCACCATCGGCGCTGGGATCTACGTGCTGATCGGCAAGGTCGCCGGCGCGACCGGCGCCTTGATGCCGCTGGCGTTCCTGGCCGCCGCCGTCCTGGCCGGCCTGACCGCGCTGTCGTTCGCCGAACTCGCCGCGCGGTTTCCCAGAAGCGCCGGCGAAGCCATCTATATCCGCGAGGGCTTCGGCTCCAAGGCCTTGTCGCTTGTCGCCGGTCTGGCGGTCGCCCTGGTCGGCATGGTGTCGTCGGCGGCCATTGCCATCGGCGCCGCCGGCTATATCGGCGAGATCGTGCCGCTGCCGCAGTGGGCCTTGATCACCATCGTCATCGTCGCGCTGACGGCGCTGGCGTGCTGGGGCATCAAGGAATCGGTGCTTGTGGCCGGCATCGTGACCGTCCTGGAGATCGGCGGCCTGCTTTTGGTCGTCGGCGTCGCGCTGCCGGAGTTCTCCGAACTCGGCGACAACCTGTCCGCCGCCACGCCCGGCGACGGCTTCGTGTGGGCCGGGTTCATGGGCGCCATGCTGCTTGCCTTCTTCGCCTTTGTCGGCTTCGAGGACATGGTCAACGTGATCGAGGAGGTGAAGGAACCGCGCCGCATCATGCCCTATGCCATCATCGCGACACTGATCGCCTCGACCGTGATCTATGTCCTCGTCGCGCTCGCCGCGCTCGCTGTCGTACCGCCGGCGGAACTAGCGGCCAGCGATGCGCCGCTGGCGCTGGTCTACGAAAGGGCGAGCGGCGTGTCGCCCGTCCTCTTGATCGCGATCGCCAGCTTCGCCACCTTAAATGGTATTGTGATTCAGACCGTCATGGCCTCGCGCGTTCTCTACGGGTTGAGCTGGCAGGGCTCGATCCCCGCGTTTTTTGGCCGCATCAACCCGCGCACCCACACCCCGATCATCGCAACGGTCAGCGTCGGGGCCTTGATCTTGATGATGGCGCTGGCGGTGCCGATCGCGACACTCGCCGAAGCGACGGCCTTGATCGTGCTGGCCATCTTCGCCGCCGTGAACCTGGCGCTTGGCCTGATCAAACGGCGCGACACGATCAGGCCGTCCAGTTTCACGGTGCCGGCGTTCTGGCCGTGGCTTGCCTTTGCCGCCAGCCTGGCGATCCTGATTGCCGATGCCGTCAGGCGGGTTCTGTGATGTGCATCCAACAACAAGAACAGGATCAACACCGTACGGAGGACCACCATGAAGTCGAAACGGTTGTGGCTTGTCGTCGCCGATGGATCACGCGCGCGGATTCTCGCCAGGAACGGGGCAAACGACGCCCTGGCTGAACTCGAGCATCTCGACCACGCCGCGGCGCGCGCCCATGTCCGCGATCTCGTGACCGACGGCCAGGGCCGTACCTTCGACAGCGGCGGCCAGGGCCGCCATGCGGTGGAACCGACGACCGATCCCAAGGATCACGAGAAGGCCGACTTCCTGGATCACCTGGCCGAACGCATCAACGCGGCGGTCGCCAAGAACAAGCTCGACGAGCTGGTGGTTGTGGCCCCGGCGCAAGCGCTCGGACGCTTGCGCGACAAACTCTCGAAGCAGGCCAGCCAGCGCGTCGCCGCAGATCTGGGCAAGGACCTGACCGGCCACACCGTGCGCGAGCTGGAGGCGCGCCTGAAGGAACTCACCCGCCCCTGGAAGGACTGAGGAGCGCGGCGTGACCACGGGCGACCCGCCGACCCTCGAATGCGCGGTCGCCCTGATCGTCGCCGACGGCCGCGTCCTGCTCGGCCACCGCTCGAAGGACCGGCCGACCTATCCGGACGTCTGGGATCTTTTCGGCGGCCATGTCGAAGAATGCGAGACCGTTGAAGACGCGCTTGCGCGCGAACTCGACGAGGAGCTCGCGATCCGACCGATCGCGTTCGAACGTTTCACCGAACTCGCCGAACCGGAAGCCGGGCCCTATGGCCCGAAGCGCTACACCATCTTCAAGGTGACGGCGTGGGAAGGCTCCGGTCCGCGCCTGACCGGCGACGAACACACCGAGATCGCCTGGTTCACGCCCGACGAAGCACGCCAAGCCGACCTCGCCCACCGCGTCTACCGCACCCTGATCGCCGACGCGGTGGGCTGAGGGGCCGCCCCATTATCGCGCGACGTCGCGAAGCCAGCGGACGACGAGGCCGCGTTCGTCAAACGTGTTCCACGGCCACGTGCCCCAGCCCTTCGCGCGCGACTCCGCCTTGCCGCCGACCATGATGATGCGTTCGAGCGCGGCGCACTCATCTCGCTGATCGAAGTCGGGGGGCGGCAAGCCTTGCTCTCTCGCCAACGCCGTCGCGATTTTCATCGTGTTGTTCCACACACCGCTGTCATCGAACAGCACCATCGCCGGGCGCGCGACAACAGTGTTCGGTCCCGATAACCAGGCGACATCTCGGTCGCGATAGTTCAGCGTGTCAACGAACTCCAGCGCCGCCTCCGGCGTCATCGGACCGACAAGAGACTGGTGAGAGGTGACAACAGGCGAGCCATTGTCGACAAAGCATGGCGGGCGGAACGGGACCCAGCCGAACTGGAACCAAATGCCATGAGCGACAAAAACGATCGCCAGCAACGTCGCGCCGCGAACCCACGGCTTCCACCGCGCAACCAGTGCGGGCCACCGGCAATACCAGCCCACCGCGAACACGATGGCCGCGATGGAACCGAACGCGCCGAACGGCGTCTCAAGGTAGGCCATGAAGTAAAGCAAGACGAACACGTCCCACTTGTCGAACAGGACAAAAGCGAGATGGATGTGTGTCGACGCGACAAGCACGAACGCCTTTGCATAGAAGAAGGTGGCGATGACCGAGAGAAGGACGAACGCACCGATACGGAACCGCCACCGCCAATCGCGTTTGGAAGGTCGACGTTGGTGTGGTCGATAGGAGGGGATGAGACCGATCATGTCCGCGACAGCCCCATCATCAGCGCTTGTAGAGGCCACGCAGCCAACGGGCGAAGCCTTCGTCCTCGTTAATCGTATCCCACGGCCAAAGTCCCCAGCCTGACCGCCACGATTCCGCTTTGCCGCCCCGCATGGCATTTTGTTCTATGGCAAGACAGTCGGCGTCCTTGCGCTCGGCAAGGTTCGGGGGCAACGGCCCGGCAGCAACATGATACGAGATGTTCCAGTTCCACTCGTTTTCGAGCAAGGCGATCGCTGGTCGTACGAGAACGGTGTAAGGATCCGTCCGTCGCACTGCGGCCTCGCCCCAACTACCGGCAAGGCTACGCCTCAGGAGACCGGCGCGATATGGATCAAGCTCGCCGATCAGCGCGCGCTGGCCAGTGCTGCCGCCTATGCCGACGTCTATGCGGCATAAGGGGTGAAAGGTGACCCAGCCAAACAAGAACCAGCCGGTGTGCAGAACGACGACGACGGCCGTCACAATCGTTGCCCGCTTCCAGGGCGTGAGCCTCGCCATGCCGAGCGGCATCGGCAGGTACCAACCGACCGCAAAGACAATCGCCGCGACGGTGGCAAAGGCCGTCACAGGAAAGTTCAGGTATCCCCAAAGGTAGAACAGGTAGAGGATCAGGCCCCTCACCACGTCGTGCCAGAAGACGACGACGAGTGGGGCAGCAACGACAGCAACGATCAGTAGCCGCCGGATCAGGCGGACATGACTTGGATCAGGCGGCCATCGGCCTTCGCTGATGCCCGGCAACAGATTGAACCAGGTCATGAGCCGCCCTGCTTCGGCGGCACCGCACGAGACTTTGCGTCGCGTCGTCGAAGCCAGCCCAACAAGAGCCGGACGGGGCCAATGACGAGCGCCGCGGCAGCCATCAGCCACGCGGCTAGGCCGCACATGATGACAATCGTGCCAATCCAATCATCGTATGCGTTTGCCGACGCGATCCCGATTGTAGGCGAGAACCAGAGCAGATTGCCCAACGTTCCGACGATCAGGGTCAAAAAGAAGGCGATCGCGACTCTCTTAAAGCCAAACCACGTCGAGAGTTTCCAGAGGCCGAGAACGGCGACGAAGGGTGTCGCTGGGATCAGAAGGATAGGCCAACTATCCTGATACGGACGCGCAACCCACAGAAACGGCAAGGCAACGATACCGTACATGAAGACAAAAGCGATCACCGTGAGCCAAAACAACCTGTCGCGCCCGGCCGGCGGTTCTCCTCCACCACCCTGGCCGGCATTGGTCCAGTTGATCCCGAACACCGCTTAACGCCCGACCAATGCGACAAGGACGAAAGAACCATCCACGCTTGCCCGCGACAACGTCGGTATCCCGAACAGACCGCCACGCCCCATCATCGCGCGACGTCACGAAGCCAGCGAACGACGAGGCCGCGTTCGTCAAACGTGTTCCACGGCCACGTGCCCCATCCCATCGCGCGCGACTCCGCCTTGCCGCCGACCATAACGATGCGTTCGAGCTCGGCGCACTGGTCGCTCTGATCAAAGTCAGGAGGCGGCAGACCTTGCTCTTGCGCCAAGGCCGTCGCGATCTTCATCGTGTTGTTCCAGACGCCGCCGTCATCGAACAGCGCCATCGCCGGACGCGCGACAACGGTGTTCGGCCCCGACAACCAGGCGACATCGCGGTCCCGATAGTTCAGCGTGTCGACAAACGCCGACGCCGCCTCCGGCTTCATTGGACCGACTAGCGCGTAGTGGCCACCGAGCGACAACGGACCATCACCCGTGCTGCAAGGCAGCCGGAAGGACGTCGAGCCGAACTGGAACCAGATGCCATGCACGACAACGACGACCGCCAAGACCGCGAAGCCGCGTCGCACCGGTGACAAACGCGCCATCACCGGCGGCCAGCGCAGATACGTGCCCAACGCGAAGATGACCGCCGCCAGCGTGCCGAAGGCGACAACAGGCGATGAAGCCAGCAGCAGAACGGGAGAAAGCAGAATGGCAAGAGCCAGGATAGGGTCGGTTCTCGGGTACAGCCACAATCCGATGATGGCGCCAACCATCAACGCAACAACGATGAGGTTGGACAGCCATCTTGATCGGAGAACCCGCCGGCTTCGCTTCACTTCTTTGCAGCTCGCCGGTTCACGCCACGCCATATCTGCTTCAGCCTCCACCTAGTCCTTGTGGAGGCCGAGCAGCCACTGAACGACGGCACCGTCTTCGTCGAAGGTGTTCCATGGCCAGTAGCCGTAACCGACAAGTCGTGAGTCGGCATGCCCTCTAGCCATGAGGGCCTCTTCTATCGCGCCGCAATGCCCCGTCGATACCCGGCCGCCAAGATCATCGGCAATGTTGATCGTGTAGCGCTCGTGAACGCTGTTGGGAAAGAGGGCTATGGCCGGCCGTACCAGAACGGTGTGGTCGCCTAACAGTCGGACCGCGTCCTTGCTGTACTGGCGCTTCAAAACATCGACGAAGCGCCGCGCGGCCTCGGCCTTCAACGGTCCCTTCAGCAGTGTTTCTCTGCCATAGAACGGATCAGAACTGCCGGAGCACGGCGGCCGAAACGGCATCCAGCCAGAGTGAAACCAAGCGGCGTGCAGAACAACGATGACGACCAGCAAGGCGAGACCGCGCACCGGCGGCCATTGCCGCGCCAGCTTCGGCGGCCATCGCAGGTAACAACCCAATACGACGATGAAAGCAGCCACGGCCCCAAAGGCCACATGAGGCAGCTCCGTAAAGGCCATGACCACCAGCATCACAAACGCGATTGGCAGAGGGAACATCGCGTCCGACCAAAAGCCGTTCGCCATGACCAACACGACGAGAATAAACCCGGCGCACAGAAGCCAAACCCGGTCGCGTTTTGAAAGCCGGCCGGGGCGCCGACGTCGGCGACCGCCGTTGCCGGAAGGACGTATGGGACTGATCATGTCCGCGACGGCCGCTTACGCGTCCCTATAGAGGTCGCGAAGCCAGCGAGCGAACGAGCCGTCGTCGTGGATTGTGTTCCACGGCCACAAGCCCCAGCCTGCCCGCCATAGCACGGCCCGACGGCCAACAAGGGCATTGCGTTCGATGGCGCGACAGACACCGTACTTGGTACCGGCTAGGTCCGCCGGCATCGGCTTAGCGCCGATGTGTTCGGAGATCCGTTCGACCCGCTGGCTCTCCAGTAAGCCGAAGATGGGTCTGATCAAAATCGTGTGGTCCTCCGAACGGTTGACGGCATGACCGCCCAAGCTCTCGATGAGTTTCCGCTCGAACTGATCGGCATAGGCTGGTTCCAGTTGTCCAACGAGTGTGTGTTGGTCGTTCATGCCGCCCACGCCCGCCTTGTGTCGACAGGTCGGGTAGAACGTTGTCCAGCCGACCAGGAACCAAGTGCTGTGCAGAACGACGACGACGGCCGTCACAATCGTTGCCCGCTTCCAAGCCGCGAGCCTCGCCAAGCCGAACGGCAGCGGCAGATACCAACCGACCGCGAAGACAATCGCCGCGACCGTGGCAATGGCCGTTACCGGGAAGTTCAGGTAGGCCCACAGGTAGAACAGGTAGAGGATCAGACCCTTCACCACGTCGTGCCAGAACAAGGCAAGGAGTGGGACGGCAACGATGGCAACGATCAGCAGACGCCTAAACAGACGGGCGAGGTTTGGATCGGGCGGTCGTCGATCCCCGTTGCAACTTGGCGACCTGCATATTGGGATCATGTGTGTCGGATCTGCGGAGACGCCTCGACAATCGCGGCTAAAAACCTAGGCGTCATCGCCTGCCTCCTCGCGGTCGGCTTGCGACCAAAAGAGAACGGTTTCTCTTAGATCCGGTGTCCCATCGTCGCGAAGAACGAGCCGCCCGGTGACTTGCCAGATCTTTCGGCTGGTCGACAAGAACTCTTTGGCCGGACCAAGCGTCTCGTATTCCTCCAGATCTTCGTTCGAAACACTTGGTCCTGCTGAGTTAATGAGTGAGTCCAGCCATCCGAGGATACCCGGTTCGAAGTTGAACATTTCGTTCAATTTCATGTCGACAGTGCCGGAGACGAGTATGATCTCACCACGCCGTGTGAACGTTAGATCGCCGAAGCTCTCGATCTCGCCCTGGCCCACCGCGCGTGCGAAATCTCTGTCCTTTCCGTCATTGAGATCAAATGTCGAGCCAACTGTTACCGGATCCCAGTTGACCGTAAGCTTTAGAGGATCGCCGTCCTGATTTGTCGACACGCGAATGCTCTCGCCATCGCTCAGCTCCATGAACGGCCTCCAGAGATCGTCGTCGAGTTCGCCTCGAACCCAGTCTAAGTAGTGCCCTTTGAGCTCCTCCTGCTCGTACCGAAACTTGGAGTAGGTCATGAGTTTGCCCCACGAGATCGGGTGAACGCCGCCCACTCCGTCCCGGTAACGCTCAAGAAACTCCGCCCCGAGGACACTGCCGTCGCGCCGCCAGCTTGCGATCATGGCGTCGATCGCCTCGCCTGTTCGTTCCAGTCTTCGAGAGATTTCGCCACGATCGACATCATCGTTTCGAACACCGTCCTTTTGCCTTTCAAGATCCTCGTCGAGAGTGCGGCGCAGATCTTCTTGTTCCCGTTTCAAACGCTCGTCACGAGTACGACGTGCGACTTCTGGGTCGGGACCGTGCCGCCGGGCATTGCCCTCCAGTTCACCAAGCGCCCTTTCGCTGGGCGGGATGATGTCGAATCCCTGGGCGGAAGCAGATGGATCGGCAGCGCCGCTGGTTTTGCGAGTGGATGGTGAAGTCGGCGGCGTCTCGGTCTGACGAAGTCGAGGGCCCCGCCCCGCACCCGTCAGGATCGTGCCGTGGCGCAGCGGCGGGCCCTCCTTCTCCTGCCCCAGGCGCAGGCGGCGTTCGCGGGCGGGGTCGAAGGGTTCGAGTTCGTCGACGAAAGGTTTGGGACGGCCGATGCGCAAGGTCTTCGGCTTGCCGCTGGGGTCGTCGTAGACGCGGCGGAACTGGCGATGGATGTAGGCGCGGTAGTCGGGGTCGCCGTCCAGATAGCGGGGATCGCGCATAAGCTGCGCGAGCTGGCCGCTGAGGCGCTTTTCGATCGCGTCCTCGATGTCTTCCCGGTTTTTGGCGCGGGGCCGGCGTTTCAGCGGATCGTCACGTTGCGGCATGTTTCACTCCAGAGTCGGTTCACACTCTGTTCCCATAACGCGAAAAAGCAGGTGCGGCTAGAGTAAAATGACCCTTAATTCGCGTTATGCGTGTCTAGAACCAGAGTCCCCGAATTCGCGCTAAAGTTTAGTCAGGCTGCGCGCCGATTGGGGCGATGGCGCGGCCATTCGGGGGAAATGTCGTGGCGTACGGGTGGCGCGCAGACGCGCGTGTCAGGCGTTCAGGCCCACGCGGCGCGCACGGCTTCGCGGTGGCGGGCGAGCCAGAGCAGCGCGATCACCGTGTGGGAGGCGATCAGGCGGCCGTCATCGGCCATGGCGATGGCGTCGTCGGCCGCCATGACGTGGACGCGGATATCCTCGCCCTCGTCGTCGAGGCCGTGGATGCCGCCCGCGCCCGCGGCGTCGACCTCGCCCAGGAAGACGTCGATCGCCTCGGTCACCGCGCCCGGCGACGGCAGGAAGCGGGTGATGGTCTTGAGCCGCTTGAGTTCGAGGCCTGCCTCCTCCGTAACCTCGCGGCGCACGGTGGTCTCGGCGTCCTCGCCGGCGTCGATGATCCCGGCGGGGATCTCGATCAGCCAGGGCGGGTCGACGGTCGGAATCGCGGCGACGCGGAACTGTTCGACCAGGACCACTTGGTCGGTCTTGGGATCATAGGGCAGGACGGCCGCGGCATGGCCGCGCTCGAACACCTCCAGCGCGCGCTCCTTGCCCCAGCCGCCGGCGAAGAGCGTGTGGCGCACATGCCAGCGGTCGAGCTCGAAATAGCCGCGATGACACGGCTCGACCTTCAGCACCTCGAACTTCTTTTCGTCCATGGATCCCGTTTCCCATTGGCAGCCGGCGCGCGCTGCTTAGCACGGTTCGGGCGGAGCCGCAGGGTTGTCGATCAGACGGCGATGCCGGCCGCGTTAAGCGCTTCGCGGTAAACGCCGGTGTCCGCGTCGCCGAAGCAGCAGAAGATGACCTCGCGCGGCTTTTCGTGGATCGCCAGGAAGTCGGTGACCTCATGCACCGCGATGCGTGCGGCGCGCTCGATCGGGAAACCGAAGATGCCGGTGCTGATCGAGGGGAAGGCCAATGAGGCGAGCCGGTTCTGGTTGGCGATCTCCAGCACCGAGCGGTAGCAGTTGGCGAGCAGTTGCGGCTCGTTCCTGCCGCCGCCGTGCCAGACGGGCCCGGCGGTGTGGATGACGTAGTCGGCGGCCAGATCATAACCGCCGGTCAGAACGGCCGTGCCGGTCGGGCAGCCGCCGATGGCGCGGCATTCCTCGTCCAGCTTGGGCCCGGCGGCGCGCCGGATCGCGCCGTCGACACCGCCGCCGGCGATCAGACCCTCGTTGGCCGCGTTGACGATGGCCGAAACCTCCAGCGTGGTAATGTCGCCGTCGATCAGCCTGATGCGCTGGCTGAGATCCATGCCCCTTCTCCCAGCCGGTAGTTTAACGCTTGAGTTGCTTGCGCAACACCGTAGCCGGCCCAAGCACGCCAGCACGGTCTTTCGCGACGGCGCGCTTGCGCTTAGAGTCCCGCGCCCACGCCGCGTCATGCCAACAAGAACAGGACCCCCATGCGTCACTTCTATTCGCCGCCCCGCTCTGTCGCCTATGCCGAGAACGGCATGGCCGCGACATCCCATCCCCATGCCACCCTGGCGGCGCTGGACTGCCTGCGCGCGGGCGGCACGGCGATGGACGCGGCGGTGACGGCGGCGGCGGTGCTGGCGGTGGTCGAGCCGATGTCGACCGGCATCGGCGGCGACGTCTTTTGCCTTTACGCGCCCAAGGGATCGGCCGACATCATCGCCTATAACGGCTCCGGCCGCGCGCCGGCGGCCGCCGAGGCCGCGTGGTTCCTGGAGCAGGGCATCACGGCGATCGACGCCAACACCGCGCACGCGGTGACCGTGCCCGGCACGATCGAAGCGTGGTGCCGGCTGGCCGCCGATCACGGCGTCAAGGGCATGGACGAGATCCTGGCGCCGGCGATCGCCTACGCCGAGAACGGCTACACCGTCCACCCGGTGGTCGGCGAGATGTGGCGCGAATGCGCGGCCCGGCTGCGCGGCGACGACAACGCGCGCGCCATCCTGCTGGTCGACGGTGAAGCGCCGGCGGAGGGCGCCACCCACCGCCAGCCGCTGCTCGCCAAGACGCTGAAAGAGGTCGCGGCCAAGGGGCCGGCGGGTTTCTACGAGGGCTGGGTCGCCGAAGACATGGTGAGTTATCTGAGCGGCCTTGGCGGGCTGCACACGCTGGACGACTTCGCGGGGGCCGCCGGCGAATACGTGACCCCCATCGCGACCGATTACGGCGACTACCGCGTGCACGAGTGTCCGCCCAACGGCCAGGGCGTCATCGCGCTCCTGATGATGAACATCCTGAACGGCTACGACATCGCGTCGATGGACCCGCTGGGCGCCGAGCGCCTGCACTTGACCTTGGAAACGGGCCGGCTCGCGTTCCGCGACCGCGCCGCCTATGTCGCCGATCCCGCCATGGCCGAGGTGCCGGTCGAGACCCTGCTGTCGGAGGCCTATGCCGCCGAGCAGCGCGCCCAGATCGACCCGGCGCGCGCCATGACCGACGTGCCGCCGCCGTCGCTGCCCAAACACAAGGACACGGTCTACCTGACCGTGGTCGACAAGGACCGCAACGCGGCGAGTTTTATCAACTCGATCTATGCCGGCTTCGGCAGCGCCCGGGTGTCGCCGAAGTCCGGTGTGTGCCTGCAGAACCGGGGCTGCGGTTTCGTCATCGATCCCGGCCACCCCAACTGTATCGCGCCCGGCAAGCGGCCGATGCACACGATCATCCCGGCGATGCTGACCAGGGCTGAGCGCGCGGTCATGCCGTTCGGCGTCATGGGCGGCGACTACCAGCCCTGGGGTCATACACACTTCCTGCAGAACGTGCTGACCTATGGCATGGACCTGCAGGAAGCGTTCGACCTGCCGCGCTTCATGGTCAACGGCGATGTGGCGCTGCTCGAAGCCGGCGTGCCGGGCCCGACCGCCCGGGCGCTCGCCGGCATGGGCCACGCGGTGGCGATCGCCGGCGACGAGCACGGCGGCGGCCAGGCGATCTGGATCGATTGGGAACGCGGCACCCTGGCCGGCGGCACCGAGCCGCGCAAGGACGGCATCGCGATGGGGTACTGACCATGCGCACGGTAACACTGCCCGGCGGCGAAACGGTTCCCGCGCTCGGGCTGGGCACATGGCGCATGGGCGAGAACCGCAAGGCCTGGGCCGACGAGGTGAAGGCGCTGCACTACGGCCTCGACCTCGGCATGACCTTGATCGACACGGCGGAGATGTACGGCGAAGGCGGCGCCGAACGGGTCGTCGGCGAAGTCCTGAAGACACGCCGCGACGAGGTCTTCCTGGTCTCCAAGGTCTATCCGCACAACGCGACCTATGACGGCGTACAGGATGCCTGCGCGCGCAGCCTGAAGCGGCTGGCGACCGACCGCATCGATCTCTACCTGCTGCATTGGCCGGGCTCAACGCCGGTCGCCGAGACGGTCGAGGGGTTCGAGCGCCTGGTCGAGCTGGGCGACGTCCGCCACTGGGGCGTCAGCAACTTCGACACCGCCGACATGGAGGATTTGTGGAACACGGCCGACGGCCGCAACTGCGCGACCAACCAGGTGCTCTATAACCTCGCCCGGCGCGGCATCGAACATGACCTGCTGCCCTGGTGCCAGGGCCACGACCTGCCGGTCATGGCCTATTCGCCGCTGGAGCAGGGCCGCCGCCTGGGCAGCGGTGCGCTGGAGACCGTGGCCGAACGCCACGGCGCGACACCGCTGCAGATCGCGCTTGCCTGGTGCCTGCGCCGCAAGGACATCATCGCCATCCCGAAGGCCGTGCGCACCGAACACCTGGACGAGAACCGGGCCGCGCTCGACATCACGTTGCACACCGATGACTTGAGCGAGCTCGACTCCGCCTTCCCGCCACCGGACGACAAGCAGCCGCTGGCAATCTTATGATCTTAGGTCTTTCAGCCTGTTTGATAATTGCATATATACGATATACAATCCTGACGTGATTAGGAGTTTCCGGCATCGAGGATTGAAGCGGCTGTTTGAGCGAGATGATCGCAGCAAGGTAGATGCCAATGCCGCCGACAAGATCGCGCGCGTGTTGGCCCGCTTGAACCGATCGCGTTCGCCGCAGGACATGGCGGTTCCCGGTTTCCGACTTCACCCTCTGAAAGGCCGTTTGGACGGCTTCTGGGCGGTGAGCGTGAGTGCCAATTGGCGCATCGTCTTTCGCTTTGACGGCGACGATGCGTTTGACGTCGACCTAATCGACTACCACTAGGGAAGACATAACCATGAGGATGAAGAATCCCCCGCATCCAGGTCGGCATATCCTTGAGGACTGTCTCGAACCGCTCGGCATGACCATCACCAAGGGTGCTGAAGCCTTGGGCGTTGCCCGCCTGACACTGAGCAATGTCATCAACGGCAAGAACGGTATCAGTCCGGAAATGGCCATACGCCTGTCGAAGGCTTTCGGCGGCAGTCCGGATGTATGGCTTGGCATGCAGATGGACTACGACCTCGCACAGGCCGAGAAGAAAGCCGATCAGATCAAAGTCAGGCGCGTTGCCTAAATGGCCTACATCAAGACCTCGACATGGGCGTCCTGGGGCGTGCCGTCGCCCCCGTTGGTGGGATAGACGTCGTCCGGACAAGCCGAAAACGCCATCAGGCAGTCGGTCTCGGCGGTGACCTCCACGTAGTCACCGGGCGCTGAGGTCGGGCGTACGTAGTCGATCGTGCGGCCGTCTTTGACCGGCGCCAGCATGAAGAGGTTCCAGGGGCTTGGCGTGAACGGCATGGTGCGGCCGTGCTGGGCGAGCGCCGCCGTCAGGTTGTCGGCGCAGTTGGCATGGTCATCGCCCGCGCCGGCATGGACATACATCGCCCGGCTGCAGGCGGCGATCAGGGTGTCGTGGCCGCCCGGCGAGGTATCGGCGGCGATCGTCACAAGCGGGCGGTAACGGTTGTCGATCAGGGTGTCGCCGGGTTCGAAGACGATGCGCTGCAGAACCTCGCGGCAATGCTCCAGCGACAGAAAGGCGGCGGGATCACCATCGGGAAACGCCCAGGTGTCGACCACCTGGGTGCCGCTGGAGTTGATCACGCGCAGGCCCTGTCCTGCGGCCAGCGGCACGGCAAGGCCCTGACGGGCCGGGATGGTGTAGCGCCCTTTGATCGAGCCCGGTTGAACCATAAGAAAACTCCCCTTTCGGGCGAACAGATGTGTGACGGGCGATTGTTCGCAAGTCCACCCGCCTCATGTTAGGTTGCGGCATCGCCCTTGGCTCAGAGTTTCAGGAAATCCGATGGATAACGACTCCTTCAATTACCCCGACCGGCCCAACGACCTGTCATCCTATTGGATGCCGTTCACGGCCAACCAGGCCTACAAGCAGGCGCCGCGCCTGATGCTTGAGGCCAAGGACATGCATTACACCACCGTCGACGGCCGCAAGATCCTGGACGGCACGGCCGGACTGTGGTGCTGCAACGCCGGCCACGGCCGCGGCAAGATCGCCGAGGCGATCAAGAAACAGGTCGACCGCATGGATTTCGCGCCGTCGTTCCAACTAGGCCACCCGGCGGCGTTCGAGTTCGCCAACCGGCTGGCCGATCTGATGCCGGGCGACCTGGACCACGTGTTCTTCACCAACTCCGGCTCAGAATCAGCCGATACGGCGCTGAAGATCGCGCTGGGCTACCACTATGTCCGCGGCAAGGGCTCCAAGACCCGGCTGATCGGGCGTGAGCGCGGCTATCACGGCACCAATTTCGGCGGCACGTCGGTCGGCGGCATCGTCAAGAACCGGATGTTCTACGGCAGCCTGCTGGCCGGTACCGACCACATCCGCCATACCCACGATATCGAGCACAACGCCTTTACCAAGGGTCAGCCGGAGTGGGGCGCCCACCTGGCGGACGATCTGGAACGGCTGGTGCAATTGCACGATGCCTCAACCATCGCCGCCGTCATCGTCGAGCCTGTCGCCGGGTCGACCGGCGTCCTGATCCCGCCCAAGGGTTATCTGAAGCGCCTGCGCGAGATCTGCGATAAGCACGACATCCTGCTGATCTTCGATGAGGTGATCACCGGCTTCGGCCGCCTGGGCGCCAGCTTCGCGACCGAGTACTTCGGCGTCGAGCCGGATATCGCCACCACGGCAAAGGGCCTGACCAACGCGGTCGTGCCGATGGGCGCGGTGTTCTGCAAGAAGAAGATCTACGACGCCTATATGGAGAACACCAAGTCGGGCATCGAGCTGTTCCACGGCTACACCTATTCCGGTCACCCGCTTGCCGCCGTTGCCGGCCTCGCGACGCTGGACGTCTATAAGGAAGAGGGGCTCTTCGAGCGCGCCGCCGAGCTTTCCGACTATTGGGAAGACGCGTTGTGGTCGCTCAAGGGCGGGCACCACGTCATCGACCTGCGCAATCTGGGCCTGATCGCCGGCATCGAACTGGAACCGCGCCCCGGCGCGCCGACGGCGCGCGCCATGGAAACCTTCCAGAAGTGTTTCGACGACGGCGTATTGATCCGCGTGACCGGTGACATCATCGCGCTTTCACCACCCCTGATTGTGCAAAAGAATCAAATCGATCAGATGTTTGATACGATTGGCAACGCGTTGAAGGCGGTCGATTAATCGTTATAGTAGCCGTGGTTTGGGGCCACTGAAAAAAGCAGTCGACACGATGGCGCAGCGAACCATCAGCGCGGAAATCTGCCGCTGCCTTGGCGCGTGTCTCGTCGCAGCCAGCTTGTTGACGGCGTGTGACGATGGTGGCCAACAGAGCCAATCCGCCGCCGCTGCGCCCGCGCCCTCTGTCGTCGTCGCGCCGGTCGTTGAACGTGAGGTGAAGAGCCATTCGACCTTTGTCGGCCGCACCGTCGCGGTCGACTTTGTCGAGCTTGCGACCCAAGTCGAGGGATACCTTGAGGAGCGTTTGTTCACGGAAGGCCAGTTGGTCCAACCCGGCGACCTGCTCTTCACCATCGACCCGCGCGTCTTCGAGGCTCAAGTCGAGTCAGCGCAAGCGTCGGTCGCCAAGGCACAAGCCAGCGTGACGGAAACCAGCAGCCAGTTGGACCGAACGAAGGAACTTTTTTCGACGCAAGACGTCAGCCAGGCCAGGCTCGACCAGGACACGGCGTCATTTCTGCAGGCCCAGGCCGACCTTCAGGTCGCGCAAGCCGACCTTAAGCAAGCCCAGGTCGACCTCGAATTCACACGCATCATGGCGCCCATCGCCGGACAGATCGGCGAAGCCCGCTATTCGATCGGCAATCTGGTCAGCTCCGGCAGCGATCCGCTGGCGACGATTACCAGTCTGGATCCGATTTACGTCAGCTTCACCGTGAGCGAGCGTGATATTCTGCAGGTCAAGCGTGCGCGCCTTGAGAGTGGCGAGGACGCGACATTCGATACCCTGGACGGTCTCGACGCGATGGTCGTTCCCAAGGTCGAGCTACCCGACGGCACCATGTACGAACATGCTGGGGTGATCGACTTTGTCGACAACAGCGTTGATCCCAGAACCGGCACGGTGACGATCCGCGCCGTCTTTCCCAATCCCAACGTCTTGCTGTCGCCAGGACAGTTCGTGTCGGTGTTGATCGAATCACGCGAGGCGACAAAACGCATGGTCGTGCCGCAGGCGGCGGTGCAGGAAGATCAGCAGGGCTCCTTCGTCCTCGTCGTCAACACGCAGAACCAGGTGGAAAAACGGCAGATCGAGGTCGGCGCCACGGAGGGCACCGATTGGATCGTCACGTCGGGCTTGAAGGTCGGCGAATCGGTCATCGTCGAAGGCCTGCAGAAAGTCCGCGCAGGCGTCGCGGTCAACCCGGTGCCGCAGTCTTCGGCGAACCAGTCGGCGTCCGGTCAATCGACATCGGGCACGTCATCCGATCAGAGCTCGTCGGATCAGGCATCAGGACAGACGTCGTCGTCGGATGAGCCGACGTCGGGCGAGCTGTCGTCGGACCTGACGTCGGAGCCGGCGACGACCGACCAATCATCGCCCGATGACTCGATGACCAACGGATCATCGTCCGATCAGGGCGGCTAAGCGGCCATGCTTCCGCAGTTTTTTATCAGCCGGCCGAAGTTCGCCTTTGTCATCTCGATCCTGATTACCATCGCCGGCCTTATCTCGCTGACCGTCTTGCCGGTCTCGGAGTATCCGGACATCAGTCCGCCGCAGGTCAGCGTGACCGCCACCTATTCCGGCGCGACCTCGGAGGTGATTCAGGAAACCGTCGGCACGCCGATCGAGACCCAGGTCAACGGTGTCGACGACATGATGTACATGTCATCGACAAGCTCGGATTCCGGCAGCTACAACCTGTCGGTCACGTTCGAGATCGGCACCGACCCGGATATCGCCGCCGTCAACGTGCAGAACCGGGTGTCGCTGGCGACCTCGTCGCTGCCCAGCGAAGTGACGGCCCAGGGCATCTCGGTCAAGAAGGCGTCGACCAGCATCTTGATGATCATCAATGTGTACTCGCCGAACAACACCTATGACGCGACGTTCCTGAGCAACTATGTCGACATCAACGTGGCCGATGCCCTGGCCCGTGTCGACGGTGTCGGCGATGCCACGATCCTGGGTTCGCAGCCCTACAGCATGCGTATCTGGCTGGACCCCAACAAGCTGGCCGGACTGGATCTGACGGCGGCCGACGTCATCGTCGCCATCGAAGATCAGAACGTTCAGGCAAGCGCCGGCTCGATCGGTGCGCCGCCGGCGCCGTCCAACCAGCAGTTTCAGTACACCATTCAAACCCAGGGACGCCTGACCCATCCCGACGAGTTCGGCGACATCATCGTCAAAGCGTTTGAGGACGGCTCGGAAGTCCGCGTCAGCGATGTTGCACGGGTCGAATTGGGTGCCCAGTACTACACCTCGTTCAGCAATCTCGATGGGCAGCCGACCGCGGCGCTCTCCATCTATCAGTCGCCGGACGCCAACGCTCTCAACGTCGCCAACGCGGTCAAGGCCGAGTTGGAGGAGCTGTCGAAGCGTTTTCCGGAGGACATGGAATACAACATCACCTACGACACCACGCGTTACGTTCAGGCGACGGTCGACGAGGTCATCGAGACGCTGCTGATCGCCTTCGCCCTGGTGGTGTTCGTCACGTTTGTCTTCCTGCAAAACTGGCGCGCGACGCTGATCCCGACCATGGCCATTCCGGTCTCGTTGATCGGTACGTTCGCGGTTCTCTACATCCTCGGCTATTCGGCGAACACGATTTCGCTGTTCGCTCTCATTCTGGCCATCGGCATCGTCGTCGACGATGCGATCATCGTGGTCGAGAACGTCCAGCGCATCATGACCGATGAAGGGCTGGAACGCCGCGAAGCGACCCGCAAGGCGATGAAACAGATTACCGGTCCGGTCATCGCCACCACCCTGGTGCTGCTGGCGGTCTTCGTGCCGATCGGTTTCATGCCGGGGCTGTCGGGCAGGATCTATCAGCAGTTCGCCGTGACGATCTCCGTGGCGGTCGTCATCTCGTCGATCAATGCCCTGACCTTGAGCCCGGCTCTGTGCGCATCTCTGCTTCGCAGCGGAACCCTGACGAACAGAGGCCCGTTCGGCGTGTTCAATCGTGTCTTCGACAAGGTGCGAAACGGCTATACCGCCGTCGTCGTGACCCTGGCGCGCCGCATGATCATCGGCCTGGTCATGCTTGCCGGTGTGTTCGGCGGCGGTTATCTGCTGTTCAACGCCATACCCACCGGCTTTCTGCCGGAAGAGGACCGCGGCGCGTTCTTCGTGAACATCGAGCTACCCGATGCGTCGTCGCTGGCGCGCACGCAAACGGTGGTCGCCCAAGTCGAGGACATTCTTTCCGGCCTGGACGGTGTCGCGAACATCATCACCATTCCCGGCTACAGTCTGCTGGCCGGCGGTACCCAGTCGAACGGCGGTTTCGCCGTCGTCGTCCTGAAGCCGTGGGACGAACGGTCGGACTCCGATCTCTCGCTGCAAAGAATTATGGCCAAGGCGCAGGCACAGCTATTCGGCCTGTCGACCGCGTCCGTGTTCGTGTTCAGCCCGCCGCCGATACCGGGTCTGGGCTCGACCGGCGGTCTTAACCTTGAGGTTCAGGACGAGGGCGGCAACACGCCACAGGCCCTGGCACAGGCCGTCAACGCCTTGGTCTACAACGCCAACCAGAGACCCGAGCTCGACAACATCTTCGCGACCTTCAGCGCCAACGTGCCGCAGGTCTACGTGAACCTGGACCGCCAAAAAGCCGAAGCGATGGGCGTTTCCGTCGCCGACGTCTTCATCGCGCTGCAGGCCAACATGGGCTCCTACTACGTCAACGACTTCAACTATCTAAGCCGGGTGTTCCAGGTCATCGTGCAGGCGGAGAGCGATTACCGCAGCACCGTCAACGACATCGGCCGTATCTATGTGCGCTCGTCCAACGACGAGATGATTCCGTTGAGCACGCTGGTCGACATCACCACGGTACTCGGCCCGCAGCAGTTGAATGCCTACAACCTGTTCCGATCGGCCTCCGTCAACGGCCAGCAGGCGCAAGGCTACAGCACGGGCCAGGCGCTTGCCGCCATGGAAGAGGTCGCCGATGAGTATCTGCCCCAAGGCTTCACCTTCTCGTGGTCCGGGCAATCGCTTCAGGAGCTGGAAGCCGCCGGCAAGACGACCAGCCTGATCATCTTTGCCATCGTGTTCGTCTACCTGTTCCTGGTGGCGCAATACGAAAGCTGGACCATGCCCTTCGTCGTTGTCCTGTCGGTGCCAACGGCCGCGCTGGGTGCTCTGGGGTTGGTCATGATCGTCGGATCGGACATCAACATCTATACGCAGATCGGTCTTGTCTTGCTTATAGGCTTGGCGTCTAAGAACGCGATTCTGATCGCCGAGTTCGCCAAGGTTCGGCGCGAAGAGGGCGCGGGTATCGTGGAGGCGGCCTCCGAAGCGGCGAAGCTTCGGTTCCGCGCCATCTTGATGACCTCGTTCTCCTTCATTCTTGGCGTCGTGCCGTTGGCGATTGCGGTCGGCGCCGGCGCCGGCAGCCGCCGCGCCATGGGCAACACCGTCTTGGGCGGCATGGCGGCCGCCGTCGCCATCGGCATCTTCTTGATACCGCTGCTCTACGTGATCGTGCAGCGTATCGTCGAATGGCGTCGCCACAAGGAACCCGACAAGGCCAAGCCGTCGGACAAACCCGAGGAAGCCGAGACCACCGCTTGACCCGGCGGTCTCGCGTGGCGTTAGGGCGGGTGAATCCGCTCTAGGCTAGAGCTCGGCGTAAGCCGCCGTAAAACCGGTCAGGGAAATCGGCAACTGAATGGGTTGCTCGGCCTGCTCATAGATCGTAACGACAGCCTGGTTACCCTGTCTCATTCTCTCCAGCACGTCGGCCGTCAAACCGACCTGGGTCATGCAGCCGTCGGGAAGACAGTTGATGAACCCGACCGTTCCCATGTCGGTGCCGTCGACCGACAGGGTCAACCCGCCGGGAAGCAGGATGCCGAGCGGCACGACAACGCGCAGAAAGGCGTCACCTTCCGGCGGCTTGACGACCAGCGCCGCCAGCACGCGCCTGCCGTCTTCCTCTCTGACCAGGTTCTGCACCATGGCGCACGGGTTGTTCGCCGACTCGTCAGGTGGACATTGAACCTGCCAATCGCCGTGGGTCGCCTTGACCGCAACCTCCTGCGCCGTGGCCGGCATGGCGGCAAGACCGATAACGGCCGCAGCCAACAAAGAACGGACAGAGTGATGTTTCATGGGTCACCCGCAAGGTGGTTAAGAGAGGTTCATGGTCATGCCGCTTTTCCGGGCGGCATCGGTGGCTGGACGCGCACAGCGCCGGTCACGTTCAAGCCCGCCGCCGTTTAGACCAATCCAGCGAGCGTCGATAGTCCTTTAGTCCGTCTTCTTGGCCAGGCTTTCAAGCTGACGCTGCAGGTCGTTGATTTGTTCGCGCAGGCCGGCCAGGTCCTGATCCTGATCGTCGGAGGCCGTGCCGTTTGCCGCCGGTGCCGCGTCGGGCGCGCCGGCCTCGGGCGGCACCCCACCGTTGCGCGCGGTCGTCTGGGGATAGAACATTTCCATCGCGCGCTGGAACATCGCCATGTTGTTCTTGACCATCTCCTCCATGGCATGGCTCTGATCGCCGCCCGGGAACGGAAACATCTGGCCGAAGGTCTTGGCCATGGCGCTGCGCATGTCTTCCTGATTGCGCGCGAAGTTTTCCATGCTCATCTCAAGATAGCGCGGCACGAACCCCTGCAAGCTGTCGCCATAGAACCCGATCAGCTTGCGCAGGAAGTTGATGGGCAGCAGGTTTGCGCCCTTCGCCTCTTCTTCGACGATGATCTGGGTCAGCACCGAGCGGGTAATATCCTCGCCAGTCTTGGCGTCGAACACAGCGAATTCGATACCGTCCTTCACCATCTGGGCCAGATGGTCCAAGGTGACGTAACTGCTGGTCGCCGTGTTATAGAGGCGGCGATTGGCGTATTTCTTGATGACGACCGTTTCGCCGTCGATGTGGTCCTTGGTCCGCGCCATGGTTTCATACCCAATAGCTTATCGGACGGGTATTATGGTCCAAATGCTGCACTGCGAACAGAGCTTGTTGCAGCGCCATAACAAAGCTGTGTCCGCCGACACGGCCGGTTCTTATACTGCTTGCCATGACCAAAGATCCCGATCTCGAGCAACTGGCCCGCGATTTCATGGAATTGTGGCAGGAGCAAGTCGCGGCGGCCGCCACGGACCCGGCGCTTGCCAAGTGGGCGGAGGCTTGGATGGCGCCGTTGGCCGCCGCCGCGGGCGCCCAAAGCGGTGACGGCCGCGGTCTCGCGTCAGGGCCCGCGTCCTCTGGCGCTTCATATGACGACATCCTTCGCCGTATGGATGAGTTCGCTGGGCGCCTTGATGCCTGCGAAAAACGGCTTACTGCCCTGGAACGAAAGCCTCAGCGCAAAGGCCGCCCCGATCCAGACCGCGATCGAGGCCGCCAACGCTGAGGATCTGGCCCGCGCGCTGCATGGCGAAGCCACCCAGCGCATGGCCGACTTCCTGACCGGCGTCAAAGCCTATCGCCGTCACCCCTATCGCCGCACCGCCTTCGATCCCGAGCCCGTCTGGACCGCCGGCAGCGCCAAGCTGCGCGACTATGGCGGCAAGGGCCGGCCGGTCCTGCTGGTGCCCTCGCTGATCAACCGCGCCTATATCCTGGACCTCGACACCAAGAACAGCCTGGCACGCTATCTCAAACACCGGGGCTGGCGTCCGCTGCTGATGGACTGGGACGCGCCGGGCGAGGCCGAACAGGGGTTCGACCTGGACGATTACATCATCGGCTATCTGGCCCAGGCGCTTGCCGAGGCGCGCAAGCTGGGCGGTGTGCCGGTCCCGGTCGTCGGTTACTGCATGGGTGGCCTGTTGGCGCTTGCCCTGGCGCAGCATCACGGCGCCGACGTCGCCGGCCTCGCCCTGCTGGCGACGCCGTGGGATTTCCACGCCGACCGCAGCGGTCAGGCGGGCCTGTTCGCCATGGCGACGCCCCAGGTCGAGGCCGCTGCCAAGACCGACGGCATGATCCCCGTCGACGTCCTGCAGATGATGTTCGCGTCGATGTCGCCGAACCTGATCCAGGCGAAGTTCCGCCGCTTCGCCGGCCTGGACCCGGCGAGCGAAAAGGCCGAAGCCTTTGTCGCCCTGGAAGACTGGCTGAACGACGGCGTACCGCTGACCGGCCCCGTCGGCCGGTCCTGCCTGCACGGCTGGTATGGCGACAACCTGCCCGGCCGCGACCGCTGGCGGATCGGCGGCCAGATCATCCGGCCCGAGGCCGTCGACCTGCCGGCCCTGGTCGCCATTCCCCGCCGCGACCACATCGTGCCGCCGGAAAGCGCCCGGCCGCTGGCCGACCGCTTGCCCCAGGCCGAGGTGATGACGCCGGCGGCCGGCCATATCGGCATGGTGGTCGGACACCGGGCCCGCGAGCAGCTTTGGCGCCCGCTCGACGCCTGGCTGCGCAAAACCGTGTGACACCCTCCTGTCGCCCCTCATTTCGCACCTGCGAAATGGACACAAATGCCCTATATAGGAACCACACCATCAGTGAAGCAGGGAGTGGACCCAGTCATGAGCGAGATCGTCATTGCCAGTGCCGCCCGCACGCCGGTCGGGTCGTTTAACGGCGGCTTGTCGAGCCTGCCGGCCCATGTCCTGGGCAAAACCGCCATTGAAGGCGCCATGAGCCGCGCCGGCGTCGAGCCGGGCGATGTCGACGAGGTCATCATGGGCCAGATCCTGCAGGCGGGCGAAGGCCAGAACCCGGCGCGCCAGGCCTCGATCGGCGCCGGCATCCCGGTCGAATCGCCGGCCTGGAGCCTCAATCAGCTCTGCGGTTCCGGCCTGCGCGCGGTCGCCGTCGGCTACCAGCAGATTCGAGAGGGCGACGCCAGTATCGTCGTCGCCGGCGGCCAGGAGAGCATGAGCCAGGCGCCCCACTGCATGAACCTCCGGAACGGCACCAAGATGGGCCCGGCCGAGATGATCGACACCATGATCAAGGACGGCCTGTGGGACGCGTTCAACGGCTACCACATGGGCAACACCGCCGAAAATGTCGCCAACCAGTGGCAGATCACCCGCGAGCAGCAGGACAACTTCGCCCTGACCTCCCAGAACCGCGCCGAGGCCGCCCAGAAGGCCGGCAAGTTCTCCGACGAGATCGTGCCGGTCACCGTGCCGCACCGCAAAGGCGACATCGTCGTCGACCAGGACGAGTACATCCGCCACGGCGTCGAGATCGACATGCTGACCAAGCTGCGGCCCGCCTTCGCTTCGTCGGCGGTCATCAGCACGACCGCGGCGGCGCCGTCGTTGATGCCGCTGGCGTTGCCGGCGGTGACCGTGCCGTCCTTGGCGAAGGCGGGCCGCAGCTTGGTCAGCATGTCGATCTCGACGCCGTGGCGGATGTACTCGTCCTGGTCGACGACGATGTCGCCTTTGC
>JANQGO010000206.1 GCA_028277285.1 Alphaproteobacteria bacterium | reverse complement strand
TGATCGCGGTCGCCGCGGTTGACGAACGCCTGCGTCCCTACAGGAACGGAACCCGCGGCGCCTATGTCGAGATCGCCGCGCCCGGCGTCGATGTCGTCTCGGCCGGGTCCGACGGCGGCGCGGTCACGTGGACCGGCAGCAGCTTTGCCGTTCCCTATGTCGTCGCCGCGTTGTTGCGCGCGCGCGCGGAGACCGCCGGCGATCCCGTCGCGGCGCGCACGCTTCTGATCAACAACGCCCGCGATCTCGGCCCTTCCGGCCGCGATGATGTCTACGGCTACGGCCTGTTGCAAAATCCCGGTTCGCGTTGCTGGTAGACGCTGAGCTTTTTTCGCGACGCAAGCGTCTCTAGTTTCTTTCGTTCGGGTGGAATAATCCGCCCGGGCGTTCGTTCTTCTGGTGTCAGCAGCTTCACGTTCCGCTGCGCCAGCCAGGAGAGCCAAACGCCATGCAACTCATCGACAACGTCCGTCTGTCGCGCGTCAAGCCGTCCTTCGTGACGCGCCGTGTTGACCACGACCACATTCGATTGCTGGAGACCGATGCCACGGGTCTGAACGCCGGTGACCTGGTTATCGCCGAGGTCCAGGCGACCGGCCAACACCCGCGGATCGAACGTCCTGACGGGCGCCGTGCCATGTTGTTTACCGGTGACGAGGTTCTCCTTGCCTGTGGCAGCCGTTATGCGCCCGATCAGTTCGAAGCGCGTTGTCCAACCGCAACCGGGCCGGCGCACCTGGCCGCGGCAGGCGGCATCGCTGGTCTTGTCGAAGGCCAGCACAGTCTGATGAAACCGGCGACCGCGATCACCATTCTTGGCGCGGTGTGTGACCGATCCGGCGACCGTATCAATCTCAGCCGTTACGCGGTCGATCCTTCGACATTGCCGATCCGGCGTCCGATTGTCGCGGTATGCGGTACGTCGATGAACGCGGGCAAGACCCATACGGTCGCGTCGCTGGCGCGCGGTCTGGCGCTCAACGGTCACAAGGTCGCGGCGATCAAGGTCACCGGCACGGGCGCGGGTGGCGACCTCTGGCTCTATCGCGACTCCGGCGCGCATTTTGTCAGTGACTTCACCGATGCGGGTTTCGCGAGCACGGCCCATGTTCCGGTGGACGCGATCCTCGCCGGCATCCACGGCCTGATCGGTGAAGCGACGAGCGCCGGGAACGACGTGGTCGTTATCGAGCTCGCCGACGGCCTCCTGCAAAACGAAACGGCCCAGCTTCTCCAGAACCGGGAATTCCAGCGCCTGCTTTCCGGTCTCGTCTTCGCCGCGCGCGATGCCATGGGCGCCCAGGCGGGTGTGGCCTGGCTGCGCGAGGCGGGCCTGCCTGTGCGCGCGGTTTCCGGCTGCCTGACCCAGTCGCCGCTTGCCATGCGCGAGGCATCCGACGCGATCGATCTGCCGTGCCTCGGCGCCGGCGACTTCCACGATCCACGGACGCTCTCGGCGTTGATCGCCCGGCCGCAAGATGCCGTCGCACGCGCGGTCGTCGCGGCCTAAGGCGGCATGATGTCGCCGCGTCGCACGTCAACGTCCCAGCCAGCCGGCAAGACATTGCCGCGCGTGCTGCAAGGCCCGCGTCTCAGGCTTTTCGGCTGGCTGATCGCCAACGGTGTCGGCCAGGCCGGCGCCGCCGTCGGCACCGCGCTTCTGGTCCGCCACGGGTTCGACACGTTGGTCTCCGCCGGGCAGCCTTTGACCGCATCGCTTGCGTTTCTATTCGGTGGCGGCTTGATCGCCAGCATCGTCGTGACCGCGTTGCTGCGCTGGCGCGCCCAGATCGACGCCGAAAAGCTGGGCCAGGGTTATGTGCACGCGGTCCGCATGATGCTTTTCCGGCATCTATCGCGCATCGGTGCCACGGGCGCGCGGCAGATGAGCAAGGGCGCGATCGTGCTGCGATTCGTCGGGGATCTCAGCGCCTTGCGCCAATGGGTCAGCCTGGGGCTGGCGCGCCTGACGGTCAGCGGCATCGCCGCCTTGCTCGCGGTCGGCGCCTTGAGCTTTGTCGAACCGGTCGTCGCCGTCGCCGTCGCGATCGCCGTGGCGATTGCCTTGATCTTGGCACTCTTGATCGGGCCTCGCCTGCGCGTGCGGACACGCGAGTCGCGCCGGCGGCGAGGCCGGCTGGCCGCGATGCTGAACGACCGTGTCGCCCATATCGGTGTCGTCGAGGCGTTCGGTCAAGAGGAGACCGAACTCGGCCGCTTCGAGAAGCTCAGTCACCACCTGCGCCATTCGCTGGTCGTGCGCTCGCGCGTCGTCGGCCTGCTGCGCGCGTTGTCGGAAGCCAGCGGCAGCGTGGCGAGCGCGTGCGCGCTCTTCGTCGGCGCCGCCCAGGTCGCCGTGGGCCAGGCAAGCCCCGGTGCCGTTGTCGCCGCGATGGTGGTCGCCGGCCTGCTGGCACCGCGCCTGCAGGATCTGGGCCGCGTCTATGAGTACTGGAACGGCGCTTTGATCGCGCGTGAGAAACAGGAACAGCTTCTTGCGCTCGGCGCGGACGCGCGCCTCGCACGCGTCGACGACGGCCTGCCGCTGGAGAACGGCCCGGGCCGCATCGAGCTCAACGGCGTCTCGCTGGGCGCGATGATGGATAAGGTCAGCGTTACCATCGAGGCCGGCGAGCGCGTCGCCGTCGTCGGCCCCAACGGCGCGGGCAAATCGCATCTGTTGCGCGTGCTGGCCGGCATCATCGATCCGGACGGGGGCAGGGTGCTGCTCGATGGCCAGGACATCGGGCGAGCCCGGTGGGGCGATGTGCGCCGCGCCTTCGCGTTGTGCTCACCGGACCTGCCGCTGCTGCGCGGGTCGCTGCGTTTCAACCTGACCTACGGCGGCGCCGATCCGAGCGATGACGCGATCAACGGCGTGCTGGCGCAACTGGGCCTCGACAGTCTGGTCGCGCGTTCGCCAAGGGGGCTGAAGACGCGCGTATCGGAGAACGGCGAAGGCTTGTCGACCGGCGAACGCGCGCGTATCGCCCTGGCGCGCGCGCTTCTGGCGGGCCCGCGCGTCCTGCTCCTGGACGAAGCTGACGCCAACCTGGACCGCGATGCCGGCGGTCTGTTGAACCGTGCGCTCAGCCTCTTCGACGGCACCGTCGTTTTCGTGACCCACGATCCCGGCCGCGCCGCAACCGCCGACCGCGTCCTTCATCTGGAGGGCGGCGCGTTGCGCGAGGTCGACATGCGGCACGATCCGGCCGCCAACACGGCGGCGGCACTTCGCCTGGTTTCATAACGACCGCTCACCGAAGACAAGGAGGTTGCTCCCATGAAGTACTTTCGTCGTCTGCGCAGCAACATGAACACCCAACCTTTTCTCGATGAAATCGAGAGCCTTCCGGAAGCCTGGTCGCTCAGCATCGGGCGCCAGAAGAAGATCAAGGTGCAGCGTGAAGCCGAAGCCATTCCGTTGCGCGGCCTCGTCAAATCGAAGATCAACGGGCGCAAGCGTTTCGATGTGCATGAAAGCCGCTTCACGACGACGTCGCGGCACTTTGTCGGCGCTTGCGCGTTCCTGAAGGCTTTCGCCAAAGAACAAAAGGCCGAACTGGGCCGCGCGAAAATCGTGCGTCTGATGCCGGGCCGCCGCGTCTACCCGCATATCGATCGCGGCGCATACTATCGACCGCGCGACCGCTATCACCTGATCCTGCAAAGTCCCACGGGCAGCTATCTCAAGAGCGGCGATGAGGAGGTGCGCATGCGCGAAGGAGAACTCTGGTGGTTTGACAACAAACAGGTGCATGAGGCCTTTAACGACGGCGGGGCCGCGCGCATCCACCTTATTTTCGACATGCTGCCGTTGTCGCGCTATGGCGAGGTGTACGGTCAGGATGTTCCCGCCCGGTGGCCAGTTGGCGGTTAGGCCGCCTTATTCCCCTTGGAAGCCCGCGCTTGCCCGTTAGAATGCGCGGCCGCGTCAGACAAAGGGGATGTCATGGAGTACCGCCGGCTGGGCGACACGGATATCGAGGTTTCGCTGATCTGCCTGGGCAGCATGCTATGGGGCTCGCGCAACACCGAAGCCGAAGGCCATGAGCAGATGGATTACGCTTTCGAGCGCGGCTGCAACTTCATCGACACGGCGGAGATGTACGCCGTGCCGACCTCGGCCGAACATTACGGCCGCAGCGAGGAGGTCATCGGCACCTGGATGCAGGCGCGCGGCAACCGCGACAAGGTCATCCTGGCGACCAAGGTCACCGGGCCCGGCGCGCGCTTCCCCTATATCCGCGACGGCAATCCGCGCCTGAACCGCTGGCATATCGAGCAGGCGATCGATACCAGCCTGCAGCGGCTCAAGACCGATTATGTCGATCTCTACCAGCTCCACTGGCCCGACCGCGAGGTCAACAAGTTCGGCCAGCTCGGTTACCGCCACGACCACGAAGAGGAGATGACGCCGATCGAGGAAACGCTGGCCGTGCTCGGCGATCTCGTCGCCGCCGGCAAGGTGCGCCATATCGGCCTCTCCAACGAGACGCCCTGGGGCATGATGCGGTTCGTGCAGCTGGCCGAGACCATGGGCCTGCCGCGCGTTGTCTCGATCCAGAACGCCTATAGCCTTCTGAACCGCACGTTCGAGGCGGGCTGTGCCGAGGTCGCCATGCGCGAAAGCGTCGGGCTTCTGGCCTATGCGCCGATGGCCGCCGGTGCACTGTCGGGCAAGTATCTGGGCGGCGCCCGTCCGGAGGGCGCGCGCATGACGCTGAACCCGGACAACACGCGCTACCTGAAGCCAGTCAATGCCGAGCCCGCGACCCAGGCCTATGTCGACCTGGCGCGCTCAAAGGGCTTGGATCCCGGCGTCATGGCGCTGGCCTGGGTGGCGCGCCAGCCGTTCCTTACCTCCAGCATCATCGGCGCGACCTCCATGGCGCAGCTTGAGGCCGCGATGACGTGTCTTGACGTGGCGCTGGATGATGAGACCCTGGCGGCGATCGAGGACATTCATCACCGCTACACCTATCCATGCCCCTGAGCAGGTCCCCATGAGCGATTACATCGAGAGCTACTACGCCCAGACGGCAACCGAAAACGAGCCGCGTCCCGCCCTGGAAGGCATGGTCAAGGCGTCGGTCTGCATTGTCGGCGGCGGCCTGGCCGGTCTCAACACCGCGCTCGGCCTGGCCGAACGGGGCGTGCGCGACATCGTGGTCTTGGAGGCGCAGCGGGTCGGCTGGGGCGCGTCGGGCCGCAACGGCGGATTTGTCGGCACCGGCTACGCGGCGGGCGACGATCGCCTGATCCGCCAGGTCGGTCTGAAGCACACCCAGGAACTCCACGCGCTGACCGTCGACGCCTTGCACCTGATCAAGAGCCGGATCGCCAAGTACAACATCGAATGCGGTCCCAACCCCGATGGCCACCTGGGGGCGTCATGGTTCGACAATCCCGACGAGATGAAGGAATGGCGCGACTTTGCCGCGGAGAACTTCGGCGAACAGTACGAGTTCATTCCGCGCGAGCGCTTGCGCGAGGAGTTCTGCGATTCCCCCGTCTATTTCGACGGCATGCTGCATCGCGGCGTCTTCTGGTTTCATCCGCTGAACTACTGCCTGGGCGTGGCGCGCGCCGCCGAGAGCCTGGGTGTCAAGATCTACGAGAACAGCGCCGTCACGGTGATTGACGGTGACCGCGCCGACAAACAGGTCTCGACCGACACGGGCGTCGTCGAGACCGATCAGCTCGTGGTGACCGTCGGCGGTTATGTCAACGGCGCGGCACCCCAGTTGAACGGCGCGATCCAGCCGGTGGCGACCTATGTCATGACGACCGAGCCGGTTGACGAGGACCTGCTGCAGTCGGCGATCAAGTGCCATCACGCGATCTACGACACGCGCTTCAGCCTGGACTATTACCGGCGTCTTGAGAACGGCCGCATCCTGTGGGGCGGGCGCGGCACGCTCAGGCTGAACGAGCCGGACAACCTGAAGTCGATGATGATGGGTGATCTGCTCAAGGTCTATCCGCGGCTTGCCGGCATTCGCGCCGAGAGCGCCTGGCAGGGCTACATGAGCTACGCCCGCCACCGCATGATCCAGCTTGGCGAACTGAAGCCGGGCTACTGGTACGCCCAAGGGTTCGGCGGCCAGGGCATGGGCACGACGACCGTCGCCGGTGAGGTTTTGGCCGGCGCCATCGCCGAGGGCGACGAGACCTGGCACCTGTTCAAGCCGTTCGGCCTGAACTGGGCCGGCGGCCCCTTCGGCAAGATCTATGGCGAGGTCTTGCGTCATCGTGTGCAGGCCCGTGATTCGGCCCGTGCCGGTCTCGACCGCCTGCATGCCGCCCAGGGCTGAGGTTGCACCGATCATTTCCCTAAGGGCCTTCGCTCGTCGTCTTCGCTGATGGGTTACATCGATAGCTTCTACGCGCAGACGCGCACCGATGATGCCGAGCGCCCGCCTCTGCAGGGCGCGCTCGATGCCGAGGTGTGCATTGTCGGCGGCGGATTGGCGGGGCTGAACACCGCGCTGTCTTTGGCCGAACGCGGCGTTCAGGACGTCGTCTTGCTGGAAGCCGAACGCGTCGGCTTCGGCGCATCGGGCCGCAACGGCGGTTTCGTCGGCCCGGGTTACTCGCAAGGCGCGGAGACGCTGATCAAGTGGGTC
Source organism: Alphaproteobacteria bacterium (assembly GCA_028277285.1). Lineage (GTDB taxonomy): Bacteria > Pseudomonadota > Alphaproteobacteria > SP197 > SP197 > JANQGO01. The sequence goes on along the minus strand of JANQGO010000206.1, from coordinate 8,788 downwards.
GGTGTCGATCACACACGCGCGCTCTACGATCTGACCACCGAGGCGCTGGCGCTCATCCGCAAACGCATCGGCGCCTACGACATCGCTTGCGGTCCCAACCCGGACGGCGTGCTGGTCGCCTCGTGGACCAGCGCGCCTGACGGGCTTCGCGCCCACCGCGATTTGATGGCCGAGACCTTCGGCGCACAGCTTGAGTTCATCGAGCGGGAGCGTCTGCGCGCCGAGTTCGCGGATTCGCCGCACTACTTCGACGGCCTCTTGAACCGCGATGCCTTTCAGTTCCACCCGTTGAACTATTGCCTGGGCGTGGCGCGCGCGGCGGAGGCGAAGGGTGTGCGGATTTTCGAGAGCACGCCGGTCGTGACGCTGGATCCGGACCGCGACGACAAGCTTGTCGTCACACCGGCCGGCCAGGTACGGGCGCGCCATGTTGTATTGGCGGCCGGCGGTTATGGCCTCGGCCTTTATGCGCCGGTGTCGGGCGCGGTCTTGCCGGTCGCGACCTATGTCATGGCAAGCGCGCCGATCCCGGCCGACCGCCTGGCCGACGCCATCAAATGCAACATCGCGATCGGCGATACGCGCGACGCCGGCGATTACTACCGCGCGCTGCCCGACGGCCGTGTCCTGTGGGGCGGCCGCATGACCGCGCGGCGCGGCGAGCCCGCCCGGCTGGCCGACGTCATGCTGGGCGATATGAAACGGGTCTATCCGCAACTGGCCGACATCGCGCGCTACGAGACCGCGTGGATGGGCACCATGAGCTACGCGCGCCACCGCATGCCCCAGATCGGTCAGCGCCAACCCGGCCTGTGGTATGCCCAGGCCTTCGGCGGCAGCGGCATGGGCACGACCACGGTGGCGGGCGAGGTGCTGGCCGAGGCCATCAAGGGCGAGGACGACCGCATCCGCCTGTTCGAGCCGTTCGGCCTTGCCTGGGCCGGCGGGCCGTTCGGCAGCATCGCCGCCCAGTCGGCCTATTGGTTCTATCAGGCGCGCGACTGGTGGACGGCACGGCGCGACCGGACCGAGCTCGGCAAGCCAGGTTGATCGACTATTTGTAGCCGGTCGGCACGATCACCATCTGCGCGACGTTGACCTCGTCCGGCTGGTTCAACGCGAACATGGTGCTGCGCGCGATATCGTCGGGATCGAGGTAGGCGGGGAACGATTCATAGTACGCGTCCGCCCGTTCCGCGTCGCCGCGAAAGCGCGCTTCGGCGAAGCCCGTGCGCACCAGGCCGGGCAGAATTTCGGTGATGCGAACGGGATCGCTGACATAGTCCCGGCGCAGCCCGTCGGCCAGCGCATGCACTGCGTGTTTCGTCGCCGCGTAGATGCTGGCGCCGGGGCGGGTTCCCAGGGCGTCGACGGAGCCGACGATCACCACGTGGCCGCGGCCGCGTGCCAGCATCCCCGGCAGGATGGTGTGGCAAACACGGACCACGCCGTTGATGTTGGTCTCGACGGTCGAGGCCCAGTCCTCGCCATCGCCGTCGCAGAACGGCTGCCGGCCGCCGACATCCGACGCGGCATTGGCGATCAGAACGTCGATGTCGCGCCACGACCCGGGCAGGTTGTCGATGAGACCGGCGACGGCCGGCCCGTCGGTCACATCCAGCGGCAGCACGTGAACGCTGTCGCCGTGGTCGCTGAAAACTGCCTCCAACCGCTCGCGGTTGCGCGCGACGGCAATCAGCCTGGCGTCTTGTTCCAACAATCGCATGGCGATCGCTTTGCCGATGCCAACGCTGGCGCCGGTAACAAGCGCCACCGCGCCTGGTTTCAGAAGAGATGCTGTTTCCATCAAATTTCCCTGCGGTCAACCATCCGAGTGACTCCGAAACGCGACGCTGCCACACGTTGGAAATCTTGTCGCGACATTCTCTGTGGTTTGGCTCGCTGGATTGGTGCTGCAATCTGTGTTTGTTTCCAGCATGCAACACATTCTATCTAGAGTATGCGACATGCTCGGCAGAGCCACGTCGAGCGATCGAGTTTTTCCTGCCACCTTGCTGTTTGAAGAAGGCTGGATGCTGCGGCTGGTCCTCGACTGGTTCGCCGAGAATCGGTCGGTCGATCATCCGCTCGCTTTCGACGCGTCAGCGCGTTGGTTTTCCGAGGCCATTCTGCCATCGACGTTTCTGCGGCGTTGTCGCGGTGACCCCCATGGTGAAGGCTACACCCATGCTGACGGGGCAATCGGCCATTTCCAGTTTGGCAGTACGAGCCAAGCGAAGCTGTCGCTGAACGCGGACAGCACGATGCTCAAGGTGACGGAGGCGAAGATGTTCAGCGCGCTTTCACACCGGACGACGCGCGCGCCGGGCTACAACCAGGCCGCCCGCAATGTCGCCTGTTTGGCCGAGACCATCCGGCTTGCCGGCTTGGATCCGGCCGCCATGACAGATATCGGTTTCTTTGTGCTGGCGCCCGAGAAGCAGATTGAGCGGGGCGTCTTCCAAGGCGCGATGAACAAGCAGAGTATCGAGTCTGTGGTGCGCCACCGTGTTGAAACCTACGACGGGCCGAAGATGGACTGGTTCGAGACGAGCTTCTTGCCGGTCCTTCGGCGCGCGCAGGTGGACTGCCTGAGTTGGGAGAGCCTGGTCGACTTGGTTGACGAACATGACCCCGGCTTTGGCGCTGACCTCAGCGTCTACTATCAGTCCTGTCTGAGATACAATCAGCAGGCCAAGTCGGCGGGTTAGGCGTTCGTCGGCGCACCGCGTCAGATCTTAAGGAACCGCTCAAGCGCCGTGCGTGTCTCGGCGCTGTCGATCATGGCGGCCATGGTGTCGACGACGCCGGCGATCTCGCGCCGGTAGTCGTGGTCGTTGATGCGCATGAAGTGTTCGCGGGCGTGCCGCATCGCCACGGGCGGCTTCTCGGCAAAGGTCCGCGCCATGGCGAGTGCTGAGGTCAGAGCCTCTTCGGGCTCCGCGAGCCGGCTGACCAGGCCCAGACGTTGGGCCTCGGCGGCGTCGAACGGCTCGCCGGTGAACAGCAGGTCGAAGGCCTTGTGGCGTCCGACGACGCGGGGCAGGTGGGTGAAGTGCAGGCCCGGCAGGATGCCGACGTTGAGCTCGGGATAGCCGAAGCTGGCGTCCGACGCCGCCACGATCACGTTGCACGAAACCGCCAGCGACATGCCGCCGCCGCGCGCTAGGCCCTTGATCGCGGCGATCGACGGTTTGCCGAGCGTGTGCTGGATATCGAAGAGGTCGATATAGAGCCGTTGCAGCATCGCCCGCATTGCGGCCGAGCCGCCTTCGAGGACCTGGACGAGGTCGAGACCGGCGCTGAACGCGCGATCGAGATCCGTGGTGACGACAACCGCGCGGACCGTGTCGTCGTCGCGTGCCGCGCGCAACGCCGCCAGCAGCGCGTCAAGCAGGGGAATGTCGATCAGATTGAGCGGCGGTTTGTTGAGCGTGATGACGGCGATGGTGCCGTCCACACGTTCGATACGGACGAGGTCACCGTGGCGCGTGTCGCCGCGCGTCATCGCTTCGGGCTGCACGCGTTCAAATGGACGCTGCTTCCAGCCACGTCTCCAGCTCCAAGGGTCCGATCGCTTTCGACCACAACCAGCCCTGGCCCCGGGTCACGCCGATCTCGCGCAGGAACGTCGCCTGTTCCGATGTTTCGACGCCCTCGGCAATCACTTCGTTGTCCAGCACGCTGGCGAGCGCGGTGATGGCGCGGACCAGACGTTCGGCCGCGGCGTCCTTGCCGATCAGTCCGATGAAGGTCTGGTCGATCTTCAGAATGTCGACTTCCAGCCCGATCAACTGCTCCAGGCCCGACTGGCCGGTGCCGAAGTCGTCGATGGCGACCTTCATGCCCAATTCGTCGCGGGCCATGTGAATGGCGCTGCGCCCGAGATCGTCAAGCGCCTGACGTTCGGTGATCTCGCCGACGAGCTGACTGTGATAGGCGGCAAGGTCGGCTTCTTCCAACAGGCTCGCGACACCGCTGCTGCCGATCACGATAGGCGGAATGTTCACATGCACGCAAAAGTGGGGGTGCGTCGCCAGCAGCGGTTCCAGATCGTTGCGGATGCAGGTCAGCATCCGCCGCGTCAGCTCCATCGCGTGCTTCTCGTCGGCCTCGATATCGTGGATCACGTTTCCGATACTGATCGACTTCTTGCCCTTCGGCGTCCAGCGCGCCAGTGCTTCACACCCAACCATGCGATTCCGCGACAGGTCAATGATCGGCTGATACTCGGCGAAAACGGTCGGCAGGATGGTTGAGGCGGACGGATTGGTCATGGTTTCCGGCAACTTGCGGCACGAAGAACGGGCAATTGCCTTAGCATGTCTGCTTACGCACCGTCTGCCAATGCGCTTGATCACACCGGGCCCAACGAACTGTGGATAGGGACAGGGCGCGAAATTGGCTGTAGGTTCGCGGCTCTTTGCCGATTTCTGGGTTCTTGTTGGGGGTAGTGATGGCGGTCGAAGGTAGGAGCAGGCGCGAACCTCGCGGCCCCTTGATGGTCAAACTATCGGCAGAAGTCGAGCGGTTCCGCGACCGGCCGTTTCTGAAGGCCGCGATGGCGGTCAGCGCGCTGGCGGCTCAGGCCGACGGCGATGTGTCGCTGGAGGAGCGCTATCGCATCGACGCCATTCTGGAGCGCGAGCCCATCCTGTCCGGCTTCGACACCGGCAAGGCGATCTCGATTTTCGACGAATACATCCATGCGTTGCGGTCCGAGCCCGATCGGTCGCGGCGCATCTTGATGGCGAAGATCGAGCGGCAAGCAAGCAAGCCGAAGCGGGCCCGCACGCTGATGCGTGTTGCCTGGCTGATCATCGCCGCCGACAACCGCGTCCTGCCCAACGAGGTCCGGACCTTCGACGACCTGTGCCACGCCCTGGCGCTGGAGCCCGACCGGGTGCGCAGCGGCGTCGTCGGACTGGAGTAGGCCTCAATCTCCGAGTAGAGCAGGATCCGCTCTCGATCTGCTCTATCGCGTCAGGTTCTCCCGGCGCCGAGCAGGGCCATCAGGAAATCGTAGGCCACCTGGTAGTGATCGGGCGTCTTGCTGGCGCGCGGGCCTGCGACGTTAAGAACGCCCGGCTTATGTTCGTCCAGCCACGCGCGCACTCGTGTCATGGCGTCGGCGTCGCTGACCGCGTCGACGGCCAGCCACGGCCGCGGCTGGCGTTCGGCCAGGTCGGCGGTCAATTTGGTGCCGCCGGTCAACGGCTCGGGGCTGATGATGAGCGTGGCGTCGGAATCGCGGATGTTCCACGCCGTGCGCTCCGCGTAGTCGGCACTGGGCGTTTCCTTGAGCGGATAACGCGCGTCGATCGGACCGTCCTCGGCGCGGCGGCCTTTCGGACACCATCCGCCGCACGGCAAATCCAACGCGATGGCGACGTCCAGCGCGGCGCGGTCGACGCCGGTCTGGCCGCCGGAAACGAGCCGGTCGGGGATCCAGGACACGGAAGGACGGCGCCCGGCGCCCGGGCCTAGACCAGGAACAACGCCATCAAGATAAGCAGGATGACCAGGAAGATGGTCGAATAGAGCGTCAGCTTCATGAACCGGCGATAGGTACCCAAATGGTCCTTATCGGCGTTTTCCCAATCCGAACGCATATGCTCCATGTCGAAACCCCGGTCCCAAGACGTCAAAACCAAGGCGCCCGCGCGCCAGCGCCGGTTATAGGCGAAGCGGGGGTGTCAGGGAAAGTGGTTTCGGATGATCCCGAGCTCAGCGGTCCGGCACGAATTGCGCGGCCAGGAGTTCGGCGATGTCCTTCTGGTGCGCGGTCATCATGAAGATGATGTCTTCGCGCGCGCGGGTCGCCTCCAGATCCAGCCGCTTGGCGGCCAGCGTCCACCAGAAATAGGCGCGCAGCAGGTCGTGCGGCACACCCTGGCCGGTGTAGTAGGCGTAGCCCAGATCCGACTGCGAGGGGACGTACCCCCGCCTTGCGGCCCGTTTCAGCCAGTCGGCCGCCAGCGCCTCGTCTTTTTCGACGCCGCGTCCGGTCTGGTAGAGCAGGGCCAGGTTGTGCTCGGCCCGGGCATAGCCCTGGTCGGCCGCCTGCCGAAACAGGCGGGCCGCGGCGCTGTGATCGGCGCTGACGCCCCAGCCGTTCAGGTAGAGCAGCGCCAGCGCGTTCTGTGCCCGCGCATCGCCCCGATCGGCGGCAGGCACAAGCTCCGCATGGGCGCGCTCGAACTGGCCGGCGTGCAGAGCGGCTTCACCGGCAAGAAACCCGGCCTGGACCGTTGTCTGTGCCAGAATCAGCAGCAAGAATGCCGCGATGAGGTTCTTCATACTCGCTTCCGCTCCGACAACGTGGCAGCTTCCCGGCCGAAAACTGGCGGGATCGGCTTCTTGATGCGTTTTTGCAGGACAATTCTATCACGGACCGCGTTGGTCGCGGCAGGACTGTTGATGGTCGCGGCCATGGTGCTCGCGGCACCGTCGTCGGCGCAGGAGAGCGACGCTGCCGACGCCGGCGACACGAGCGCCGACAGCCAGACCGTCACCATCCAGGAACTGGAAGGTCTGGTCACGACACTGGAAGACCCTGACCAGCGCGCGGCCTTTCTCGGCCAGTTGAAGGCGCTGATCGAGGCCGAGAAGGAGCGGCAGGGAACCCAGACCGAAGCGAGCGGCGCGACGGAGGACGGCGCGGCAGCCGATCAGACCGCGGCGGCGGACAGCGGAGGCGACGGCGATATTGTCGGTGAGATCGCCGAACAAGTCGGCGTCCTGGACGAAAATGTCGGCGAACTGCTTCATGACGTCGATGACGGCGGGGACCTGTGGGCCTGGATTGTCGATCAGGCGGAGGATCCGGCCCAGAGGGATGCCTGGCTGACGGCGCTGTGGCAGTTGGTGGCGATCCTCGCTTGCGGTTTGGCCGGTGCTCTCGTCTTGCGCTTTCTGTTGCGCGGCCAGCGCCGCAAGATCGAAGGCCAGCAGGGCGCCACATGGTCGGACCGGCTGTTGATGGCGTTCTTCCGCGTGTTGCTGACCATTGCGCCGGTGGTCGTTTTCGCCGGGATTGCGCATGCGCTGATCGCGGTGTTGGAGCCGCCGGTCCTGACGGACGATGTCGCCTCGGCTCTCGTCAACGCGATCGCCACGGCCCAAGTTTTGCTGTCGGTCGCGCGTTGCGTGACGTCGCCGTTGTTGGCAAATGTGCGGCCCGTGCCCTTGGGCGACGAGACGGCCGCCTACATCTACATCTGGGCGACGCGTTTCATCGTCGTTGCCGTCTACGGGTTCTTCATCGCCGTTCTGCTGCTGACACTCGGCATTCCCGACAGCAGCTACGAACTCATCGAGCGGCTGATCGGTCTGATCATCGGATTGATGGCCTTTGTCCTGATCCTGCAGTTGCGCCGGCCGGTCGCCGGATGGATCCGCGAGCAGTCCGATGGCAGCGCCGCGATGATCCGCAACCGCCTTGCCGATATCTGGCACATCTTCGCCATTCTGATGATCGTGCTGGTCTATGTCGTCTACGCGCTGAACCTGAAGGACGACTTCACCTATGTTCTCCGGGCCTTCGGCATTTCGACGGTGACGTTCTTTGTCGCGCTCTTGCTGTCGACCGGCCAACGCCGTTTGTTCGACAAGATCTTTCACGTCGACGCCGCATTCCGGCGCCGCTTCCCGGGTCTGAAGAAGCGCGTCAACCGCTACGTGTCCGTTCTCACCTGGTTCATCAGCGCGCTGATCTGGATCTTCGCCGCGATCGTCATCCTGGAGGCGTGGCGGATTGATGTCCTGAGCCTGCTGGCCTCGCCCGAAGGGGCGCACGTCATCGGCCGGGTGGTCGCCACGCTCATCATCATCGTCGTTGCCATCGCGGTGTGGGAACTGGGTGACGGCGCGTTGACCAATTATGTCACCAGCGACGGCGATCATGCCGCCAGTCCGCGCCTGATCACCCTGTTGCCGCTGCTGCGCAACGTGCTGCTGGTGACCATCTGTACCATCGTCATCATCACGATCCTGTCGGAACTGGGGGTCAACATCGGGCCGCTCCTGGCCGGTGCGGGCGTCATCGGTTTGGCGATCGGCTTCGGCGCCCAGGCCCTGGTGCGCGACGTCATCACCGGCGCTTTCATCCTGTTCGAGGACCAGGTGCAGATCGGCGATTTCGTGGAGGCCGGCGGCAAGATGGGCACGGTCGAGAGCCTCTCGATCCGCACCCTGAAGATGCGCGATCTCGACGGCTACGTGCACACCGTGCCGTTCGGCGAGGTTACTGCCGTGACCAACATGACACGCGACTATGGCTACGCGGTGATCGATATCGGCGTCGCCTATCAGGAAAACACCGACCATGTGCTGGATGTCATCAAGGATGTCGATCGCGTCGCGCGCGAGGACGAGGCGTTCGCGGAACATCTGATCGGCGATCTCGAGGTCTTCGGCGTCAATTCGCTCGACGACTCCGCCGTTACCTTGCGCGTCAGGGTCAAGACCGTCGCCGGCTACCAGTGGGGCGTCAGGCGGGAATACCTGCGCCGCATCAAGCTGCGCTTCGACAAGGAAGGCATCGAAATCCCGTTCCCGCACATGTCGCTTTACTTTGGCGAGGTCAGGAACGGCCGCACCCCGCCGGCCCATGTGCGCATCGATGCCGAGGACGAGGAACCGCCCGTGCAGGAGACATCAACCGCCGCCGGTTCGTCCGAGGCCGAAGAGGAGCATCCGCAGGTGCGCGGCGATATGGCGGCCAAGCCCAGCGACTAGCCGGCGCGCTGCCGATGCCGGTCAGCGCCCCTTGAAGAGGGAGCCCAGG
>JANQGO010000027.1 GCA_028277285.1 Alphaproteobacteria bacterium | reverse complement strand
GTAACCGGCGGTGATCGCGCCGCCATCGGCGGTCATGACGTCGCCGGTGATCACAAACCGGTCCACCGCCTGTTCGTCACCGGCATAAGTCAGCACGGTCTCCGATGACAAGCTGGCGAAGCGTCCGTCGCCACCCTTCGGATCGTGCATGATGACGCCGTCACACCACAGAACGGTCGCGCCCGGTTCGACATTCAGCAGCAGCCGTGTTTTCAAACGGCTTTCGGGGAACAGGATGAGCGCGTCGGGCAGGTACTCCAGGAACGCGCCTTCCCGCGCGGTGACATGGGCGGTCTGCTCGGCATGGCCTTCGCTCATGGTGTGCACGATGCCCGAGGCCTGGGTCGTCAGATGAACGGCGGCACCGGCCTCGGCCTCGATCGCCATGTCGATGCGGTCGCCCTGCAGAATACCGGCGCCGATCGATTGCAGGATCAGCGTCGCCATGCCTTCCGGCTTGGCGTCGAGCGCAAAGGGCCGGGTGATGTGAAACGGAAAACCGGCGGTCTGGCGCGCCAGAAAGGTCGCGCCGTCGGGCGCGCGCCGGAACGTCAGATCAAGCTGGCGGCCGATGCGCGCGGGATCGCCGAGCGGCCTATTCATCGAACAGAACGTCGCGGGCAATCCGGTCGACCACCGCGTCCAACCCCTCGCCGGCCCGGCAATTGGTCACGATCACCGGTTTGTCGCCGCGTATCTCCCGCGCCTCGGCCACCATCCGGTCGAGATCGACGCCGACATGGGGCGCCAGATCGGCCTTGTTGATGATCAGGAGATCGGCCTGCACGACGCCCGGCCCGCGCTTGCGCGGAATGTCGCCGCCGCCGGCGACATCGATGACAAAAAGCCAGTAGTCGACCAGCTCCAGCGAGAAGGTCGAGGCCAGGTTGTCGCCGCCGGACTCCAGCAGAATCAGGTCGAGCGGCGCGAAGCGTGCCTCCAGCGTGTCGGCGGCGTCCAGGTTCAGCGTCGGGTCCTCGCGGATCACCGTGTGCGGGCACGCGCCCGCCTCGACCGCCAGAACACGCTCCGGCGCGATCAGCCCGCTCTGGCGCAGGCGCTCGGCGTCTTCCTTGGTCACCAGATCGTTTGTGATGACGGCAAGCGCGGTGCCGCGCGCGCCGAAGCGCGGAATCAACTGCTCGACCAAGGCCGTCTTGCCCGAGCCCACGGGACCGCCGATACCGACGCGCGCCGCACCGGGCTGGGACGGTTGTTGGGCAAGGCTCATGGTTTCTACCCCTTGAGGTCAGGTGGCGAACAGGCGGGCATCGCCCGTCTCGTGGCGCATGACGGCGATCTCGGCGGCCGGCGTGAAGGCGTGCGGCTGGTCGGGCACCGGTTGATCCAGCAGCGCCGTGATGTCTTCGCGCAGATCCGCCAGCAGCGCCTGCGCCTCCAGCGGCCCCAGGATCGCCAGACGGATGGCCGCCTGGGTGATACCGCTGGCAAGCGTGAAGGCGGCGACGGTCTCGACCTCCAGCACGGCAAGGCCCGCGCCGGACCAGGCGACGGCCTGGGCAATCGGCAGATGCCCATAAGCGTCGCCGCCTTTGACCGCCGTCTGATACGCCGCGACGCCCGGCGTCACCAGCTTGGCGTGGGCGCGCAGCAGCGAACGCCCCGCGCGGCGCGATCCCTCGCGCATTTCCGCCGGCAGGGTCAGCGCCTCAAGTTCGCGGTCGAGCGCCACCAGGCGTTCGAGATCGGCTGGCGCATGGGCCGCGCGGCGCAGAAACACCCGGTCCGACGTCGCCCAGCGATGGGTAAGCTGACTGCGTGCGAAGGCCGCCACGCCTGCTCCGTCACGTACAAAGCCGTCGGCCTTCAGGGTTTCCAATCCCCACGAGAACGCGAAACCGCCGGAGGGAAACGCGCTGTCGCCATGCTGCAGCGCAAGCAACAGGGCGCCCGCGTCAGTCATGATCGACCACCCGGGCGCGGCCGTCGGTGAGGTAGGCGTCAAGCCGGTCCAGATAGACCTGCTCAGGCCCCTCCAGTGCAATCGCCAGCGTCCCGGCGTTGAAGTGGACGCGCCAGTGCATGTTGCCGGCGTGGTAGCCCAGCTCCAGCGCCGCCGCCGCGTCCCGGGGCTCCAGGCGCAGCCATCGTTCGTCAGTCGCGCGCACGACAATCGCCCGGTCGTCACCCAGCAGAAGAACGGCACCATCCTCCAGATGGCGGTCACGCGGCAGGGCGATGGCGCAGGCGGTGCCCTTGTCGGTCTCGGCGCGCAGGCGATGCCGCTTCATGTCGCCGCGATCCAGCCGGATCGTCTCGACGGCATCGCGATGGGCGAGATCGTGCAGGCGCTCGTGAAGGTCCTGGTCGGTCGCCAGGCCGACAATGATGGTCAGCTTCAGCATGGCCGCAACGATGCCGCCCGCGGCCGGGTTGCACAAGCGGATCCCGCACGGGCCCGGTTTCTCCTTGCCACGGCCGATCCGGTGGTGACCAATGGCAACCCGCCGCCGGAACCCGCCATGCGCTTTATCGACATCCTGACCGCCATCGCCGTTCCGATGATCTGGGGTTTCGGCTTCGCGCTGGCCAAGGACGCGTTCGACCAGTTTCCGCCGATCTTCCTGATGTGCATGCGTTTCGGTTTCGCCGCCCTGGCGCTCATCTGGTTCGTCGGCAGGTTGCGGCCCGGCGAAGCGCCGCGCCTGGCCCTCGTCGCCTTTGTCGGCGGCACCCTGGCCTATGGCCTGCAGTTCACCGGTTTGGAAGGCCTCGACGCGTCGACCGCGGCCTTGATCGTGCAGTTGGAGGTCGTGTTCGCCACCATCTTCGCCGCCATCTTCCTGGGCGACCGGATCGGCTGGGTGCGCGCGGCGGCCATGGCCTCGGCCTTTATCGGCATCGGCCTGATCGCCGGCGAGCCCAGCCTGCACAACAGCCTCTATCACCTGACGCTTCTGATCATCGGCGGCATCGCCTGGGCCGGCGGCCAGGTTCTGATCAAGACCCTCGGCAACTTCGGCGGCCTGCGGCTCATCACCTACTTCGCCGCCTTCGCCGCGCCGCAGATGCTGGTCGTCTCACTGATCGTAGAGGACGGGCAATGGCAGGCCGTCGCGACGGCGAGCGCCCTGGATTGGACCAAGGTCGTCTATCTGGCCTTTATCATGACCGCGGCGGGCTACGCGCTGTGGTACCGGCTGATCGGCCGTTACCGGCTCAGCCAGGTGATGCCGTTCATCCTCTTGGTGCCGGTCACCAGCGTCGCCGGCGGCATCGTCATGCTGGGCGAAAGCCTGACCTTCAACATCGCACTGGGCGGCCTGATCATCATGGCCGCCGTCGCCGCCATCCAATTGATCCCGCCGCCGCCCGAACGGCGGCCTACCGGCGAGGCGGCTGATTGAGCTTTGGGCTTAGCGGGCCGACGCCAAGCTAGCGCGCGCAGATCAAACACCAAGCCACGGAATCATCACAAAACGCCCCTACTTGCGCCGTGATTGGAGCGCCTCATAGCCTTGCCGGTCCAACCGCCGGCAACGCGCGAGACAGCCGGATAGAGCGGCCATCGCGCAGATGACGCGACGGACCGGGGCGACGCCCTTCAAAACCCCCTGCGCCGCCCGGCAGCCCCCCGGGTCAGACGCAAACCTCCAAGCCCCGGTTCGTACGCGCCTTCTTGCCAGACTTATGGATTGAAGGTGACCGTCTCGAACGCGCGCGCCGTCTTGTCGTCGGGCCAGATCACCGGATCGGACGGCGGCGTCCCGGCATCGGTCACCGTCGTGCCCTCGCCCGTCGACGTCAGGACGACGGTGCCCGCGTCGGTCGTGACCGAGATCGAGCCTTCCAACAGCAGAACCCCGTAATTGCCGTCGATCGGGCCACCCCAGAACTGGGTGCCGCGAATACCGACGACCGCCAGATCGGTTCTGACGGTGACGTTGTCGGGATCCTGCTTGCCGATCTCGCCGGTCGCCATCAGGAAGGCGCCGGCGATCATGTCCAGCGTGCTCGTGCTGTTGTCACCGTCGGGATCATAGATGTAGTCGGTCACCTCGAGCACGGCGTTCTCGCCAAGCGTCACGACGGTGCCGTCGACAAACGTCACCTCAAGGCGCGCCTCGCGTCCCGTCGACAAAACATCGCCGTCATAGATGTCCGATCCCGATTGAAGCGTGCGGTTTTCGTCAACGTTCTTGGCGGTCGCGTCGGCCTGGACCCGCGTCACCTCGCCGACCCGCTCAGCCGCCATCGCCGGTACGCCGACCGCCAGAGCCGCGGCAGCAACGACGACGACCGCAAGAAACCTTTGCAAAACAAGCATGTTCCTTCCCCCGTTTGACATCCGCTAGATGGCACCGGCGGTCCGGCAGGGCAACCCGGCGAAATGTTGCATTAGGGTTTCAGTGGTTCGCCGATCTGGCCTGATTGGATCATCGCGGCAATCGCTGTCAGCACCAACCGGGCACAGACGGTCGCACCAATGCCGCTGGAAAGGTCGTGTTCGGGGCCGAATTCGACGATATCCAGACCGGCAATCCGGCCCTTTTGCGCCGCGCCGCGTATCAGATCGACCACGTCGTAGTAAGAGATACCGCCGGGCGCCGGCACGCTGAGGCTCGGGAAATCGGCGGGATCGATGCCGTCGCAATCGATCGTGATCAGGAATTCACCGCCTTCGGGCAGGTGATCCAGCGCCGCCGCGATGCCGCCTTGGCGAACGTCGCGTGCGGTCACCAGACGCGAGCCCCAGGCCTCGGCGTCGGCGACCTCCGTCGGCCGGGCGCTGCCGATACCGCGCAGGCCGACCTGCACCATGCCGGTGACGCAGTCGAGCTCGGATGCCCGCCGCATCGGGCTCGAATAGCCGAATCGGCTGCCATAGACCTCGTCGCGCCAATCGAGATGGGCGTCGACCTGGATCACGGTGAACGGCCCGCGTCCCTCGAACGCCCGGAAGAACGGGATCGGCACGCTGTCGTCGCCGCCCAGCACGATCGGCACCGCACCCTTGTCGAGGACCGCGCGCACCGCCGTTTCCGCACGTTCGCGGTTGGCGGCACCGTCAGCAGTGTTGGGACCGCCGACCACATCGCCACAATCGGCGATGCGCACATCCACACCATCGAGCAGCGAGCGGCCGATATCGAAGTCATAGTGCTCCAGGGACCGCCGGTCGGTGCGCGCGCGGATCGCCGTCGGCGACCCCGCACTCTCGTTGACCGGCGTTTCGGTGTCATAGGTCGTGCCGTAGGGAATGCCGAGCACGGCGATATCGGCCGCAAGCGCCGAGAGGTCGGTAACGACGGGAACGCCGGCGAAACTGCGACCGCCTTCCGGCGGCTGCATCAACAGTGGGGTCATGGGTTTGCTGCCTTAGGATCAGAGGGACGGATCGATGCGGCGACCGGGGCGAAGCCTAGCCCGGATGCCCAGCAAAGGCAGCAAGTGTCAGCAGGCGGGCAACCGGCCGCTGGCATCGGACGAGAGAACTTAGTAGGACTGGGGCCATGACCCAGACGCCCCTTCAGCTCAGCAACCGGCAGGCGCGCCACCTCTTCATGGATCTGCAGGGCCTGGCCGAACCGTGCCACCTGAAGCTCACCAAGGATGCGCTCTACGATCTCATCGAACGCATGGGGTTCGTGCAGCTCGACAGCATCTCGACCGTCGAGCGCGCCCATCATCTGACGCTCTATTCGCGTTATCAGACTTACCGTCCGCGCCATCTGGAGCGGCTGATTGAAGACGATCGGCTGCTGTTCGAGAACTGGACTCACGACGCCTCGGTCATCCCGACCCGGTTCTATCCCTATTGGAAGCACCGTTTCGCGCGACGGCGCGACGAACTGCATGCCAACGCCTGGTTCAACGAACGGGTCGGCGAGAACGGCCATGAGGTGATCGCCAAACTCATCGATCACGTGCGCGAGAATGGCCAGTCGATGTCCCGCGACTTCACCGATGACGAGCACAACGGTGTCAAAGGCGGCTGGTGGCATTGGGGGCCGTCGAAGGCGGCGCTGGAGTACCTGTGGCTGACCGGCGAGCTGGCCGTCGCCAAGCGGGTCAATTTCCAGAAGGTCTACGATCTCGCCGAACGCATCATTCCCGGCGAGCATCACGAACCGGAGCCGGACTGGTACCAATGCGTCGACTGGCATTGCTCGGCGGCGCTGGACCGTTTGGGCACCGCGACGCCGGGCGAACTCGCGCAGTTCTGGGATGCCTTTTCGCCGGATGTCGCGAAGACCTGGTGCGCGGAGAACAAAGACCGGCTGCAGGTCGTCGAGGTCGCCCCGGCCGACGGCGGCAAACCACGCGCGGCGTTCGCCTGGCTTGACCTGGAAGACCGTTTGGCGGGCGTCCGCGAGCCCGCCGCCCGATTGCGCTTCCTGAGCCCGTTCGATCCGGTCATTCGCGACCGCAACCGGGCTCAGCGCCTGTTCGGGTTCGACTATCGTTTCGAAGCCTTCGTGCCCCAGGCCAAACGGCAATACGGTTACTATGTGCTGCCGATCCTGGAAGGCGAGCGGTTCGTCGGCCGCATCGACATGAAACACCATCGCGCCGAGGGGCGGCTTGCGGTCAATGGCCTGTGGTGGGAACCGAAGGTCAAGGCCGGCAAGGGCCGGGTCGCCGCTTGCCGGGCCGAGCTGGAGCGGCTACGGCGGTTCATCGGCGCGGAGACCATCGACGATTCGACCGGCCTGCTCGGCTGACCCGCCTCGAAGGAAACCCGCCATGAACCATCACAAACCCTTCGTGCCGCCTGCCTTTGACGTGCCGGAGCGGTTGGAGACCGACCGTTTCATCCTGCGCATGCTGACCATCCACGATCTGGTCAAGGACTACGACGCCGTTATGTCGAGCGTCGATCACCTTAAGAGCAGCTATAGCGAGGTCTCCGGCAGCACGTGGCCGGAAGGCCTGACGCTGGAGGAGGACCTGATCGATCTGGCCTGGCACCAGCGCGAGTTCACGATCCGCTCCTCGTTCGCCTACACCATGATGGCGCCCGATGAATCGGTCTGTCTGGGCTGCGTCTACATCAACCCGAGCATCAAACAGCGCTATGACGCGATGGTCGTCTTGTGGGTCCGAGCATCGGAACTGGATAGCGGTCTCGACGACGAACTCTACGCAACCGTCAAAGCGTGGGTTGCCGCCGACTGGCCGTTCGAGAACGTCGCCTATCCCGGCCGCGCGATCAGCGCCGCCGACTGGAACACCCTCGCTGACAAGGCGTGAATCCGCTCTCGACCAGATAGTTAGAGCAGATTCACGCACTCTATCTGGATCGCAAGTGATTCAGATAGAGTGCGATCTGCTCTAGCGCTCAGAAGTGAATGACCAAATCGGTCGTCACGCGTGAGCCGAAGACACTGTTGTCGTTGCTGGTCGCCTCGGTTTCAGCACCAAAACCCAACAGCATGTTGTCGTTAATGCGATAGCGGAAACCGCCGCCCAGGGTCACGGTCGTGCCGCGGTCGGAGCTGCCGAAGTTCAGCAGATCCGCACCGTCGAGCTTGGCGAGCGCGCCGGTGGTGCGGTTGGCCTGGTTGAAGGCGGTGAAGCCGTTCATCTCGACAATCGGGAAAAAGCCCGGCCACAGTTCATAGTCGGCGTGCAGCGAATAGTGGATGAAGGAGTCATCGACACTGTCGTCGATGGCGATGTTCGCGCCAAAACTACCCTGCACACCCAGATTGCCGATCAGGGTCGACGCGGTGATGAACGGGTTGACAAAGCCGTCGCCATCGCCGGCCAGCTCGATTCCCGTTGTCTCCAGATCGTTGACCGCGATCTCATAGCGGATACCGGCGGTGACCAGCGTCTCGCTCTCAGGGATCGAGATGAAATTGTACTTCAGGCCCGCCGCGATGTTGTTCCAGCCCTCCGTATCGGCCAGACCTGCCTTGAAGTTCAGCCAGGTATAGCCGTCCTTGGTCGCGATCAGGCCAAGACGCTCGGTGATCGCGAGCCGGCCCTGCAAGGCCACGACATTGCCATGGCCGCCGCCGGTCACGAAGTTGCTGGGCAGGTCGTGATAGGCATAAAGCGGTTTGGCTTCCGTCGTGATGTAGGGCGTTTCGTTGAACAGAAAGTTGGTGACCGGCGGCACGTAGCGGCTGTGCAGGCCGTCACCGAGAGACCCCTCAAGGTCCAAACCCAGAAA
>JANQGO010000441.1 GCA_028277285.1 Alphaproteobacteria bacterium | reverse complement strand
GGCCGGCCGCATGATGCAGCGCGAGGTCGTGGTGGTGCCGAACATCTGGACGGTCGGCGAGACCATCGACTTCATGCGGACGCACAGGCGGGAGATCGTCAGCGACTTCTATGACCTCTACGTGGTCGACCCGCGCTATCGCCCGATCGGCAAGGTGCCGCTCTCACGGGTGCTGCGCAACAAGCGGCCGGTGCGGGTCCAGAAGCTGCTCGATCATGACATTCACCCGATCCCGGCCAGCACGGACCAGGAGGAGGTGGCCCACGTCTTCCGCCAGTACTCGCTGGTGTCGGCTCCCGTGGTGAACGAGGTCGGGCGCCTGGTCGGCGTCATCACGGTGGATGATGTGGTCCATGTCATCGACGAAGAGGCCGAGGAGGACCTGCTCAAGCTCGGCGGCGTGAAGGAGATCGACCTCTACAGCGACGTGCTTCAGACCACGCGTTCGCGCTTTTCCTGGCTGGTTCTGAATCTTCTGACGGCTATTGCGGCCTCCCTCGTCATCGGACTTTTCCAAGGCACAATCGAGCAGATCGTCGCTCTGGCCGTCCTCATGCCCATTGTTGCCTCGATGGGCGGCAATGCCGGCACGCAGGCGCTGACCATCGCCGTGCGGGCCATCGCCATGAAGGATCTGTCGGCCGGTACCGCTCGGCGCTTTATCACCAAGGAGGCCGCCGTCGGCTTGCTCAATGGCGTGCTGTTTGCGGTGCTGAGCGGGCTCGTCGCCATTATCTGGTTCGGCGAGCTGGCACTTGGTGCCGTGATCGGCGCGGCCATGATCGTCAACATGTTGGTTGCCGGTGTCTTCGGCACGCTGATTCCGATCACCCTGGAGCGTTTCAAGATCGACCCGGCCGTCGCCTCCAGCATCTTCTTGACCACCGTGACCGACGTTGTCGGTTTCTTCGCCTTTCTCGGATTGGCGGCGGTTTTCCTGCTTTGAGGCACGTTTCGGGCCGTGTTCGCGCCGTCGTTCAAGCTTCGTTAACCCCGCAGCCGTCATAGCCTTTGTCCTGGTGAGGTTTATCCCACAGGACACGCGTGCCTATGCCAAACGCTCCCCAACGATCCGATTGCCGGCCGGCGATGGCCGGGCGCCTGATGGCTGTGGCTGTCGCCGGCCTTCTGGCCGCAGGCTGCAACACCTCGGGCGGCTTTCTCGAGAACCTGCAGTCCATCTCGCTCATGGAACGCCAAGAGATGCCGGAAGCCATGATCGTGATGAGCTATGACGTGATCGGCCCGGCGGAGCCGGAAGAGCGCTTGGCCGACATGGAGATCACTTGGGTGCAGTACGAGCCCGAGCGCGACCGCCTGATCGCAAGCCGGTCCATGCGGCAAAGGACCCTCCTCTCTATCACGGCGGTGCCGAGCGCGGGCGAGGCCGTGGTCGAGCAGGAAGGCGAACGCTACAGCGCTCACACCATCACCGCCGGCTGCTACATTCTCCACACCGCTCGTGCGCGCGCCATGAGCCCGCTGACCGAGTATCTCGGGCCGACCTACATCAGCCAAGTGACGCTCTTCGCTGGCAGCGGGGAAACGGTGGGGCGGCGCGACCACAAGCCGGTGGCCGGTTCCGGCGCGCCGGCCTTCTGCATCAAGGGCGGCGAGGTGGCCTATATCGGCGACTATCTCTTCGACGCCTCGACCCGGCCGGCGCGCTTAGTCGAGCACGGCAACAGCTTCGCCGATGCCCGGCGCTTCATGGACGAGCGCTATCCCGACGACGCAGCGGCGCTGGTCACCCGCCACATCACCTACGAGTAGGTCGCCCGTCAGCCGGTGACGCGGGTCTGCCGCTCCGCCAGTTGCTTGCCGTGCGCCATGATACGAAGGCCGCCGCGACGGTCGTCGATCAGAAAGAGCTCGTCGTAAACGTCGTCGTGCCAGGAGTCGGTTAGACCGCTGTTGCCGTCGATGCGTACCACGTAACCGCCGTCGCGGCCCCCCATGACGTTGACGCGCGAGACGTCTTTGATGTTCAGCCTGACAGCC
>JANQGO010000414.1 GCA_028277285.1 Alphaproteobacteria bacterium | reverse complement strand
CTTCTGGTGGCGCCGCCTGCAGGGGCTTGCCTTCGTCGTGGCGGGCGCCATGGCGATCCTGGTTGTCATGATCACCATCGTTATCGGCCCGCTGATCTGGCACGCCGTGAACTACCTGTTCGAGATCCCCGACGACGTCTACGGGCTCTACAACACCATCCGCTACGCCACCGGCGCGCTTGGCCTGTTCCTGGTCATCTGCGCGCTCTACCGCTTCCTGCCCAACGTGCGACAGCGCTGGTTCAACGTGGTGCCCGGCGCGCTCTTTGCCTGTCTCGCCTGGCTTGTGGTGGCGACGCTCTATTCGCTCTACCTCAGCAATGTCGGCAACTACTCCGTCACCTATGGCAGTCTGGGCGGCGTCATCGGCGCGCTGATGTTCTTCTTCGTCAGCGCCGTGGTCTTTATCTTCGGCGCCGAACTCAATTCGTCGATCATGCATACACGCAGCGAACGTTCGTCATGAGCGAAGTCCCGCCCGATTTGCCCGTGCGCCGGTCCGCCCGCGTGATCCTGCTGGATGGCGCGGCGAACACGCTTTTGCTGCGCTATGTCGACGACCATCACTGTGTCGACCCCAACGACCTTGATCTCGTCGATTACTGGGTGACGCCGGGCGGCGGCATGGAAGCGGGTGAAACACTGGAACAGACGGCGACGCGCGAGCTGTTCGAAGAGACCGGCTTTGCCGACATCGCCTTCGAAGGACCGGTTCTGCGGCGCTGTTACGACCTGCTGATCGACAGTGTTCACACGGCCTGTGTCGAGCACCTGTTTATCGCCCGGCACGACGCCATCGAACCGGATGTCGATATCTCACGCCAGCACGCGGACGAGCTCGGCTTCCTGCGCGATGTCAGATGGTGGTCGCGCGACGCCTTGGCGGCGACCAGCGAGGTCATCCTGCCGACCTGCCTGGCGCAAACCATCGAGGGCTGGCTCGACGGCTCGCTGGGCCCGACGCCGCGCGACGTCGCCTGACCAACACCCGTCAGTCTTTCTCCTTCATGGCGAAGATGTCGATCTCGATGACCATCGAGGGATAGGCGAGCGCCGGTAACGGGATCCCGGTGGTCGCCGGGCCGGGATCGGAGAAGTAGGAGGCGCGGACCGGCAGGTTGGCGTGCAGCGCATCCGGCCCGCAATCGCCCTGATAGAACGCCAGGACCTTGCAGACGTCGTCATAGTCCGCGCCCAGCTCGTTCAAGATGGTGCCGATATGCACCATCGCCTGATGGGTCTGGGCCGTCAGGTCGTCGGGATGCACGGCTTCGCCCTTCTTGTTGAGCGAGACCTGGCCGCCCAGGAAGATCATCTCCTCGCATTTGAGGCCGTGTTTGTAGGGCAGATGGACATGCCAGTCCCACAGGCTGTCCGGCCAGACGTGCTTGCGCGGCAGGTGGCTGCCGTCCTCGCCGAGCATGGCGACCACGCCGATCTTGATCTTGACGTCTTCGTTGGCGTGGCGCGGCACCGGGATGCCGGTTGCCGCCGGGCCGGGCTCATTGAAATGGCCGGCACACGCCAGCGCCGCCGGTTCAAAATCGTCGATGCCGACATTGCCGGCATACCACCGGCTGATCTTGACGACATCGTCATAGCCGGCGCCGAACGCGCCGAGCGCCTCGCCGACCTGTTTCATGACCTGCTTGGTCTGGGCGACGATGTCGCCGGTGTTTATCACCGCGCCCGTCTCGTCGACCGGCGCCTGGGCGCTGACAAAGATCATCTTGCCGCAGCGCACGGCGCGCGCGAACGGCGCCGGCAGGGCGCCCGGGCCCTCGTCCGGCGCATGGGTGCGCGCCATCTTGGCGCCGTCCTTGCCCAGCATGGCGTAACCCTCGATCTCGACGCGCATGCCGGCGTAGCCGAGATAGGGAACCGGGATCGCCGACACCGCCGGCTTGGCGCCCTCGGGCAGGGTGTCGCCGACCATCTTGAGGAACGCCGCTTCGTCGACGGAGCCGTCGTTGACGTAGAAACAATGCAAGGTGACGAGGTCGGAGAGATCGGCGCCGAGGTCGCGCAGCACGCGGTCGAAATAGGCCATGACCTCTTTCGTCTGGGTCGCCAGATCATCGGCATGCCTGACCGCGCCTTCCGGCGTCAGGTCGACCTGGCCGCCGACCCAGATCATCTCGCCGCAGCGCACGCCGTGCTTGTGGCAGATCGTGATCGGCCAGTTCCAATGACCGTCCGGCCACACATGCTGTTTCTCCATGATGTCCCCCGAAGTTTTGGTTGGCCGCAGCATGGCGTTGACGGAATTGTCTGGCAAGACGCGCGCCGGCGACGCGGAGCGCGGTCATGTGAAGCGGTTTCACATGACGGCGCTAAATTCAGGCAATGGAGCCGATCGAGGAGGTCATGCGGTTGCCGCGATCATCAGGAATCCCAGAAACCCTGGTGGTCGTCAGTCGCGGTCGTGATCTGAAATCCCTTCACATGAGGCCGGCGAATTAACCCTTTGTCACGCCGCCAGGTTGGCCGCGCCGCGTACGCTTTCCATCAAGGCGTCCGCCAGCTTCTCGGTCGCCTCGGTGCGGGCGCCCGGCGCGCGCTTCAGGCCGACATCGACCGGCGGCATGGCGGGGAACCCCTCCGCCTCGGTCAGCACACGCATGTCGGGCGTGACCGAACTCTCGGCAACGGCGGCAACCGCCAAGCCTGTGCTGACGAAGACCGCGAGGCCGGTGTAGCTGCGGCTGGAATAGGCGATACGATAGGGCTTGCCGACGCTGTCGAGCGCGGCAAGCGCGTGGGAACGCATTTGGCAACCCGGCTCGGTCAGAGCCAGCGGCACCGGGTCGACGTCGTGCACCAGGTGCTTGGCCGAGACGACCCAGGACATCGGCTCGCGATGGATCAGCT
>JANQGO010000334.1 GCA_028277285.1 Alphaproteobacteria bacterium | reverse complement strand
CCGACACCGGACGACGAATACGTCGCGTCATCGGCCAGCATACCGGCAATCCGTTCGACATCGTGATCGTTCGACGCCTCGACATAGGCCTGCGTGCGCGCGATCAGATCAGCGGTGTTCACGACGCGCCCTCGCGCGCCGCGGCGATCAGCCTGTCGACATCTTCCGCCTCGGTGTTGAACGAACAGACGAAACGTATCGAGCCGGTGCCGTCGCCTTTGTCCGACAGCGGATAGGTGCCGATGCCGGCGGCGACGATGGCGTCGTACGAAGCTTGCGGCAGACGGCAGAAGACCTCGTTGGCCTCGACCGGGCTGTCGAGCGAGACGCCCGGTATGTCGGCAAGCCCGGCCGACAGTCGCGCCGCCTGGGCGTTGGCGTGGCCGGCCCAGTTGAGCCAGTTGTCATTGCTGATATAGGCCTCCAACTGGGCGGAGAAGAACCGCATCTTGCTGTAGAGCTGGCCGGCGCGCTTGTGCAGCCGGGCGAGCCGGCCAACGCGTTCCGCCGACGGGTTGAACAGCACGATGCCCTCGACCGCCATGCAGCCGTTCTTGGTGGCGCCGAACGACAAAAGATCGACACCGGCGCGCCAGGTGAGGTCGCCGGGCGCGCAGCCCAGTGCCGCGACCGCATTGGCGAAACGCGCGCCGTCCATATGAAAGGCGAGGCCCTCGGCCTTGGCGACGTCGCCGATGGCGCCGACCTGATCGAGGCTATAGAGCGTGCCCGTCTCTGTCGCCTGGGTAATCGACACGGCCGAGGCGAGCGGATGATGAACGTCGTCGCGCGAATAACGGGTCGCGGCGGCACGTAACGCGTCGGCCGTAATCCGGCCCTGCTCGCCCGCCATCAGATGCAGCTTGGCGCCGCCGGTGAAGAACTCCGGTCCGTTCGCTTCGTCGATCGTGATATGGGCTTCCTCATGACAGAAGATCTCGCCCCAGGGCGGCGTCACCGCGGCGAGCGCCAGGCCGTTGGCGATCGATCCGGTACCGACCGGCATGACCCGGCACGTCGTCTCGAAGAGATCGGAGAAACGCGCGTTCAAACCTTCGGTCATGGCGTCTTCGCCATAGCTCGCGACGCCGCCGTTGTTCGCGGCTTCCAGTGCCGCCATGATTTCCGGCGCGATGCCGGTGACATTGTCGCTGCCGAAATGGGCCTTGGACGGAAGATTGCTCATCAGGGGTTCCGGGGCAAAAGTTCGAGGGTACCGAGCACCTCGCCGGTGCGCCGGTCGATGGTAATGATCTGCTGGCTGCCGTCGCTGAGGCGCGTCAGCAGACTGAGCGCGTCGCCCTGGCCCGTCATGGTCATGACCTCGGCACCGGCGGGCAGCGCGACGGCGACGTCGGCGAAGGTACCGGCGCTCTCGACGCTTTCGACCGTCGTTTCGGCCGGGCCGGCGCTGTCGGCGACCTTGTCGACGATGACCATGACGATCAGGACCGTCAGCCCGACAATGCCGAGTCCCAAACCAATGACAACAGCCTTGATTGTGTTAAGACCTCGGTTCATGCAGACCGTTCCCAACCATGACATGCCCCGACTGACCATGAACCGCCGATGACCGAACGCCGGGCGCTGGACCATATCGTCGCGTCCGACGAGGCGGGCGAGCGGATCGATCGCGTGCTGGCGCGCGCCCATAGCGAGGTGTCACGTGCGCGCATCCAGTCGTTGATCGAGGGCGGCCGGCTGATCGCCGGCGGCGTGACGATAACGGACCCCAATTACCGGGTCAAACCGGCGGAGCGCCTGACCTTGCGCATACCCCCGCCAAGCCCGGCGCGGCCCGAAGGTGAGGCGATTCCGCTTAATATCGCCTATGAAGACGACCAGCTTCTGGTTGTGGACAAGCCCGCCGGCCTGGTCGTCCATCCGGCCGCCGGCAACCCCAAGGGCACCCTGGTCAACGCGCTGATCGCCCATTACGGCGACAGCCTGTCGGGCATCGGCGGCGAGCGGCGGCCGGGCATCGTCCACCGGCTGGACAAGGACACCAGCGGGCTGATGGTTGTCGCCAAGACCGACCGGGCCCATATACACCTGTCCAACCAACTTTCCGCACGCACCCTATCCCGCGAGTACGCCGCGCTCGTCTGGGGCGTTCCCGCGCCCCTTGAAGGCCGAATCGAGGGCAATATCGGGCGCAGCCGTAGGAACAGGAAGAAGATGGACGTGTTACAGGAAGGCGGTAAGCCGGCCCTGACGCACTATCGCGTCGAGCGTGCTTTTGGCCAGCTGGCCAGTCTGGTCACCTGCCGCCTGGCAACGGGGAGGACCCACCAGATTCGCGTGCATATGGCCCATATCCGCCATCCCGTCCTGGGCGACCCGACCTACGGCGGGCGGCACCAAAACCGCACAAATGCTGCCCCTTCCGAGGTGCAGGCGGCGTTGGCGGGGTTCAAACGCCAGGCGCTGCATGCAAGGCGTCTGGCCTTTCACCATCCCGCCACAAATGAGATGGTAGAGTTAGAAAGCCCGCTGCCTGCCGACATGGCAGCCCTCGAAAACGCCCTGGAGGAGGCGTTTCCGGCGACGTGACATAAAGTTGACTCCTGTAGTCGGATATATTGAACTAAGCATGACGCTGCCGCGTAAAAATGGACGATGCACCAGGCGTCGCGGGTGGCGGTGTCCTACAGCCCGAGGTTGAACATATGGCCCAGTTACGGCTGCCGGCGCTGACGCCGGAAAGCAGTTTGAGCAATTATCTGCGCGAGATCCGGAAGTTTCCGATGCTCGAGCAGCAACAGGAGTTCCAGCTCGCCAAGCGCTGGCGCGAAGACGGTGACGTCGACGCCGCCCACGAACTGGTGACGAGCCATCTGCGCCTGGTCGCAAAGATCGCCATGGGCTATCGCGGCTATGGGCTGCCGCTGGCCGAGCTGATCTCCGAAGGCAATGTCGGCCTGATGCAGGCGGTGAAGCGCTTCGACCCGGACAAAGGGTTCCGGCTGGCGACCTATGCCATGTGGTGGATCCGCGCGGCGATCCAGGAATACATCCTGCATTCGTGGTCGCTGGTGAAGATGGGCACGACGGCGGCGCAGAAGAAGCTGTTCTTCAATCTGCGCAAGCTGAAGGGCCAGCTTCAGGCGATCGACGACGGCGATCTCCCGCCCGAAACGGTGACCGAGATCGCGACGCGCCTGGACGTACCCGAGCAGGACGTCGTCTCCATGAACCGGCGCCTCTCCAGCCCGGACCATTCGCTGAACGCGCCGCTGCAGCAGGACGGCGACGGCGAATGGCAGGACTGGCTGGTCGACGAGAGCGACAACCAGGAAGAGACGCTGGGCGACCGCGAGGAACTGGAATCGCGCCGCGCCCTTCTGGCGACCGCCATGGAGGCGTTGAACGAGCGCGAGCGCTATATCCTGGTCGAACGGCGCCTCTCGGAGGAGCCGAAGACCCTGGAAGAACTCTCGCAGGAATACGGCATCAGCCGCGAGCGGGTGCGCCAGATCGAGGTGCGCGCGTTCGAGAAGCTGCAAAAGGCGGTCAAGAACGCCGCCGCCGAACGCCGCCCGGTACCCGCCGCCTGATTGCGCCGTCCAGCTGAGAACAACGAACGGCCCGCGCCGCCATCGCGCGGGCCGTTTGCGTTTCGTAGCCCGGCCTTAGAATGCCCGGCCGACCATGCGTTTGAGCGTCGCGTCCTTGTCGACGACGTGGTGCTTCACCGCCGCCGCGACGTGGACGACGATGATCGCAATCAGCAGATAAGCGAGCCATTCATGGATGCCGCCGGCGATGTTGTTGACGGCCTCGCTTTCCGGCAGCGCGGGCAGGCTGAACAATCCGAAGAAGGAAACCGGGTGACCGCCGGTTGACGACATGATGTAGCCGGAGATCGGCATGCCGAGGATACACAGCAAAAGCGCGATATGGACGCCCTTGGCCGCGACCTCCTGCCAGTGCGGCATGGTCGCGACGTCCTCAGGGAAACGAAAGGCGACGCGCCACAAGACCCGCCAAATGCCATAGATCAAGACGAAGACGCCGATGGATTTGTGCAGATTGATCCACCAGGTCCGTTCGTCCCGGGGCAGCTCGCCCATGTAGAGACCGATCGCCAGCATGGCGATGATGACGATCGCGATGATCCAGTGGTTGGCAATCGATACCGCGCCATAGCGGTTGCCCGTGTCCCTCATGGCCATGCCGGATATCCCCAATCAAACAATGGATTTATGACCATAAGCGAGCGGGCAAGCCGCTGACCAGCAGTTATCGTGTTGGATATCCCGCGGCCAGAACCGTGGCACCTGCGCAACCGCGTGCGATCACACGGTAACCTGAGGCCGCCGCAGCGGCGTCGTCAGGGCGATTCCGGACAGGTGACGTTCAGGCAGGCATCACTCGCCGCCCGCTCTTCCTCGGGCAGTTGGCAGCAGATGCCTTCGTCACTTTCCTCGACGCTGATCTCCTCGACGATCTCTTCTTCCTTGAACTCGATGATGATCTGATTGGTCGTTCGATCGACGGTCGACGGCGAAACGCCGAACAGGCTCTGGGTTTCGTCGGCGAACTGGGCATGCGCCAGGCAGGGCAGCGCAACGGCGACGGCCGACAACAGCATAGCTTGCCTTAAACTGCGGAAACTCATGGCAAAACTCCGGCGCCCGACTTGTTGTCCTATACTTAAGATCGTGATTATAGACCCTAATGACAACCACATCGAAGCGCGAACCGTTAACGTGTGCGTGCGGTCACACCTCACGTCGCGGGCGCGCCATTCGGGCGGCTGATCCGCTCTGGAGTCTGTTGAGAAACGTGTGCCTCTTGACAACCGTTGCCGCCCCCTCACCCAGCTTCGGCTAGGGATCTTACGATCCCAAGCCTGCGCTTCCCTCTCCCCCACTAACGTGAGGGGCGAGGGCTCGTGGAGACGGCCAACATCCCCTCTACCGCTTGCGGGAGAGGGAGGGACCCAGCGCGGAGCGATGGGAGGGTGAGGGTCTGTCATCTAGCGTCCTCGAAGCCGGCAACGACGCCGGCGTCAGGGACACCAACAATCACTGGATCTCAACGGACCCTAGTCGATCGTCCAGAACTCGCGCGGCGCGCGGGCGGTCAGGAGTTCGGCGCCGTCCTCGGTGATAACGGCGTTTTCTTCGTGCACGATCATCTTGCCCGGCGCGTACTCCATGCCCGGTTCGATGGTCAGCACCATGCCGGGCTCGATGACGGTCGTGTCGCCGGGCATGTTGGATGGCGGCTCGGTCAACTGCATGCCGAGGCCGTGGCCCATGCGCCCGACATTGTTGCCGATGGAGCCGGCGTCCTCCAGGAGCTTAGCCATGACGCGCCAGACGTCTTCGACCGTCGCGCCGGGCCGCGCGGCGGCCAGGCCGGCTTCCGTCGCGTCCCACACCGCGGCGTTGGCACGGCGCGCGGCGGCGCTGACATCGCCGACCGCGTAGTTGCGGTCGAAGTCGCAGAAATAGCCGTCGTAGAACGAGCCGGTATCGATGAACAGGATGTCGCCCTCTTCCATGACCCGGTCGTTGGGGCCGCAGACGATCTGATCGACACCGCCCGCTCCGGCGATGCCCGGCATGAAGGGCACGGAGTCGGCGCCGCGCGCCAGCACGTCCATGGTCAGCCTGCGGCATGCCTCGCGCGGCGTATCGCCGGGATGCACGTAGGACGGCAGGGTTTCATACGCATCACTGGCGATCTGGCAGATGAACCGGATGTGCTCGATCTCCGCCGGCGTCTTGACGCCGCGAATGCGCCAGATAGCGGGCGAGCCGTTCATGATCTCCAACCCCGGCAACGCGTCGCGCAGCTCGTCGAGCTGGGCGACCGGCATCCGGAGCGCCATCTCGCGGCCGAGCTCCGCGCCGACACGGCCGAAGGTGCGCGGCAGTTGCGCGAGCGCTTCGGCCAGCAGCGACGTGCCGTCGTCCTCGGGCCGGGGCGCCGGCCAGGAGCGCACGTCGTCGAGCCAGGTCGCGGCCATTTCCGGCGCGCCGATTTCCGGCACGACGGCGACCGGCTTGCCGTCGGCGGGCACGACGACGAACCACGGTCGGGTCGGGCTTTCCCAGAACTGGCTCGCGAAACCGGTGATGTAGCGGATGTTGGGCGGCGTCGTCAGCAGCAGCGCATCAAGTTCGTGATCGCGCATGATGGCTTGCGCGCGCGCCGTGCGCTGTTCGAACTCAGCAGGGGAAAAGCCGCGTGGCGGTGGCGTGCGTTGTTGCCCCATGTTGGCCCCTGCTCCCAGACGAAACCGTCAGTCGGCGAACGGATCGGTGACCAGGATCGTATCCTCGCGCTCCGGGCTGGTCGACAGCAGCGCGACCGGCGCCTCGATCAGCTCCTCGATGCGGCGCACATACTTGATGCAGGTCGCCGGCAGATCGGCCCAGCTTCGCGCGCCTTGCGTACTCTCATCCCAGCCTTCCAGGTTCTCGTAGATCGGCTCGACGCCGGCCTGAACCTGCTGCGCGGCCGGCAGATGGTCCAGGATGACGCCGTTATAGCGGTAACCGACGCAGACCTTGAGCGGCATGATGCCATCCAGGACGTCCAGCTTGGTGAGCGCGATGCCGTCGATGCCGCCAATCTTGATCGCCTGACGCACCATCACCGCGTCGAACCAGCCGCAGCGGCGCGGCCGGCCGGTCACCGTACCGAACTCGTGCCCGCGCTCGCCGAGTTTCTTGCCGGTGTCGTTATCCTGCTCGGTCGGGAACGGCCCGGCGCCAACACGTGTTGTATAGGCCTTGGTGATACCGAGAACGTATTCCACGGCACCCGGCCCGATGCCGGAACCGACCGCCGCCTGACCGCCGACCGTGTTCGACGAGGTGACAAACGGATAGGTGCCGTGGTCGACATCCAGAAAGTGCGCCTGCGCGCCCTCAAACAGAATACGACGGCCACGACGGCGCAGATCGGCAAGCCGACGCCACACCGGCTCGGCATGGGCCATCAGGCGCGGTGCGATCTCCGTCAAGGACTGCAGCAGCGCGTCGCGATCGACGGGCGGCATGTCCATGCCCTTTCGCAGGGCGTCGTGGTGCTGCAGCAGCATGTCGAGTTTATGGGCGAGCGTCGCTTCGTCGCCGAGGTCGCAAACGCGGATGGCGCGGCGCGCGACTTTGTCCTCATAGGCCGGACCAATGCCACGGCCGGTCGTGCCGATCTTGTCCTTGCCGCGCAGTTTTTCGCGGGCCTGATCGAGCTCGGTGTGAAGCGGCAGGATCAACGTGGCGTTCTCGGCGATCAACAGGTTGTCGGGACCGACAACGAGACCTTGTTTCTCGACACGCTCGATCTCCTCGAACAACGCCCAGGGGTCGATGACGACGCCGTTGCCGATGATCGAGAGTTTGTCCTGGCGCACGACGCCGGAGGGCAGCAGCGACAGCTTGAAGGTCTGGTTGTCGATCTGCAGCGTATGGCCGGCGTTATGGCCGCCCTGAAAGCGCACGACAACATCGGCGCGCTCCGATAACCAATCGACAATCTTTCCCTTGCCCTCGTCGCCCCATTGGGCGCCGACGACCGCCACGTTCGCCATGCCGGAAGCCTCTGAGAATCTGCGGACGCGGGACTATATACGTTCCCGCGCGCGATGAAAGACCTGCCTGGGGACCGTCACAAGCAGCGCTGGAAACCCGCGGAATACCGAGGATTCTGTTCCAATTCCGGCCTCACTCGTGGACGGTCTGGAGTTCCTTTTCGTCAATCACCAGAATGGTGAGCAGGCCCAGCACGGCCGAGCCCAGCCCAATCCAATAGGCATCGCTCAGGGCGCCGGGAAAGATGCGGACCAGGTCGGCACCACTGACGCCTGACGTCTCGGCGAACATCACCGCCGTGCCACCGGCGATGCCGATGGCGGCCAGCATGAGATGCAACATGAAGGACAGACCGCCGGCCAGGCCCGCCCGTGACGCCCGCACCGCGCTGACCGCCGCAGTCCCCGCCGTGCCGACGCACAGGATCGCGCCGGCGGGGACGATGATCATGGCGGGCAGAAGCGTGTAGTAGCCCCAGGACGGGTCCAAGAAGAAGACCACCCATGCCGACCCGATGGCAGACAGGGTGTAGCCCGTCAGCAGCAGCCGCTTTGGTCCGATCGGCTCATAAAGACTGCCGGCCAGGATCGAACCAACAGCCAGGATGACCATCATGGGCATCATGCCGAACGATGAATCCAGCACCGACCAGCCCAGCGTGTGCTGCATGTATTGCGGAAAATAGAGGAAGCCAATGAAGACCGGGGGAATGACAAGACCGTTGGCCCAAAGGGCGGCCATGAACTCGCGGTTCTTCATGAGGCCGATCGGCATCATTGGGTCCTTGACCTTCGCCTCGACGAACGGGAACACGATGACCATCAGGGCACTCAGCGCGAACAGCCCGATGATGCCAATCGACGACCAGCCCCAGTCGGCACCGACGTCGAGCCCATAGAGCAACGCAAAGACGGCCAAACCCAAAACGACCATGCCGGCGATGTCGATCTTCTCCTCCACCTTCTCGGGCGAGTCCTTCTTCAGGAAACGCGACACCATAAGCGCACCAATGACCGCCACGACCGCGTTGAAGACAAAGAAGTAGCGCCAGTCGCCAAGCGAGGTCACGACACCGCCGATAAGCGGACCCACCACATTGCCTGTCGTGACACCGGCCAACAGCAAGCCAATCGCCAGACCGCGCTTTTCTTCGGCAACACTGAGCGCGGCCAGCGCAAAAATACTGGGCCACAGCAGTGACGCGCCAACGCCCTGAAAACCGCGCGCGACAATCAGCAACGTCACCGACGGCGCCAGCGCGCAGCATACCGATGCGATGAAGAAAATGGCCAAGCCCAGATACAGCAGACGGCGGCGGCCATAGAGGTCGCCAAGCCTTCCCGCCGCGACCATCAACACCGCGAAGGTCAGCGCGTACATGTTCATCACCCACTGGGTGGTCGTGATGTCGGTATCGAATTCCCTTTCGATCGCCGTCACCAGTAGTGCCGCACCGATGAAGTCGGTGCCGATCATGAACGCAATGACCATTAAGGTCGCGATGACAAACTTGGTTTCTCTGTCCAAAGGACGCCCCCAGGTTGCGCCGACGGCGGTGGCCGGCGTCATGGCCACGCATGGTGCCTGAGCACGGGCAAAGATCAAAGGGATTGTGGCGTTGCGCCTTGCTTATTGAAGCCGCGCGATGCGCCGCGCGACCTTGTCCAGGAAACGGCGGCGGTCCGCCTCGTCGCGCGAGTCCATCCTGTGCAAACCCAACCAGAACGTGCGACACCGAGCGTGGCAGCAGGTGCGCAAGCTGCGCAGCAGGACCTTGCGGCCGGGCGCGCACATCAGGAACGTCCAGTACCACCAGGGCGCGCCGAGTGTCGACACGGCGCCGATCCACCGGATCTTGGTCAACATGGGGCGCATTTGGGCGTACTCGCCGGCCATGGAGAAGACGACGTGGGGCAGCCAGACGCGCTCCAGCCAGCCCTTCAGCATGGCCGGCGGCCCCATCCACCATGTCGGATAGATGAAGATCAGACCCTCGCAGGCCTGCAGTTTGGCAACGTGCTCGCTGACGGGAGCCTCGTTGACGCCCATCGTGTGGTAATCGCGCCGCTCCTGCTCGCTCATCACCGGGTCGAAGCCCTCGGCATAGAGGTCGAGCACGTCGACCGTGTGCCCCGCGTCCTCAGCCGCGTTCACCACGGTGTCGCGCAGCACAGCGGTGAAGCTGTCGGGAACCGGATGGCAATAGACCACGAGAAGCCGCATCGCCCCGCCCTACGCGCGCACCGCCAAGGGCGCGGCGAATGCACCCGGCATAGCTTTTGCGTGACAACAGATGATGCAGGAGACGTTCATGGGCCCCGCTATAGGTCAGCGTGTTGGGCCCTCGTTTCGCCAGTGCCAGTGGCTGCGTCTGTGTCGCCTGACTGGCGGTCCAAGTCAAGAGAGGCAAAAAGTTGCCTAGAACCGGAGCGATACCGCCTGCTGGATCCCCTCGTGATCACGCAGGGCCGCCAGGACCGGTGGCGGGATCTGCTGGTCGACGCTGATCAGCGCGATGGCGTCGCCGCCCGCCTCGGCCCGGCCAAGGTTGAAGGTCGCGATGTTCAGATCCGCATCGCCCAGGGTCTGGCCTAAGAAACCGATAATGCCCGGCACGTCGCGGTTGGTGATGTAGAGCATGTGCGGCGTCACCTCCGCTTCGATGCTGATGCCCTTTACCCGCACCAGCCGGGGATGGCCGTTGGCGAACAGCGTGCCGGCGACATCGCGCTCGCGGTTCTCCGTCGTGACCGACACGCGCATCAAGGTCTGGTAGTCGCCCGGACGGTCGTGGCGCACCTCCGCCACGTCGATATCGCGGTCCTGGGCGACCACCGGCGCGTTCACCATGTTGACGGTTTCGACGATCGGCTCCAGCAGCCCCGCGAGCACGATGGCGGTCAGCGGGCGCGTGTTGAGCGTCGCGACATGGCCTTCGTACTCGATGGTCACCGCGCGCAGGCCGCTGCGCGTCAACTGGCCGGCAAAGCTGCCGAGCTGGCGCGCGAGCAGCATGTAGGGTTCCAGAAGCGGCGCTTCCTCCGGCGTGATCGACGGCATGTTGAGCGCGTTGGAGACGGCGCCGTGGATCAGGTAATCGCCCATCTGCTCGGCGATCTGGCGCGCGACCTTTTCCTGCGCTTCCGCCGTCGACGCGCCCAGATGCGGCGTCGTCACCACGTTGTCGAGTTCGATCAACGGGCTGCCTTCGGGCGGCTCGGTGGTGAAGACGTCAAGCGCCGCACCGGCGACATGGCCCGACTGCAGGGCTTCATAGAGTGCCTCTTCGTTGACGATACCGCCGCGCGCGCAGTTGACGACGCGGATGCCCGGGCGCGCCATCGCCAGTTCCGGCGCGCCGATCAGATCGCGCGTCGCGTCGTTCAGCGGCGCGTGAACGGAGATGACATCGGCGCGCGACATCAGATCATCCAGGCCGACCCGTTCGATACCCAGTTCGCGCGCCCGCTCCGGCGCCAGGAACGGGTCGTGCGCGATAACGCGCATGCGCAGACCCTGCGCCCGGCTGGCGACGATCGAACCGATATTGCCGCAACCGACCAGGCCCAAGACCTTGCCGGCCAGTTCGACGCCGACGAATTTGGACTTCTCCCACTTGCCCGCGCGCATCGAGCGGTCGGCGGCGGGGATCTGGCGGGCCAGCGCCATCATCATGGCGATGGCGTGTTCGGCCGTCGTGATGGCGTTGCCGAACGGCGTGTTCATGACGACAACGCCGCGCTGGGTCGCCGCCGCGACGTCGATGTTGTCGACGCCGATACCGGCGCGGCCGATGACCTTCAGGTTTTCCGCCGCGGCGATCACCTCGGCGGTCGCCTTGGTCGCCGAGCGCACGGCGAGGCCTTCGTAGGCGGGAATGCGCGCGATCAGGTCTTCGGGTGAAAGACCTGTCTCGACATCGACCTCGACACCGCGCTCACGCAGGATGTCGGCGGCATCGTCGCTCAGCTTGTCGGCAA
>JANQGO010000323.1 GCA_028277285.1 Alphaproteobacteria bacterium | reverse complement strand
CCATCAGGTTGGCGACCTTCGGTTCGATGTTGCGGATAATGTCGACATCGCCGGTTCTTAGCGCGTTGGAGCGCGCGACGTTGTCCGGGATGCCCATGGTGATGAAGCTGTCGACATGGCCGGCCTCCGAGTTCCAGTAGTTGGTGAACTTCTCGGTGACCGATTCCTGACCCGGCGTGAATTCGGCCAGGCGATAGGTGCCGGTGCCGTTGACCGGATCGCCGTCGACCCAACCCTCGGCGACGATCGAGGTGTGATAGTCATAGCCCAGCATGACCGGGAAATCGGCGTCGCCCGCGTTGAGCGTGAACGTCACCACGTGATCGCCATCCGCCTTGAGGTCGATGATCGGCTCCAGCAGCGGCTTGGCCGGCGATTCCGAACCTTCCTTGATATGCTCGGTGATCGAATAGATCACATCGGCCGACGTAAACGGCTTGCCGTCGTGAAACTCGACGCCCTCGCGCAGCTTGAATGTCCACTCCGTGGCGTCCGAATTGGTCTCCCACTCCGTAGCGAGGCTCGGTACGAGCTGCATGTCGCGGTCCAGGTTCGTGATGCGGTCATAGACCTGATAGGACCGTTGGATGTCCGTCGAACTGGTCATCTTGGTCGGATCGAAGGTCTCCTCCGAACCCGCATACTCGGTGGCAACCGACACGGTGCCGCCGGCCTTCGGTTCCGCCGCGACACCGTGGCGCGACAACAAGGTCGTGGCCGCCGCAGCCGTGACGCCTAACGCGCCGGCGCGGCCGATGAACTCGCGCCGACCCATCCGACCGGCCTTCACCTCGTCAACCATCCACGTGAGTTTCGTGTCGTTCATGACCTGCCTTTCCCTGCTCGATGATGTGTCAAATCATCCAAGGACGCTGGTCGACGCGCACACTTTGCCGCGACCTCCACCAGCGCCTCGGCACCCGTGTCCGGAAAGTTTACATGTTCGTGCGCGTTTCCAAAGCAGGATTCGTGAATACCCGCTTGCCCGGTAAGGGTGTTAGTCGGCGGCCTGGCTGTTGCCGCTCCGAACCGGAACCGGTTCCTTGACCGCGCCTTTGGCGATTTCAGGTGTCACGACACCGCCGGAGATGACCAGCTTGATCCCCTGCTCGACCGTCATGCTGAGAAAGATGACGTCTTTTTTGGGCAGGAACAGCAGATAGCCGGATGTCGGGTTGGGCGTGGTCGGCAGGAAGACGTTCACGACCTCGTCCTGGATCGCGTCCTGGACCTCGCCCTTGGTCGTGCCGGTGGCGAAGCCGATCGCCCAGCAACCCTGGCGCGGATAGGGAATAAGCACGACATCGCGGAACGCCCGCGAGTTCTGGGTGAACACCGTCTCGAAGATCTGCTTCAGCGCCGAATAGATGCTGCGCACGATCGGCATGCGGTCGAGCAGGTTTTCGCCGAGCCGCACCACCGTTCGCCCGACCAGCCCGGTGGTCAGCCAGCCGATGAAGGTCAGCACGATCACCATGATGACGACGCCGATGCCCGGCACGGCGAAAGGCAGATAGGTTTCGGGGTTGTAGCGAAGCGGGATCAGCGGGACGACTTTCTCGTCGATCAGGTTGATGACCAGCGAGACCAGGTAGATCGTCAAGGTGATCGGCGCGACGACGATAATGCCGGTGATGAAGTAATTGCGGCAGCGCAACCAGAAGCTCCGCTTGGGCGGATGCTGGTCGTCCTGTGTACCTTTTATGTCGCTCATGGGTCTCCACGGGGCGATTCGGGCGCACTATGGGGATCAAGGCGGTCGGACGCAAGCAAGCGCACACCACGATTTGATGGCGGTTTGAGTCATCCGATGACCGGTCTTGATGAGTACACTTAGATAGTACGTCCGTATCCGGGATACCCGATGCCGAGTGAACACCCGCCTCACCCAGCGCTAGCCTCGTTGGCGACCGCCGTCCCGCGGCATGTACTGCGCCAAGAGGATGTGAGGGAGGTGGGCGAACGTCTGTTTCACGCCGACTTCCGCGACCTCGATCGCATGCTTGCCGTTTACCGGAACGCCGGGATCGAGCGGCGCTACTCGTGTGTGCCGCTGGATTGGTACCTCAACGAGCACAGCTTCGGCGAGCGCAACGCGCTCTATATCGACAACGCGGTAACGCTGCTTCAGGAGGCCGCCACGGAGAGCCTGGACCAGGCCGGGCTAGGGCCCGGCGATATCGACATCATCGTCGTGGTGTCGACATCCGGCATCGCGACACCAAGCTTGGATGCCTTGCTGATGGAGGCAATGCCGTTTCGCCGCGACGTCATGCGGTTGCCGATCTTCGGCCTGGGGTGTGCCGGTGGCGTCGTCGGTTTGGCGCGCGCCGCGGCGATGGCCCGCGCCCACCCCGGCGCCCGCGTGCTTTACTTATGTGTCGAATTGTGTGGCCTGACCTTCCGCCATCTCGACCGGTCCAAGAGCAACTTCATCGCCACCGCCCTGTTCGGCGACGGCGCCGCTGCCGCCGTCATCTCGACGGATATGGATGGCGCGGCGATGACGCACTGGGGCGAGCACACCTGGCCGCAATCGCTCGACATCATGGGCTGGAACATTGTCGACGACGGTTTTGGCGTGCTGTTCTCGCGCGATATCCCGGCGATGGTGCGCCAGGAGTTCCGCCGGGTGACCGAGGACTACCTGACGGGCCAAGCCATCGGTCTCGACGATATCGATGCGTTCTTGTGTCATCCAGGCGGTGCCAAGGTCGTCGCTGCCTTGGAAGATGCGCTGGACCTGGACCCCGACGCCCTCGCTCTCTCGCGCGAAGTCTTGCGCGATTACGGCAACATGTCGGCGGCGACGGTCCTGTTCGTCCTGGCACGTGCTCTGGATCAGGAAACGCCCGGACGCTGCCTTCTATCGTCGCTGGGGCCGGGTTTCTCGGCCGGCTTTCTAACCCTCGACGCGGCCTGATGTGGCTTTACGCCATCGTCGCCCTCGTGGTGCTGCAACGGCTCGCCGAGCTCGCGGTGTCGGCGCGCAACACGAAGCGGCTTCTGGCCGACGGTGCGCATGAAGTCGGACGCCGTCACTATCCGCTGATCGTCACGCTTCACGTCCTGTGGCTGCTCGCGCTGATCGTCTTTGTCGATTCGGCGACCGAACCGAACTTCTGGCTGCTCGGCGTCTTTGTTTTGTTGCAGGTGGCGCGTATCTGGGTCCTCGCCAGTTTGGGCCCGCGCTGGTCGACGCGCATCATCGTGTTGCCCGAGGCACCGCTCGTGGTGCGTGGCCCCTACCGCTTCATGCGCCACCCGAACTATGCGGTGGTTGCCGCCGAGATCGCGGTGCTGCCGCTGGTCTTCGGTGCCTGGCAGATCGCCGTTGTGTTCACTGTGCTGAACGCCGCGATGCTGTGGTGGCGTATCGGTGTTGAGGACCACGCGCTGGGTCGCCGTTGAGCCGATCATGCGTGCGGGCTACGGTAGCTCGTCACACAGAAGGACATCACCGTGCCACAACCCATCGTCTTCGGCGCAACCTACAGCGTCTACACTCGCATCGCCCGGATAGCGCTTGCCGAGAAAGGCGTCGACTATCGCCTCGAAGAAATCGACATCTTCGCCGAGGACGGCCCGCCCGCCGGCTATCTCGAGCGCCAGCCCTTCGCGCGCATCCCCGCGTTCCAGCACGGCGACGTCAACCTGTTCGAGACCGCCGCGATCAGCCGCTACGTCGACGAAGCCTTCGATGGCCCCGCGCTGACGCCGGACGATCTGGCGACCCGCGCCTTGATGGCCCAGACGATCGGTGTTCTGGACAGTTATGCCTATCGCGCCCTGGTTTGGGATGTCTTCGTCGAGGTCGTCGCCAAGCCGCAGGAGGGTGGCGAGACCGATGCGGCGCGCGTCGATGCCGGCATGAAAACCGCGGCGATCGTCTCGGCGATGTTGGATGGTCAGCTAGGGCGTTCCGTCTATCTGGCCGGTGACGACATCAGTCTGGCCGATGTTCACGCCTGGCCGATCGTCGACTACTTCCAACGCGCACCGCAGGGCCGCGACCTCATCAACGGCCATGACAGACTGTCGGCCTGGACCGCAACGATGGCCGCCCGCGATGCGGCCAAGGCAACGGCTTATCCGGACGCTTAGCAGGCCTGTCAGGTCGTCACGTCGACACACCACAGGTAACCCTCGGGGTCGTAGATGAAGGCTTCGCGCGTGCCGTGCGGTTTGTCGGAGGCTGGCTCCAGGATTTTGTAGCCCAGGCGCTGGGCGGCCTCACACGCCGCGTCGGGGTCGCGGCCGTGGACGCGGATCTCGCAGCCGATGCCGCGATCGAGATTAGCCGTCAGGCTGCGGTAGAGCGGGTGGCCGTCATAGGTGTGGTCGGCATGCAGCATCCAGGTGGTCTGGTCATAGGCGAACGAGGCGAAGTCGACGCAGACATATTCGGTCTTTGCGCCCAGGACCTCGGTGTGAAAGGGAACGCAGTGTTCGACCTCGCGTACCAGGAGGTTCAGCGTTACGCCCTTCATCCGCTTGGCGTAGTCCTCGGTCGACATCCACCAGTCATCGGGATTGCTTTTGACGGTCATGGTACGCCCCTTTCCTATTCGCCGGTGATCGCCCAGCCGCCATCGACGACAAACGTCTGTCCGGTCGTCCAGCGGCTGGCCGGCGCGGCAAGGTAGACGGCGATGCCGGCCAGGTCGATGGGGTCGCCGATGCGTCCCAGCGCCGTCGCCTTCTCCGCCGCGGCCAGGCTGTCGGGATCTTCCCACAGCGCCTTGGCGAAGTGCGTCTTGACCAGGCCGGGCAAAATGGCGTTGGCGCGGATGCCGTCCTTGCCGTGAGCGACGGCAAGGTTCTTCACCATCTGCACGTCCGCTGCCTTGGTCAGGCAGTAGGTGCCCAGATAATCGCTGCCGTGCAGCGCGCCGGTCGACGACACGATGACGATGGAGCCGTCGCCGCGTTCGGCCATGCCGGGGATCACCATGCGGCACAGCTTCATGACGTTGCGGACATTGACCAGCATGGTCTTGTCGTACATGTCGTCCGGGATATCCAGGAACGGACCGTAATGCGGGTTGGCGGCTGCGTTGCAGACCAGCGTGTCGATGCGGCCCCACGCGCCAAGGGTCGTCTCGACCAGCGCCTCCAGTTGATCGACGTGGCTGACATTGCACGGCACCGCCATGGCTTCGTAACCCATCGATGTCAGCGCCTCGGCAACCTCCAGGCAGCTCTCTTCCTTGCGGCTTGAGATGACGACGCGCGCGCCATGCGCAGCCAGGGCTTCTGCGGCGGCGCGGCCGATGCCGCGGGTCGAACCGGTGACGATGGCGACCTGGCCTGACAGATCAAATAGCTGCTTCGGGTTGCTCATCGTTCTCTCCTTGGGCCTGTGATTTGGCGGGCTGCCGCAGCCTGCTCGCGGGGATCTTGCGGACCCGATCGCGGCCGATCAGCCAGGTGTCGAAGCCACCGGGAAACAGCTCGGCGAACGCCTCGTCGAAGACATCCAGACCGCCGGTGTAGGCGCCGAAGGCGGGCAGAACGGTGCGGACACCGTTGCTGGCGAAGCAGCGCCGACGCAGTGACTTGCCGCGCACTCTGACGGTCGCGCAGGGATGCAGGTGACCGGCGATTTCGCCGGCGACTCCGTTCGCCTGGGGTTCATGACGAAACAGCAGCGGGCCGATGGCGATTTCCTCGACCCGTTTGCCGCCGATGCCCTGGGGCAGTTCGGGGTCATGGTTGCCGGCGATCCAGACCCACTCGCGCGACCCCGTCAGTTGCCGTATGCGCGTCCGGTCCTGGTCGTCGATACGCTGGCCCGCATCGGTGTCGTGAAAGCTGTCGCCCAGGCACAGCACGACTTCGGGCTCGCGGCGCGCGATCACATCACTCAGTGCTTCGAGCGTGGCGCGGCTGTCATAGGGAGGCAGGAAAAGGCCGGCGCGCGGGGCATAGGACGTGCCCTTCTCGAAATGCAGGTCGGCGACCGCGAGGACACGGTATTCCGGCCAATAGACCGCCCCCGACAGATCGACCTCTAACGTGACACCGTTGACGATCATAACATCCGGGTCGCGTCGTCGATCAGCTCGGCCTCGACCTCGTCGAGCAGATCGTCCATGGCCTCGCCCTGCACCATCTGCTTGCTGATCTCCAGCATGATGGGAACGGCCAGCGGCGACACCTGTTCCAACTCCTTCACGACGATCCGCCCCTTGATCCGTTTCAGCATGTCGCCCAGGCGGCGCACGTCGAGCAAACCGCCCGCCGCCTCCGCCCACGTCGCCTGCAACAACACGTGGTCGGGTTCGTAACGCCTCAGGACGTCATAGATCAAATCGGAACTGAAGGTCACCTGCCGTCCGGTTTTTTCTTTGCCCGGATGACGCCGCTCGATCAACCCGGCGACGACCCCGACATTGCGGAAGGTGCGTTTGAGCAGGCTGGACTCGGCCATCCATTCTTCAAGGTCGTCGCCCAGCATGTCCTCGTCGAACAGGGCATCGACCGCCTCGACCGGCTTCAGACCCCAGATCGCGAGCGCATAGTCGTTGCACATGAAACCGAGCGGGCCCAGGCCGCGCCTGTCCATGCGGCGGGTCAGCAGCATGCCCAACGTCTGGTGCGCGGGCCGACCTTCGAAGGGATAGCAGACCATGTAGAACTTGCCGCCGCGCGGGAACGATTCGACCAGCAGGTCGCCGGGCCTGGGCAGGATCGATCGCCAGGCCTGTATGTCCAGCCAGTTGCGGACGTCGGCGGGCAGTCCTCGCTGCCGGTCTTTGGAGGCCAGCACGGCGCGCAGCCGTTCGGCGACGTTGGTCGTCGGCGGGAACTTGCCGCCGCCATAGATCGGCACCTGCGGCTGATCGGCCTTGGCGGGGCTGACGATCACGACCATGTCGCGGATGCCCTCCAGGCTCCAGATCTGGCCGGCGAAGGCGAAGGTGTCGCCGGGCTCCAGCCCCAGGATGAAGCGTTCCTCGATCTCGCCGATCTCGCGCCCGCGCTTGCGCTTCACCTTCAGCACGGGGTCCTCGACGATGGTGCCGACATTCATGCGGAACTGCTGGACCATGCGCGGGTTGGCGATACGCAGCCGCCCGTCCTCTGTCGGATAGAGGCGCTTGTACTTGTCGTAGGCGCGCAACGCATACCCGCCGGTCGCGACGTAGTCGAGAACACGGTCGAACAGCGCGCGGCCGACACGCGCATAGGGCGGCACGGCGATCACCTCCTCGTAGAGCGCATCGGGATCGAACGGGCCGCTACACGCGACAGCCAGGATGTGCTGGGCGAGGACATCGAGGCCGCCGTCGTCGCGCGGTGCGCCGTCGATCACGCCGTCGCCGATCGCTTCCAGCGCCGCCTGGCACTCCAGAAGCTCGAAGCGGTTGGCCGGCACCATCAAGGCCTGGCTCGGCAGATCGAGCCGGTGATTGGCCCGGCCGATACGCTGCAGCATGCGCGAAATGCCTTTTGGCGCGCCGACCTGGATGACAAGATCGACCGATCCCCAGTCGACGCCCAGATCAAGCGTCGACGTGCAGACCACGGCCCGCAACGTACCACGCGTCATCGCCGCCTCGACCTTGCGGCGGTTCTCGACCGAGAGCGAGCCGTGATGGAGAGCGATCGGCAGGTTGTCATCGTTCAGGCGCCAGAGCTCCTGGAAGATGATCTCGGCCTGACTGCGCGTGTTGACGAAGATCAGCGCCGTCTCAACGCTCTTCAGGATCTCGTAGATCTCAGGGAAGGCATGGCGCGCCGTATGGCCGGCCCACGGCACCCGCGCGCCGGAAACCAGGATGCCGATATCGGGCTTGGCGCCGCCGGAGACCTGAATGCGCTTCACCTTGTCGCCCGAACCCAGGTAGCCCTCGAGCTTCTGCGGTTCGGCGACGGTAGCCGACAACCCGACGCGCCGGTGACCCGGCGACAGCGCCGCAAGCCGGGAGAGCCCGAGCGCCAACTGGTCCCCGCGTTTGGTGCCGGCGAGCGCATGGAGTTCGTCGATGACGACAAAACGCAGGTTGCCGAACAGGCGGGGCGCGTCCTCATAGGAAATCAGCAGGGCGAGCGATTCCGGCGTCGTCAGCAGGATATCCGGGGGATCGCGCCGTTGGCGCTGGCGGCGCGAGGATGGCGTGTCGCCGGTGCGCGCCTCGAGCCGGATCGGCAGGCCCATGTCGGCAACCGGTGTTTCGAGGTTGCGTTTGACGTCGACCGTCAGCGCCTTCAAGGGCGAGACGTAGAGCGTGTGTAGTCCCTCGCCGGCCGCGCCACCGGCCAGATCGATCAGGCTGGGCAGGAAGCCGGCCAGCGTCTTGCCGCCACCAGTCGGCGCGATC
The DNA here is from genome assembly GCA_028277285.1 of Alphaproteobacteria bacterium. GTDB lineage: Bacteria > Pseudomonadota > Alphaproteobacteria > SP197 > SP197 > JANQGO01. The sequence continues at coordinate 1,258 of JANQGO010000323.1, read as the reverse complement.
AGCAGACACGAGTGGCCGCCGGCGACCGCCTCGACCATCTGAAGCTGATGGGCATGGGGCGCCCAGCCCTTTGACTCGAACCAGCCGGTAAAGCCCGAGGGCAGAATGGCCGGGGGCCTGGATGTTGCGGAAACAAGCGCCATATGGGCATCATAGCGCTTGGCGACAAAAGGGGAACACACATGGCCGGTACGGCGCCGACCTGGCTGAGGCCCGTCCCGGGTGGCCTCTATTGCGCGCCGGGCGACTTCTATGTCGATCCGACCCGGGCCGTCGAGCGCGCCGTCATCACCCACGGCCACGCCGACCACGCGAGGGCCGGCCACGGCAAGGTGCTGGCGACGGCGGAGACGCTCGCAATCATGGCCGCGCGCTACGAGGAAGAGGACACGCCGGGCCGTCAGGCTCTCGCCTATGGCGACGCCGTCACGGTTGGCGATGTCACCGTCCGTCTGATCCCGGCGGGCCACGTGCTGGGCAGCGCGCAAGCGGTGCTCGAGCATAACGGCGAGCGGATCATCGTTTCCGGCGATTACAAACGCCGTCACGACCCGACCTGCGCGCGCTTCGAGGTCGAGCCGTGCGACCTCTTCATCACCGAGGCGACGTTCGGCCTGCCGGTCTTCAAACATCCCGATGACGGTGAGGAACTGGGCAAGCTGCTGGCCTCTCAAGCGACCTTCCCCGAGCGCGCCCATCTGGTCGGCGCCTATACGCTCGGCAAGGCGCAGCGCATCATCGTCAGGCTCCGGGAACTCGGTTACGACCGGCCGATCTATATTCACGGCGTGCTGGAAGGCATCAACAGGATCTACACGCGCTTTGGCGTGGATCTCGGCGAACTGCGCCTGGTGATGGAGACCGAGAAGAAGGAGATGGCGGGCGAGATTGTTGTCGCGCCGCCCTCGACGCTGAACGAACGTTGGTCGCGCCGCCTGCCCGATCCGGTCACCGTTTTCGCCTCGGGTTGGATGCGGGTGCGCGCCAGGGCCCGTCAGCGGGCGGTTGAACTGCCGCTGGTTATCTCCGATCACGCCGATTGGGACGAGCTCAACACGACCCTGGACGATGTCGGCGCGCCGCATGTCTGGGTCACGCACGGGGCGGAAGAGGCCCTCGTCCACGCCGCGACCGAGCGCGGGTTCGAGGCCAAGGCACTCGCGCTGGTCGGTTACGAGGACGACGCCGAATGAGGGCGTTCGCCGAACTGCTCGACCGGCTTGCCTACCAGCACAGCCGCAACGCCAAGCTGGAGCTC
>JANQGO010000303.1 GCA_028277285.1 Alphaproteobacteria bacterium | reverse complement strand
ACCGGCGGCATCGGAATCCTGTTGACCGGCACCGTGGTCGACAACTGGTACCTGTGGGCGGTCAAGCACCACGTCGCGCCCGGTTATCCGGAGATCGCGCCGGGCATGATCGATCCGGCAACCGTTGAGGGAGCGACGCAATGAAAATCGTCTTCCTTCTCTCCCTGGTTCTGGGCGGCGTTCTCGTCCTGATCAACGTGGGCGGCGTGTTCCTGGGCGACTGGGACAGGCCGCCCGTCGTCGCCCAGCAGGACGGCTATCGCGGTACCGCCATGGGCCAGATCGACAACGCGCGGGAATGGGCCCAGCAGCAGGTCATGAACGAGATCCCCGAGCCGCTGCCGCCGGCGACACCTGGCGGGACGCCGGTCTCCGAGATCTATGAGAACGTGCAGGTGTTGGGCGATCTGAACGAGGAAGAGTTTCTTCGCATCATGACGGCCATGACCGAATGGGTCTCGCCGGAGGAAGGCTGCGGCTACTGTCATACCGATGACAGCTTCGCCTCTGACGACATCTATACGAAGATCGTGTCGCGGCGCATGATCGAGATGAACCAGAGCATCAACATGAACTGGGCCGATCACGTCTCGCCGGCCGGTGTCACCTGCTACACCTGCCATCGGGGCGAGCCCGTGCCGGCGGAAATCTGGTTCATACCGGAGGATCCGGCGCAAGCCACCGGCATGGCCGGCTACCGGGGCGGTCAGAACGCCGCGGAACCGTCTGTCGGGCTGACCTCGCTGCCGTATGACCCGTTCTCGCCGCTTGTCCTTGGCGACGACAACATCCGTGTCGAGGCGCCGACCATGCTGCCGGAAGGCTTTGACGTCTCGATCCAGGAGACCGAGCAAACCTACGCCCTGATGGTGCACATGTCCCAGGCGCTGGGTGTCAACTGCACCTATTGCCACAACACGCGCTCGTTCGCGTCGTGGAGCGAGAGCACGCCCAACCGGCCGATCGCCTGGTATGGCCTGCGCATGATCAGCGAGCTCAACCTGGACTATCTGGAGCCGCTTACGTCGGAGTTCCCGCCGCACCGGCTTGGTCCGCTCGGCGACGTGCCGAAGATCAACTGCGCGACCTGTCATCAGGGTCAAAACCAGCCTCTGGGCGGCGCCGACATGCTCTCCGACTATCCGTCGCTCGGTGGTCCGTTCGAGCAGGAAACGGCCATCATCGTCGAAGAGTAGGTCACGGTCCGTTACGACAGCATTGCTTGGAGGTGTCATCGTGACGGATGAATCCGAGAAGCCTGGGCAAACAACGGCCGACCTGATGCATGGTGTTAAGCAGGACACAGGCGTTGTAGGCTTCGGCAAGACAGCGTGATGGGTATGTTGGGAGGCGCCGCGGTGGCGTTGTGGTCGAGCAGATGAAGAGCGCGGGTACGGTCGCTGCACAGGCCACGGCGGGTGGTCTGGCGGATGTCCTGAACCACCACACCCATGAGCTGCACCGCGAGGCCGAGCGAACCGGCGTCGTCGCCGACATGATCAGAGGCGACGTGACCCGCGTGGATTATGCTCTTTATCTGCGGAACGTGTTGCCGGCCTATAGGGTCCTGGAGCAGTCCATGGACGCGCGCGCCGACCTCGCGGCGCTGCGGCCGTTCAGCCTTCAGGCCGTCTACCGCGCGCAAGCCATCGAGAGCGATCTGCGCGTCATGATCGGGCCCTACTGGGACCGAACGCTGCCGCTGTTGGGCGCG
>JANQGO010000223.1 GCA_028277285.1 Alphaproteobacteria bacterium | reverse complement strand
GACAACCTGTGCGGCCCTCCTTGCAGGCGCGGCAGACACCGCAGGTATTGGCGCCGTACATGGTGACCAACTGGCCGGGCTTGAACCGTGTCGTCGCCTTGCCGCAGGCGATGACCTCGCCGGCGGCCTCGACCCCGATGATCAGCGGCAGCTTGCGTTTGGCGAACGCCATGCCGCGATAACCCCAGACATCCAGGTAATTCAGCGCTATGGCGCGGACCTGGACCTGGATTTCGTCCGCCGCCGGATCGGCGGGCGGGTCCACGTCTTCCAGGCGGACATCGCGGTCGCCATGCAGTACCAGTGCGCGCATTGTCGCGTTTGAGTCCTTTCCGGTACGGTGCGCCGGCGCAAAACCGGATACCGTCAGATCGCGTTAGCGGTGAATGCCCAGATGCGCCGTCAGCCCGCCATCGACCGGCAGCACGGCGCCGGTGATATAGGCCGCCTGTTCGCCCATCAGAAATGCGGCGAGTGCCGCCACTTCTTCGGCCTGGGCAAACCGGCCGACCGGGATCTGCTCTTCCATCCGCTCCCGGTAGTCCGCATAGGGGGCCATCATGGCGGTGTCAACGAAACCGGGCGCCAACACGTTGACCGTGACACCACGTTTGGCGGTCTCGACCGCCAGCACCCGGCAATAGGATATCAGCGCGCCTTTGGACGCGGCATAGGCGGCGTTGCCGGCACTGCCGCGTAGCGCCGCGACCGAACCGATGCCGACGATGCGGCCAGCCCTGGCGCGCATCATGCCGCGGCTTACCGCCTTGGCGAGACGCGTGAACGACCAGAAGTTGATCTGCATGGCGGCCTCGGCCTTGTCCTGGGCCATCATGGCGGTCAGCGCGTCATAGGACTGGCCGGCGTTGTGGACGAAGCCATAGGGCGGGTTCTCGGCCAGGCTGTCGGCGAACGTCTCGACGGCGGCCTGATCGGAGAGGTCGACCTGGATCGATGTGAACGCGCGCTCCGGGTGCGCCGCCTGCAAGGCCTTGACCCGCTCGGCGGCCTCGTCGGCCGATGACCGGTAGGTGAAGTCGACGTCGAAGCCTTGTGCCGCGACCGCGGAGACGATCGCCGCGCCAAGCCCCTTGCCGCCGCCGGTAACGAGAACGCGCTTGGCGTCCGCCGTCATTGAGGCTCCGCCGCGAACACCAGACAGGTGTTCTGGCCGCCGAAGCCGAAGGAGTTCGACAGCACGCGTTCCACCTTGGCGTCGCGCGCGGTGTTCGGCACCACGTCGAGTTCGATGGCCGGATCGGGCGTCACGTGGTTGATGGTCGGCGGCAGCCGCTGCTCCAGGATGGTCATCAGCGAGAACACGCCCTCAACGGCGCCGGCCGCCGTCAGCGTATGGCCGACCATCGACTTGTTCGACGAGATCGGGAGCTGCTTCATGCGGTCGCCGAAGACCTCCATGCAGCTCTTGCACTCCATCTTGTCGTTCTCCGGCGTCGAGGTGCCGTGCGCGTTGATGTAGTCGATATCGTCCGGCGACAGGCCGGCATCGTCGACGGCGATCTGCATGGCGCGCATCGCCGGGCGCCCATCCGGGCTGGAGCGGGTCCGGTGGAAACCGTCGCCCTTTTCGCCGCAGCCGCTGACGATGGCCAGGATCTCGGCGCCGCGGGCCTTGGCATGGTCATAGTCCTCGAGCACCAGCGCGCCGGCGCCTTCGCCCATGACGAAGCCGTCGCGATCCTTGCAGAACGGCCGGGCCGCCTCTTCCGGCGGATCGTTGCGCACCGAAAGGGCCGACAGCAGGGAGAAGCGTACCAGTGCCTCGACCTGGACGGAGCCGTCGGTGCCGATCGCAAGCGCTGCCTGGGTCTTGCCGCGACGGATCTCCTCGACCGCAATCTGGATCGCCGTTGCGCCGGACGAGCAGGCGGTCGACAGCGAGATCGGCGCGCCTTTTGTGCCGAACCTATCGGCCGTGCGCGCGGCAACACCGGCGAACAGGAAAAGCTCGTGATAGTTCTTGTGCTCGTGCTTGGCCGCGGTCGCCAACAGATCGTTGTAGACGACGGTCTCCAATCCCGATTCCTCGGCCAGGCCGATCCGCTGCGGCCACTCCAGCTCCAAGGGCGGGACCGCCATGACAAGGGGGCCGGGGAAATCGCCCTTAGAGCCGATGCCGCTTTGCGCAATCGCTTCTTCTGCAGCGATGGCGGCCAGGCGTTCGGAGAGTTCCGGCGAGGTGAAGGGCGCTTCGATCGCGTAGTCGACCGTCGCACCGATCGTCGTCTTAAGCCCCTCGGTCGGGAAGCGCGTGATCGCATGGACGCCGGAGGTGCCGGCGGTCAGCTCGCGCCAGTTGTCGTCCTTGCCCTGGCCGAGCGAGGTAATGATGCCGAAACCGGTAACCGCGACCACCGGCCTTCCCAGGTGATCGCGCGTCGTGCCGTCCGTCATGTCGCGTCTCCTTTACCAGGTGCCAGAATGCGCGCGGCGCCTTCGCCGCGCCAGTGGGCCGCGCCGGTAACCAGCACGTCGGTGCTCTTACCGGCACCGACAAGCGCGGCTGCCAAGGCAACCCCTGCCGGAAAGGCCGCCTCGAGACCATGGCCGACAAGATCGCCGACTGCGGTGATGTCGGCGTCCGGCAAGACCGAGGCGATCGCCGCGCGTTCTTCGGCCGACCACGGCGCGACACCGCTGGCCGCGGAGATCACCCGTGTCTCGCCGCCATAGGGTCCAAGCGAGGCGATCAGGTCGTCCAGGGTGGCCTTCACCTCGCCCGGCTCGCGCCGCGCCCAGCCGGAGGCGACACCGGCAAACTCCGCCATGACATCAGCACCGCGCGCCTTGGCGGTATCGTCTGCCTCCAGCACCACGAAGGCGCCGACACTGCCCATGATCATGCCTTCCCGGGCGTTGGAAAACACAGGCTCGAACGCACCTTTGTGGACATAGCCGGCGAATTCCAGCAACAGCAGCATGTCGCGGCGGCTGGCGTTGTAAGCGCCGCCGACCAGGATGGCGTCGCACTGGCCATAGGCGATGCGGTCGACCGCGTCGCGCATGGCATCGACGCCGGCCTGCTCTTCGCCCATGAAGGTCCGGGATCCGCCGGTGACGCTGTGCACGATCGAGATGTTGCCGGCCAAGAGGTTCGAGAGCTGCGCCAGGAACATGGTCGGGCGCAGATCGTTCATCAGGTGCTCGTTGAGATAAGCCGCCTTGTCATCGACGGTGCGGATGCCGGTCGCGATCGCCGCGTCGACCTCGTGATCGCGCTCGCCGCCGCCGGCGGCGACCAGGACCTCCAGCACGTCTTTGGCCGCTTCGTCGTCTTTCAGGCCGGCTGAATCCAGCGCCAGGCCGGCGGCGTAGACGCCCAGCCGTTGCCAGGCTTCCATCTGGCGCTGATCGCTTCGCTTGGGGATCTGTTGCGAGAGGTCGAGATCCACCATCGGATGGATGGGGTAGGGCGCGAACCCTTCCGTGTCGACATGGGGCGCGACACTGCCGTCAAGCGCCGCCAGATGCGGCTCGAGCCCTTCGCCCAGGCTCGACACCAGGCCGATGCCTGTGATCGCAACCTTTCGTTTTGCCTGCGTCACGCATGGCCTCCATCGGTCAGGAGATCCAACCCGATCGCGCGAGACCGCTCGTTCATCAGATCGCCCAGTTCGGCGGGAAACGGCATGATGCGAAACCGTAACTCACCATTACAGATCGCCTTGCCGTCGCTCTTGATACTGGCACGGGTCGAGGCGTAGCCGGAGCCTTCGATGTCGAACTCAGCCGACGTCTCGAGCGTCGCGCCGGGCTCAACGAAGGTGCGAAACCGCGCGCTGTCGACCGCCATCAGGAACGGCATTTTTGTGAACCCGTTAAGTGCCAGTATGAGATACCCCGACGCCTGCGCCATGGTTTCGGTCAGAAGCACGCCGGGGACAAGCGGATAACCGGGAAAGTGGCCCTCGAACACCGGGCTTTCCATCGGTACGGTCGATGTCGCCGATAACGTCTTCGAGCCCGCATCATAGGCCGTGACGCGATCGATCATGTCGAAAAATTCGAGCCGCATGACGCCTTTCGCTAGTCACCGACCGGGCGGTGCAGCCCGCCAACGGATATCGACGGCCTCAGGCCGGTTTCGCCGCGACGAACTCGTCGATGTGGCGGCACAGATTGCCGAGCACAAAGTACTCCTCGGCAGGGGTGTTCCCTTCGTTGACCTCCTCGGTCCACTGCTCAAGCGGCAGCTTGATGCCGAAGGCTTTATCAATCGCGAAGGCCACGTCGAGAAAATCAAGGGAATCAATTTCCAGATCGTCGATCGCATGGCTCTCGGGCGTGATGTCTTCGAGCGGCAGATCGCAGGTTTCAGAAATGATCTGGGCAACGGTGTCAAACGTTGACGACAAGGCAGGGCTCCATCGTGCTCACAGGAGGCGGCCCGACGAGCCGCACGCGCACTTGACCATGAAACTAAAGGGGGTTTGTACACGCCCACCCAGGCAGGATCAATCGGCGATCACGTGCTTGTGGGTGGGGATAAAAAACAAAACCCCAGAGGGGTTTATGCCTTCCTGGACCACCGCTTGGCACGCAGGCCGATCAGCCGACCTGACCCGACAAATCCGGGCTTCGTAATGGCGTCTCAATAAGCGACGATCCGTTAGAGCTGACGTCGATTTAGATCAACTAAAGGTTAGAGATCATGGCGAGGTCGTCTGCCGTTAACGAATAATTAAGAGAGAAACCGGATCTGACATGGCGCGTATCTAGCATGTGTGACCAATGACACACTTCATGCATGATTATCACAAGTAGCAAAACAACTTATCATAAGCAGTAGACATTGGTGAGAACGTAGTTGTATCTGGCCATATGGATACAACTATTGACGGGCGTCAGTCAACGTGGCTCGGCGCTTCGATCCTCCTCGTGGTCTATCTGTTCGGCGCTGTACTCTTCGCGGTGAACACGCCTTTTCCGACCGAGTTCGATGAGCTCGCGCATCTGTCCTACATCAAGGCGATGCGCGACGATCCAGTGCTCATCGCGCAGCAGGATCATTTCAACCTTCTCAATGCCGAGGATCTCGATGAGTGGGGCGATCAGCGGAACTACCTGAGCCATCCCCCGGCGTTCTATCTCCTGGCTTCGGTACTCGTCGGCGATCCCATTGACCGCACCGACATCGTCGTCGTTCGTTTTCTCAGCGTCACGCTGGGCGCGACGGCCATTCTCCTGGTCGTTATCGCTTTGATGAACCGCTTGACGACGGATGCGGGTATCCTTGCCGGTGCGTCGCTAATGGCTTTGTGCCCAATGGCAAGCGTTGTCGCGAGCTCCGTCGGCAACGATGTGATGTCGCTGGTCGCCGGCGCCTTGGCTCTGCTGGCGTCACTAAGACTGCTCGATCGCGGGCCGGGGTACGGAACGGCTGTGCTTGCCGGTCTGGCGTTTGTTGTCGCTGCGCTGACAAAGCTCAACGCCGGGCTGCTGGTCGGAATCTTCCTGCTTGGTGTCCACGTTGTCGCCCTGCGCGACTGGCCCGGTTATCGCCGCCGGTGGCTGCGCCACATCCTCATCGTCGCGACGTTCGGCCTCGTCGGGATGGCGCCTTATCTGGCAAATCTCATTCAGTTCGGGGCGGTGATCCCGGTTGACCTGTCGTCCCATTCCGCTCAGATCGCGGGCAAGGAACCATGGAGCTTTTGGCGCTATGCCGTGTGGTTTGTCGAGGCTCTGGGGACGACATGGTCGGCCTATGAACCCGCCGATGCGCTTGAGCATACGCACCTCTTACTTCTGATCGGGCTTTGCGTTCTCGCCTTCTGGTTCAGCCTGTCGCGTTCTTCCTTCTGGATCGCCGGGTCGGCGCTTGTCGCCTTGATCGTCGTGCTTCCGATTCACCTGGCCTTTGCTTACGATCTGCACGTCGAGCGGCTTCATCTGAGCGCCGCACAAAGCCGATACTATCTGGCGCTGCTGCCCATCGTTAGTTTCGCTGCCGCGGCGGCGGTCGATGGGATCCGACACAAGACACTGCGGCTCAGCGTCGCCGGTCTTGTCGTCTTTCTTTGCTTCTATGCGAGCCTTATGCCTGCTGTTGTGCGAACATTTTATCTCGGTCGCGGGTAATGACGTCGGGGCAAACATGGCGACAAACGAAGCGCAAGAGACGCGGGTCGGCGGACCACTTGCAAATCGCAGCTTGGCGAACGTCTACGAAAGCGCCAGCAACGATCCGCAGGTCGCCCAGGTCTGGGGCTACACAGATCGTCTGAGCTATCAGGCGGGCGAGACGCTCCACCTTCATCTCAACACGTCGCTACCGGAACTAACGATCGACATCCTGCGCGATGGCGGCTCTCTGGTGCCTGTTCATCGCGCGGCGGTCTCCGGGCGTTTCCGCGAGACGCCGCCGGATTGTTCGGTGAAGGGCTGCAACTGGCCGGTCGGCTACGAACTGGCGATCCCCGACGACTGGCCGTCGGGCGGCTACCGGATCCGATTGACGGCCAGCGCCGGTTCCGAGGCCGTGTCGAGCGACCACTGGTTCGCCTTGCGCGCCGAACCGGCCCGGGCCAGAGGCGACATCCTGCAGATCGCGGCGACCAGCACGTGGCTGGCCTATAACGACTGGGGCGGCTCCAACCACTACGACGGCATCACCGGGCCGGGCGGCGATAAGTTCGCACCGGAGGTCAGCACCCAACGGCCATGGAGCAGGGGGTTCTGCTGGCTGCCGGCGGGCGCGCCGCGCACGACCCATCGCGAAACGCCGGCATTGAACACGGTGCCGCGCTATCCGCACCTGGACTGGGCCTATGCGAACGGCTTCAGCAAGAAGTACGGCTCCGCCGGTTGGGCGAGTTACGACAGGCACCTCTGCGGCTGGGCCGAGCGGCAGGGCTTCTCCGTCGACATGGCGACACAGACCGACCTGCACTACCGCCCGGAGATCCTGGACGGTTATGCCTGCGTCGTCGTGGTCGGTCATGACGAGTACTGGAGCTGGGCCATGCGCGATGCAATCGACGCCTATGTCGATGCCGGTGGCCATCTCGCGCGCTTCGGTGGGAACTTCCTGTGGCAGGTTCGCCTTGAAGACGAGGGACGCCGTCAGGTCTGCTACAAGTACCGCGCGCGCGACGAGGACCCGATCCGCGAGACCGAAGACTCCCATCTCTTGACCAGCGCGTGGGAGGATCCCCTGGTGGGCCGCCCAGGTGCAACGTCCGTCGGTCTCAACGGTTTGCGCGGCGGCTACGCAAACTTCGGCAATTGCGTGCCGCGCGGTCCCGGCGGTTTCGTCGTCTATCGGCCCGATCACTGGGCCTTCCGGGGCGCCGACGTCTACTACGGCGACGTTTTGGGCGGGGCATCCCACGTGTTCGGCTATGAGGTCGACGGGCTCGACTATGTGATGCGCGACGGGTTGGTGTATCCGACAGGCACGGACGGCGCGCCGGACTCCGTCGAGGTCCTGGCGATGTCGCTGGCGACCTGTATCGAAGACGATCACGGCCACGAGGGTTCGGTGTTCTTCATCGGCAATCCCGACGGCGCCTTCGCCGCCAACGTTCTGTATGGCGGGTCGTCGCCGGAAGCGGTCGACCGAACGGGTCGCGGATCCGGCATGATCGCCACGATGACCCGGGGCAAAGGCGAAGTGTTCAACGCCGGCACCTGTGAGTGGGTCAACGGCCTGATCGCCCGCGACATCCAGGTCGAGACCGTGACGCGCAACGTGCTGGCCCGGGCGATCGCAGCCGGTCCGCCGTGACCATGATGATCGCGCGCGTCGCACCGTTTATCGTCGCCGCCCTGTTGGCAGTTTCGGTGCGCGCCGAACCTTATGTCTGGGATCTGCCGGACTGGCTCGACCCGCCCCCCGTGCCGGCCGACAACCCGATGACCGTTGAAAAAGTCGAGCTGGGCAAGCGGCTGTTTTATGAGCTGAACCTGGCCGGCCCCAGCTATATGTCGTGCGCGACCTGCCACGATCCGCAGATGGCCTTTACCGACGGCCGGCCCGTCGCGATCGGCGTCACCGGCCAATTCCATCCACGGTCCACCATGGCGCTCCAGAACGTCGCCTACCTCACCGTCTTCACCTGGGCCGACCTGACGGTGACGTCGCTCGAGGACCAGATGGTGACACCGATGTTTGGCCAGCATCCCGAGGAGATGGCGATCACCGGGTTCGAGGACCGCGTTCTGGACTTCCTCAAGAACGACCCTGTCTATCCCGGACTGTTCGCAGCGGCGTTTCCTGAAACGCCGGATCCGATCGCCTTCGACACCGTGCGCCTGGCCATCGCCGCGTTCGAGCGCACCTTGGTTTCGGCCGATGCGCCCTACGACCGCTACCGCTACGCCGGTGACGAGGCGGCCTTGTCGGAGGCCGCCAAGCGCGGCGAGAAACTCTTTAACAGCGAACCGCTGGGCTGCGGCTACTGCCATACCGGCCTGCACCTGACCGATGCGATCCCGGAAGCCAAGTATCACAACACCGGTCTCTACAATCTGGATGGCGCCGGCGCGTTGCCTGAGGGCAATCAGGGGCTGATCGAACACACCGGATTGGCCGACGACATGGGCAAGTTCCGTACGCCTTCACTGCGCAACGTCGCCTTGACCGCGCCCTACATGCACGACGGTTCCCTGGCGACGCTGGAGGCCGTCATCGATCACTACGCCGCCGGCGGTGAAGCCGCCCGCACCGGTGAGCGTTCGCCACTGGCGTCGCCGATCGTGTTCGGGTTCGCCCTCACGGACGGGCAAAAAGCCGACTTGATCGCCTTCCTGGAAAGCCTGACCGACCGGACATTCCTGGCAAATCTGGATCACCACAACCCGTTTCACTGAGTCAAAGCTTTCCCTTCGAACGCAGGGCGATCTAGTCTTTGGGAACACTTGCCACGGGGGAGCAGCATGCAGATCAACATGCAGGGCGGGCCGGACCGTCAAAATCAGCCGTTTGTCGGTATCCCGACTTTTCTGCGCTGCGACTACTGCGACGATATCGCCACCTTGGATGCCGACATCGCGGTGCTCGGCGTGCCGACCGATGAAGGTTCTCCCTTCATGGCGGGCTCCCGCTTCGCGCCGCGTTCGATCCGCGAGCATTCGCTGCGTTTCGGTGCCGGCGGTTACTACGACATCAACACCGACAAGCACTATCTGACATGGGAACTGCAGAACCGGCGGATCGTCGATGTCGGCGATGTCGACGTGTTGCCGACCAATGTCGAGAAGACGTTCGACTTCATCACTGCCGATGTTGAAGCGATCCTCGATCGTGGCGCCGTGCCCGTCATCATCGGCGGCGATCACGCGATCACCTATCCGGTCGTGCGGGCGTTCAGCGAGCCCATGCACGTCCTGCATTTCGACGCCCATATGGACTATGCGCCCTTCATCCATGACCTCCGGTTCACCAATGGCCATGCGTTTCGCCACATCAAGCCGATGCCGCATGTGTTGAGCCTGACACAGATCGGCATCAGGAGTCTTCGCAGCTCGGCCGAGCAGTTCTCCGACGCCAAGGCCGACGGCAGCCGGATCGTCACCATGGGCGAGATTTACAAGCGCGGGCCGCAGGGATTCGTCGACACGCTGCCGAAGGGCGAGAAGGTCTACGTCTCCATCGATGTCGACGTGTTCGACATGCCGCTTATCCCGGGTTGCGTCTCGGCCGAGCCCAACGGCATGACCTATGCCGAACTGCGTGACATTCTGCGCGCGGTCGCCGCGCACATGCAGGTCGTCGGTTTCGACTTCGTCGAGGTCAATCCGCAGCTCGATGTCGGCACCGGCATCACGTCCTATCTGGGCGCCCACACCATGTTGGAGTTCCTGGGCGCCATCTGCGATCAGCCGGGCTGGGCCCGGCGGGTCGGCCGCTGAGTATTCCAACAGGAGATCCATTGATGCAGAACAGTCGTGAGTTGGAGGCACGCCGCGATCTGGCCGCGGCCCACCGTCTGGCGGTGCGCGACGGTTTGAACGAAGGCACGTGGAACCATTTGAGTGTGATGTCGCCGGACGATCCCGACGTCATGCTGATCTCGCCGGGCTATATGCACTGGTCCCAGGTCACGGCCAGCAATCTGGCCGCTGTCGGCCCGGACGGCGAACCGGTCTCTGGCGACAGCCGGCCGACGGTCGCCGGTTGGATCATCCACTACCCCGTTCACCAGGCCGTGCCGGACGCCAAGTGCCTGATGCACGTGCATTCGCCATATATCACCGCGTTGTCGATGAAGAAGGATGTGCGCCTCGACACCTGCTCGTCGCAACAGGCGGCGCAGTTCCATGACGATGTCGCCTATTTCGAGGTCTATGACGGCCTGTTGAACTCGGAAGACGAGGGCCAACGCATGGCCGACGCCATGGGCGGCAAGCGGGTCTTGATGTTGCGTAACCATGGCGCCATGGTCGCCGGGCGTGACGTCGCGAACACGTACGTCGATCTCTATCAGCTCGAACGCGCCTGCATGTATCAGGTGCTCGCCATGAATGGCGGCGGCGACCTGGCTCAGATACCGGACGACATCGCCAAGGCGATGGCGGTTCAGGCGCGCGAAGGCCACAGTGAGCAGCACTTCGGCGCCATGCGCCGTTTGATTGACGCGAAGGAACCGGACTACGCGACCTAGTGTGGCGTCTGTACTTCCGGTGCGGCCTGCTCAAGGCAGTTCAGGAGCAGGCTGATAGCGATCGTCTTTTCTTCATGCGCGAGTGTGATGGCCTGAAACGGAATGGTGTAGCGCAGTCGCGAACCGTTCAGCGCCGTCATGATGCCGCGATCGGTAAAGATGCTGCCGTAGCTCTCGGGCAGGAACCCGAGATAGCGGCCGGTCAGGATGAGCGTTGCGAGGCCTTCGAGGTCGTTGGCGTAGGCACTTGGCCGGACTTTGAGGTCGGCAAGCGTTGCCGAAAAGCCGGAGTCGTAGGAAAGCGCTGCGAAGTCTTGGGATCTAACGGTTGCCAGCGTAGGGCATGTGGTCTTCGACGCACCCAGTGGGTGACGCAGACCGCAGTAAAGCAAGTCCAGCTCGTCATAGAGATGCCGGTAAAAGAACCCCTTCTTGCTCGCGAGAACGGGTTTGAGCCCCAGGTGACAACGTCGGTTGATGAGATCCGATTCCATGCTTTCCGGTGACACCTTGCGAAGCGAGACGGTGACCCCTGGTGCCTTCTTCAGGAGGCGCGCGATGGCGCCAGGCAGATCGAATTTCGGGTTCGGCACGGTGGCGTCGGCAACGGCCACAATGACCGTGCCGGCGATCTCCTGATGGATTTCGTGAATGTGGCGGCGAAAGCCTTCGATCGACACCATAAGATCGCCGGCGCGCTCCAGGACCACGCGGCCTTCCTCGGTCAGGCGAAATCCCGCGGGCCCGCGCTCGCACAGGCGAAGGTTAAGCCGTGTCTCGAGCTCGCTCAGTTGACGGCTGATCGTGGACCGCCCGACGTTCAATACGCCCTCTGCGGCGCTGACGCCGCCGCATTCCGCGACCGTTCGGAAAACGCGCAAGAGATGCAAGTCGACGTCGCCTATGTGACCGGAGAAGCGCGCCATACCTCGGTTCCCGTATTGAGTTCTCTATCTCGAATGTTTCATAATTATACACGTAATAGCACCAATGTTGCGGTTCTTTTGGAGGAGGGCATCGAAGTAGTTTCACAGCTGCGAACTGGGAGCGGGAGACATGTCATGCTTAACACCACCAGCCGTCCGGTGAAGATCGAGGTACTGCGCACATTCATGGAGGACATCCTGGGTGCCGTCGGTTTCGATGCGGAGACCGCGGCGACACTCGCCGACATCCATCTGGAATCCGATCTGCGCGGCATCTACGTTCAAGGCTTCAACCACCTGATCAACACGCACGTCCAGAAGTACATGGCCGGCAAGGCCGATCCCAACGCCAAGCCGGTGGTCGCCAAGGACGGGCCGAGCTATGCGCTGATCGACGGCAAACGCGGACCCGGACCGATCGCCGTTCTGAAGGCCTGCGACGTCGCGGTTGAGAAGGCCAAGGCGACCGGCACGGCCATCGTCGGTGTGTTTCACAGTCATGACGCCTTCCAGGCAGGCCTTTACGCCGAACGCATCGCGCGCCATGACCTCGTCGGCATGATCTTCTCCGACGACAACGTGCCGGTCGTCCATCCGCTCGGCGGTACCCAGCCGATCATCGGCAGCAACCCGCTCGCCTGCGCCGTGCCGTCCGCTGGCGATCCGTTCCTGACCGATTTCACGCCCTGCGTTACCTTGCCGACCTATGTGCGGTATTCCCAGCGCTATGACGCGGCGATGGACGAAGGCCTGGTGACCGACGCCGACGGCAACCCGACGACCGATCCGTTCCAGGTGTGCACCGGCATCGGCCACACACTCGATATCGGCGCGATCAATCCCGGTGGCAGCAAGGGTTACGGCCTGCTGCTGATGATCGACTTTCTGTCAGGCGCCCTGGTCGGCGCCGACATGGGGATGGACCACATCACCAAGAAGGACGCCCACAAGGGCCACCTGCTGATCGCCATCGATCCCAACATCTTCGGCGATGCCGAGACGTTCAAGGCCGCCGTGACGGCGCGCATGGAGGCGATCCGCGCGTCAAAGAAGGCGCCGGGTGTCGACGCCATTCGCATCCCCGGCGAAGGCAGCTACGCGCGCCGCAGGAAGGCGCTTGAGACCGGCGAGGTCCAGATCGACCGGCTGTGCTGGGACGACAGTCTGAAGCTCGCCAAGGAGCTTGGTGTTACCGCGCCCGTTCTCGATTAGCTTCTGGCATCCATCGCGTGCTCGCCCCTCACCCAGCTACGTCTAGGGCGCTCACGCGCCCAAGCCTCCACATCCCCACTGGGGCGAGGGCACGCGGTACCAGCTACACATTCCCTCTACCGCATGCGGGAGAGGGAGGGGCCCGGCGCGAAGCGGTGGGAGGGTGAGGGTGGGCGTACATTCTCAGTCGTAATAACCCGACCTGACCGTCGCGCCGATGAAGTTACAGATCAGCCGTTCGGCGTAGACCAGGGTGAGGTCACGCACGTCGTAGCTCGGCGCGATCTCGACGATGTCCATGCCCAGGACACGGCCCTTCTTGACCAGGCCGTGGATCAGCTTGTGCATCTGGGTCCAGGTGACGCCGCCCGGCGTCGGCGCCATGACCGCGGGCATGATTGTCGGGTCCAGGCCGTCGGCGTCGACGGTCAGATAGTAGGGGCCGCCGTCGGGGATGCGGTCGAGCACCGCCTGCATGCCCATGTCGTGCAGCTCATAGGCGGTGATGATGTCGCAGCCATAGGCGCGGGCGTCGTCGACCTCGCCCTGGCGCGCGCTGCCGATGCCGCGCATGCCGATCTGCACGATGTCGCCGAACCACGCCATTTCCGAGGCCCGCCGGATCGGGCTTGAGTAGCCGTCGGTCACGCCGTTGACGTCATGGCGCCAGTCCAGATGGGCGTCGACATGGACCAGCGTGACGGGGCCATGGTTCTCCAGCGCCCGCATCACCGGGATCGGCACGCCGTGATCGCCGCCGATCGTGACCACCACCGCACCGGCATCGACGATCTTTCGCGCCGCCGCCTCGGCCCGTTTGTAGTGCAGTGCCGCGTCATAGGCGTCGGCGGTCACGTTGCCGCAGTCGACGACCTTGATGTCCCGGTTGTCCAGCAACGGGCCGCCGAGGTCCCAGTCATAGTGGTTGAGCGTGTAACTGACGTCCATGGCGACCTGGCGCACCGCATCGGGCGCCCTGCTCTGATCGTTCGCCTGCTCCGGTGGCGAATAGGGCATGCCAAAGGGAATGCCCAGGATCGCGATGTCGGCGTCAAGCCTGTCGAGGTCGAGAGCAAGCGGAAAATCGAGGAAGGTCGCGCACGGTTTGCCGGGCGCCTGGGTCAAGGTGTCGGTCATGGCGTCTCGTCTTGTGGTTGGTACGTGAGGAGACCACAGCATGACCGTCCAGCGCCAAGAAGGCGACTCAGTTTACCTGAGGGGTATTTGGGGGCATCGTTCATGCCATGGCGGACCCCAGCATACTCGGCGGACCGGCCGCATGGCACGGCCGGGATCTCTTGCAGAAGCGCGCCTGGATTCGCCCATTGTCGCCGGCAGCGCTCGGTGAACTGGACGACGCGGTCACCGCGCTGCGGAACCGCCCTGCCGCATTCCAGGACTTGAAACGTGGCGACTTTGCCTTCACCCATCTCGCCTCCGAATTGGCCGGCGCTGCCGACGAGCTGGAAAACGGCCGCGGCGTCGTCAAGCTGACCGGCGTGCCGGTCGAACGTTATGACGATGCCGACTTGCGCCGCCTGTTCTGGGGCATCGGCCTTAACCTGGGCACGCCGGTCTATCAGAACGCCCATGGCGAAGTGATGGGGCTGATCTGCGACGAAGGCGCGGAAGTCGGCGCCAAGCGCGGCCAGATGGTCGACAAGGACGGCGGCACGTTTCTGTCGTCCCGCGCCCGTGCGCAGTCGACGCAATTGTTGCGCTGGCACACCGACCGCACCGATGTGGTCGGCCTGTTGTGCGCCGGCGAGGCGGCGGAAGGCGGCGCCAGCCGCGTCGCCAGCGCTGTCGCAATCCATGACGAGATGGTGCGCCGCCGCCCCGACCTCGCCGCCGTGCTCTATGACGACATCGTGCGCAGTCGGCTGGGCGAGGAGGCGGGCGGAGTCGAGGCGACCTATGCGCTGCCGGTGTTCGGCGTCCATCAGGGCCGGTTCTCCAGCCACTACTCCAGAACCTATGTCGAGGCAGCCCAGAACCTGCCCGGCGTGCCGGCGATGCGCGACGAACAATGGGCGGCACTCGACCTGCTGGCCGAACTGGGCGAGGAGCTGTGTTTCGAGATGGCGCTGAAGAAGGGCGACATCCAGCTCCTCAACAACCACGTTGTCTATCACGCGCGCGGCGCGTTCCGCGACGACCCGGCGACCGGCCGAATCCGCCGCCTTTA
The DNA here is from genome assembly GCA_028277285.1 of Alphaproteobacteria bacterium. Lineage (GTDB taxonomy): Bacteria > Pseudomonadota > Alphaproteobacteria > SP197 > SP197 > JANQGO01. The sequence goes on along the minus strand of JANQGO010000223.1, from coordinate 6,694 downwards.
CCGCCTGTGGCTTGCCATGCCCAACAGTCGAGAGTTACCGCCCGGCTACGGCGTTCTCTTCGGCAGCCGCGAAGCCGGCGCGACGCGCGGCGGTATTCTCCAGGCCGACGACGGTCGGCGATGCCCCGCACAAGCGGAATAGACATCAAACCGCGCTTGCCCAGTCGTGGCGGCGCGCCAGGCGCGTGAAGGTCTCGACCGTCGGCGTGTAGCGCCGCCCGGCCACGGTCAGCATGTGGACCGTACGCGTGACCTCCGGTTCGACCAGCAGCCGGGTGGTGATATCCGACATCATCGGCATGGACTCCGGCATGATCGAACAGCCCATGCCCGCCTTGACCAGGGACTGGATCCAGTCTTCGCGCCCGCTGCTGTAGCGGATGATCGGGCTGCCGCCCCAATCGCCGTCGAGCGCATCGAAGAAACTCTCGAACTCGCAGTTCAGGCGCTCCAGATAGGGTTCGCCGGCGAGTTCGGCGACCGGCACCGCGTTCATGCGGGCGAAACGGTGATCCTTGGGCACCGCGACCACATAGCGCTCGGAAAACAGCGGCGTGGCGTCGATGCGCTCGGGGTAGTCGGCCAGGCCGGCGACCGCGATATCGATTTCGCCGTCCATCAGGCTGGACACGACATCCTCGCCGGATGATTCGTGCAGCTTCAGATCGAGGGTCGGCAGTTCATCTTCCAACTGCCGCAGGACGGGGATCAGCCGGCGCGGACCCACCGTGCACATGACGCCCAGCTTCAAGGGAGCCTTTTTGCGGGTGCGGAACGCGACGGCGTCCTTGGTCGCGCGCTGGGCTGATTCGACGACCTGCTCCAGGTGCGGCTTCATCATGCGGCCCAAATCGGTCAGGTGGGTGCGCGCCCGCTCGCGGCGGAAAAGCTCGCCGCCCAGTTCATCTTCCAACTTCTTGATCGCCTTGGTCAGCGACGGCTGGGCGACGTGGCACTGCTCTGCCGCGCGCGTGAAGTTGAGCGTTTCGCATACCGCCAGAAAATAGCGGGCCTGATGCATTTCCATGGGTGTTCCACTCCGTTGCCACCGTCTTGTCCGTTTGCCTCACATGGCGATTCAGACGGCCAACCGCATCACCGATAACGGCGCGATCAAGCCCACGTTATGACCTTTGATAGCCCCAGGCTATTGAATTGAGATCGAGCCGATATTTCATCTTCGGCAAGGCCAGACCGATATCCCGACCACACACAAACCGATGGAGCTACCCATGTCCCTGCTTTCCCGCGCTGCCCACACCACCGCCTTTTCCGCCGGCCTGCTGCTTGCCGCCAGCGCCGGCTCGGCCCAGGCCGCCGAAGACGTCACCATCATCGAGCTGACCCAGACCGGTTGCCAGTTCGTCGAATCAGAAGGCGGCATCGACCATGGCTACATGCCGACCGCCAAGGCCGACTGCGAAGAGATCAACACCCAGACCGAGGCCGAACGCATCAGCGACGACAACACGCTGCACCTGAAGCCCGGCAAGTACATCTTCCGCGTCACCAACACCGACGTCCCCTACATGCTCGGCTTCTACCTGCGTTCCGAGAGCGTGATCGACCGTCCGTTCCTGCCGTCGGTCTCCGGTGGCGGCCTGCACGAGGGCGTCACCCAGGACTATGAGATCGAGCTGACGGAAGGCGAGTACGTCTATTCCTGCCCGCTCAACATCACGCCTGACTACAAACTCGTCGTCGAAGGCTGATTACCGGCCGCGGCACTCACTTTCTTGGGATCATGAAAACCATGTCACAGACCATTACGACGGATATCTGCGTCATCGGTGCCGGGTCGGGCGGCCTTTCGGTCGCCGCCGGTGCCAGCCAGATGGGCGCCGATGTCGTGCTGATCGAAAAGCACAAGATGGGCGGCGATTGCCTGAACTATGGCTGCGTCCCCTCGAAGTCCCTGTTGGCCGCGGCCAAGGCGGCCCAGGCTGTGCGCAAGAGCGGCCGGTTCGGCGTCAACGGTCATGAGCCCGAGATCGACTTTGCCGCCGTGCACGACCACGTCCACGGCGTCATCGCCGCCATCGAACCGAACGATTCCGTCGAGCGGTTCGAGGGTCTTGGCGTCAAGGTCATCCAGGGCGCGGGCCGGTTCACCGGTCCGCGCGAGGTGAGCGTCGGCGACCAGGTGATCCGTGCCAAACGGTTCGTCGTCTCGACCGGCTCGCGCGCCGTCGCGCCGCCGATCCCCGGTCTGGAAGACGTCTCCTACTTCACCAACGAGACGATCTTCGATCAGACCAGTTGTCCCGAACATCTGATCGTCATCGGCGGCGGCCCGATCGGCTGCGAGATGGCCCAGGCGCACCGCCGGCTCGGTGCCCGTGTCACGATCCTGGAACGCAGCGCCATCCTGCCCAAGGACGATCCCGACGCCGTCGCCGTCGTGCGTAAGCGTCTGATCGACGAGGGCATCGACCTGCGTGAGGGCGTCGGCATTGCCCGGGTCGACAAGGACGGCAACGGCATCGCCGTAACCCTGACCGACGGCGATCGTGAGGAACGCATCGCCGGCAGCCATCTGTTGGTTGCCGCGGGCCGTCAGCCCAACGTGGACGGTCTGGATCTGGAGAAGGCCGGCGTCGACTACGACCGACGCGGCATCAAGGTCGATGACCGCCTGCGGTCCACCAACAAGCGGGTCTATGCCATCGGTGATGCGGCCGGCGGGTATCAGTTCACCCACATGGCGGGTTATCACGCCGGCATCGTCATCCGGAACATCCTGTTCCGCCTGCCGGCCAAGGTCGACACCAAGGCGGTGCCCTGGGTCACCTATACCGACCCCGAACTGGCCCATGTCGGCCAGAACGAGGCGGTTGCCCGCGATCGCCTTGGCGACAAGGTGCGCACGGTGACTTGGTCGTTCGACGAGAACGACCGCGCCCAGGCAGAGCGCGCGACCGACGGCTTCATCAAGGTCGTGACCGATGCCAAGGGCCGGGTGCTGGGCGCCACCATCGTCGGTTTGAATGCCGGCGAGCTGATCCAGCCATGGGTCCTGGCGGTTGGCCAGGGCATGAAGATCGGCGCCATGGCGTCGATGATCGCGCCTTATCCGACACTGTCGGAGGTTTCCAAACGGGCTGCCGGCGCCTGGTACACGCCGCAGCTCTTTTCCGAACGGACACGCAAGGTCGTTCGCCTGCTACAGCGCCTGGGCTGAGACCCAGGCCAGCGGAGGAAGTTCAAATGACCACGACGCACGAAACCGTCAGCCCGGTATCGCAGACCGCCAAGATCGGCGGGCTGGTCAAACGCTGGCTTCCCGCCATCGTTCTGGTCGGGGCCATCGGCACCGCGTTTGCCCTGGGGCTCGACAAGTATCTGACCCTCGACGCGTTGCGCGAGCACCGTTTCGAACTGCAGGCCTTTGTCGCGCAGAACCAGGTGGCCGCCATCGCGCTGTTCGTCGTGATCTATGCTGTCTCGACGGCGCTCTCGCTGCCCGGCGCGACGATCCTGACCATTGCCGGCGGGTTCCTGTTCGGCATCTGGTTCGGCACCGTCTACGCCGTCATCGGCGCGACCATCGGTGCCACCGGCGTTTTCCTGGTCGCGCGCACGGCGATCGGCCAGTCGCTGCGCGAGCGGGCGGGTCCGTGGTTCTCGAAGATGGAAGACGGCTTCCGCGACAACGCGCTCAGCTACATGCTGGTGCTCCGGCTGGTGCCGCTGTTCCCGTTCTTCGTTGTCAACCTGGTGCCCGCGTTCATGGGTGTGTCATTGCGCATCTATGTGCTGGCGACCCTGATCGGCATCATCCCAGGCGCCTGGGTCTATGCCTCCGTCGGCGCTGGGTTGGGCAGCATCTTTGACAGCGCCGAGGAGGTCTCGCTGGGCAGTGTCCTGACGCCGGAGTTGATCGCCGCCCTGGTCGGCCTGGCGCTGCTGTCACTCGCGCCAGTTGTCTACAAAAAGATCAAACGTCGACGTAGAGCGGATCATGGTTAGATGGAACCGTTTGACGGTTCCATCTAACCATGTGAATCCGCTCTCTATCTGTGAGTAGAGCAGATTCACCTGCCTTGACTGAATCGCGAAGCGATCCAATCAAAACAGGATCTGCTCTATGTGACTTTATTCACGGTTTTCTGAGGCGGGATGGCGCGTTAGTGCCGTCCCGCCTTTGATTCTGCCTTCCCTTTGTCACGATTGTTACGTACCAAGGGATGGTGACTTGGTGCCGATTTGCGCCGGTCACGATCCGCAACTCCGAGCGAAGGCGCTGTGACGTGGGCAATGCGTCGAAACAGGACGTCACTCGCCGCCGGGCCCTAGGCCTTCTGGCCGGTGGCGCCGGCGCTGTCCTTGCGCCATGGCCGGCGCCGGCTCTCGCCCAGGACACCACCTTCTTCCGCATCGGCACCGGCAGCACGGGCGGCACCTACTATCCAGTCGGTGCGGTGATCGCCAACGTCATATCCAAACCGCCGGGGTCGCGGGAATGCGGCAAGGGCGGCAGTTGCGGTGTGCCCGGCCTGGTGGCGGTCGCGCAGGCCACGGACGGGTCGATCGCCAATGTCGAGGCGATCAACGCGGGCACGCTCGAATCAGGGTTCTCCCAGTCCGACATTTTGTTCTGGGCCTATAACGGCAACGGCATCTTTTCCGATCAGGAGCCGCTGGTGAATTTGCGGCTGATCGCGAACCTCTATCCCGAGGTCGTGCAGATCGTCGTCAGGAAGGACGCCGGTATCACCTCGGTCGAGGAGCTTGCCGGCAAACGCGTGTCACTGGACGCGCCGGGCTCGGGCACGCTGGCGGATGCCCGCATTATTCTGAGCGCCTACGGCCTTTCCGAAGCGGACTTTGACGCCATCTATCTGCAGTCGCCCCAGGCCATGAGCCTGATGCGTGACGGCGAACTCGACGCGTTCTTTATCGTCGCCGGCGCGCCGACCGTTTCGGTGTCGCGTTTGATCGCCGACGATGTCGCGACGCTGCTGCCGATCATCGATCAGCGCGCGATCGAGATCGTCATCGCCTATCCGTTCTTCTCCCTCTCCGCGGTCGCCTACCCCAACACCGACATCATCCCGACGCTCAGCGTCGGCGCCCAATGGGCGGTGTCGGCGACCATCGATGAGGAACTGATCTATGGCATCACCAGCGCGCTTTGGAACGAACACAGCCGCGAGGTGCTGGACACAGGCCATCCCGTCACGTCGGAGATCCTGCTGCGCAACGCCCTGGAAGGCGCCGGCATCCCGTTGCATCCGGGCGCCCGCCGCTATTACGAGGAAATCGGCCTCGACGTCTCCCAGGTGCCCGTCGTCGGCGCCTGAACAAACCCGCGAGCTAGTAGCCGCGATCCATATCGACCAGATTGAGCAGCGGACGGCCGTCCTTCATGCGCCGGTAGTTGTCGGCGATCTGCGGCGCGCATGTCTCGGCGATCGTCAGTGCCGCGACATGGGGGAAAGTCAGGATTCGCGGATGAAACCAGAAGGGGTGATCGGGCGCCATCGGTTCTTGAACCTGTACGTCCACGGTCGCGCCGGCGATCCGGCCGCTGTCGATGGCCGCAATCAGGTCGGGCTCGACAATGTGGGCGCCCCGCGCGCCGTTGACGATGAAGGCGCCCGGCTTCATCCGGGAAAGGGTCTCGGCGTTCAGGATGCCCCGGGTCTCGTCGGTCAGCGGCAGCAGGCAGACCACGATGTCGCAGCCGGCCAGGAACGCCGTCAATTCCGCGGCCCCGTGAAAGCACTGGACGCCGTCGATGTCCTTGGGTGACCGGCTCCAGCCGGTCACCTGATAGCCCATGGGTAAGAGGGCGCGCGCGACGCTGCCGCCGAGCTCGCCCAGACCGAGCACGCCGACCGTCACGTCTGCCGGCGGCGCGACATCGATCTCTTCGTATCGGCGCTCGCGATGGAACTCGCGGTAGTCGTCCCAACGCCGGTGGTGGTTCAAGACGGCCATGACGCACCACGCGGTCATCTGGCTGGTCATCGACGGATCGACCAGGCGCGTCAAGGGCACGCCATCGGGCAAGTGGTGGCGTTCGCCGACCAGGTGATCGACGCCGGCGCCGAGCGAGGAGATCAGCTTGAGATTCGGAAAGGTCTTCAATTGATCGAGCGCCACGTGCCAGATCAGCGCCATCTCGATGTCCGCGGGATCGCCGATCTCCGGGTAGATGCGGAACTCGACATCGGGCAGGTGCTGGCGCATCAGACCCTTCCAATGCTCGCCGTTCTCCCAACCGCTCATATAGAGCATCGCCATGGCCCGTCCCTCCCGCGCTTCTCAGAGCAGATCCTGGTTTGATGGGATCGCTTCGCGATTCCTTCAGGCCAGGTGAATCTGCTCTACTCATAGATGGAGAGCGGATTCACATGGTGAGGAGGAACCGTCAAGCGGTTCCACCTAACCATGATCCGCTCTGGCGACGCGGACTATAGCTGGGCCGATCCAAAGGTGCACAAGGATCCGTCCCCCATCGGCATGAACCCCTCTCCCCAGCGAGGGAGAGGGTTGCGCAGGCTTGGGCGCGAGAGCGCCCTAGCCGGACCTGGGTGAGGGGGATAGCTGTGTCGTCGACGAAAACGATCTTTTTGCGCGCTTACGCGCGGACCCCTCACCCCGGCCCTCTCCCTCAAGGGGCAGGGCAATTGCATATGGCCTCGCACGACAATTTGGTGGGCCATAGACACCGTGTGCTTTCCATCTT
>JANQGO010000279.1 GCA_028277285.1 Alphaproteobacteria bacterium | reverse complement strand
GGCTACCCGCGCATGGTCGCGGAGAAGGTCAAGGCCGCCGGCGGCCTGATCATTTCCGACGAGGTACAATTCGGCTTCGGCCGGCCGGGCACGCATATGTGGGGGCTCGATGTCCACGACATCGAGGCGGATTTCGTGACCTTGGGCAAACCCATCGGCAACGGCATGGCGATCGGCGCCGTCATCACCAGACGCGAAATCCTGAAGGCCTTCGGCGACGCGACGGGTCTGTTCAGCACGTTTGGCGGCAACCCCGTCGCTTGCGCGGCGGGCAACGCGGTGCTGGACGTGATCGAGCGGGAAGAGCTGATGGAAAGCGCCAGGGTTACCGGCGAGCACCTGCGCGCCGGCCTGCGCGACCTCATGCAGCGCCACACGCTGATCGGCGATGTTCGCGGTTACGGCCTGATGGCAGGCGTGGAGATGGTGAGGGATCGCCAGACCAAGGAACCGGCGCCGGACGAAATGAAGCAGGTCCTGAACCGCATGAAGGACCTCGGTGTCTTGGCGGGCCGCGAAGGCATCATGGGCAACGTCATAAAGATCCGTCCGCCCCTGGCATTCAAGCGCGAGCACGCCGATATCCTAATCGGCGCCATGGACGGCGCCCTGACCGAGATGGCGCCATAGACGGCACCGAAGAAAACAAGGAGGACACGATGCTCAGCCACATCACCCTTGGCACGAACGATCTGGACCGCGCGCTCGCGTTCTATGACAAGACGCTGGCGCCGCTTGGCATCAAGCGGACCGAGACGGTCGCCGAATACGGTTTCGCCATGTATCAGGGCGAAGGCGATCCTTTCACGCTCTTCATCTGCCGTCCGTTCAACCAGGAAGAAGCGACCCACGGCAACGGCACCCATGTCGCCTTTCTGGCGCCGAACCACGCCGCGGTTGACGCGTTTCATGCCGCGGCCCTGGCCGAAGGCGGCACCGATGAAGGCGCGCCCGGGCCCCGCCCACACTATCACGAGAACTACTACGGCGCCTATGTAAGGGATCTCGACGGCAACAAACTTCAGGCGTGTTGCCAGACACCCGACTGAGCTGACGACTTCGATCGCGCTAGCGCTCTGACGCCGCCGCAAGGGCCGGAAGCGGCTGCTCTACAAAGTCGAGGGCGTCCAACACCACCTCGAGGCCGGCGCCCGGCTTGACCGCGTGGGTGCTGAGGTGACGGCGCCACGACCGCGCGCCGGGCTCGCCGTGATAGAGACCCAGGATGTGGCGGGTCATGCGGTGCAGCGGCGCGCCGCGGACCAGCTCCGCCTCGATCAACGGCAGATAGGCTTCGACGATGGCGCGCCTTGATTTTGCGGCGGCCTTGCTGCCAAAGAACCGCCGGTCGGCGTCGGCCAGGATGTACGGCGTGTTGTAGGCCGCCCTCCCAATCATGACGCCATCGACGTGCTCCAGATGCGCCTCGGCGTCATCGAGCCCGCCGATACCGCCGTTGATGTTGATCTCAAGATGCGGGAAACGCGCCTTGGTCGCGTAGACGACGTCGTAGCGCAGCGGCGGGATCTCGCGGTTCTGCTGCGGGCTTAGCCCCTGCAGCCACGCCTTGCGCGCATGAACGGTGAAGCTCGAGCAGCCCTCGCCTGCGATCCGGTCGACAAAGGCCGGCAGAGTCTCTACGTCATCCATGTCGTCGATGCCGATCCGGCACTTGACGGTCACCGGGATCGTCACGGCCGCGATCATCGCGGCGACCGAACGTGCGACCAGATCGGGCTCCGCCATCAGGCAGGCGCCGAACCGGCCGGCCTGCACCCGGTCGCTCGGGCAGCCGACATTCAGGTTCACCTCGTCATAACCCATGGCCTCGGCGATACGCGCGGCCTCGGCGAGTTTCGCCGGGTCGCTGCCGCCGATCTGGAGCGCCACCGGATGCTCGATCGGCGAAAAGCCCAGCAGCCGTTCACGGTCGCCATGCAGCACCGCTTCGGCGACGACCATCTCCGAATAGAGCAGCGTCCTGGCCGTGATGCACCGCAGGAAGCCGCGGTCGTAGCGGTCCGTGCAATCCATCATCGGCGCGACGGAGAGAAGGCGGGCCGGGTTGGTCATCGGTTCCCCAGGGTTGGTCCGGCTTCGTCATACAGGAATGTAGGGAGAGGTCCAAACATCGGGCGCGCCATGCCCGCTTGCAATTCATCCGGATCGAACGTAGCTCTGCCTGGATCAGGTTCACCTTTCCCGACCGAACGCCCGAGCCTCGACGTCACACCGGTAAAACAAACAGAAGCAATCAAATCATGAGCTATGCGATTTACATCGGAAGCAATCACACGCGCGATGGCCATGCGTGGTTGGGCGGTTACGGCGACGAACCGTCCAGCCATTGGCTCGACATCGTTCCGCGTGCGACCCATACCGCCAATGAGACTCTCTCCGTCGGCATGACCGCCGAAGCGGATATGCCGGGCCGGCTGATCGAGATTCCTGAAGCTAAAGAGACGTACCGGCACGTCTGCGTCAATTACACCTATTACAAAGGGGCACCCGCGCCTCTGGTGAACGGTGGCTTGAACGAGCATGGCGTCGCCGTGCGCGACGTGTGGTCGCCGTCGCGCCAGGAACTGATCGACATGACGCCCTTGGACCAAAGCGGTCCGAACTACAGCGATCTCGCGCGCATGGTCATCAGCCGCGCCCACTCGGCGCGAGAGGGAGTCGATTTGATTGCCGAGACGATCGACACCTACGGCGAGTCCACCTATGGCGGCAATTCGCATCTTATCGCCGACGCGGATGAGGCCTGGGTCATGATCCAGTTCGCCGGTGGCCAGGGACTATGGGCGGCGGAACGTCTCGGCCCGTCCAGTATTCGGGCATCGCGGCCGGGTTACATCTCACAGATTCCCGTGAACGAACCCGACCATCCCGATTTTCGTTACTCCGAGAACTTCATCGACTTTGCGAAGACGCAAGGCTGGTATGATGGGGAGGGTCCGTTCGACGCCAACCGGATCTATGGCGATGGTAACGGCCGCTGGGACGGCGTGCGATGGATCGAAGACGAGATGGCGGCGCGGAGCGCGCGGGCGCAGAAGATCGGCTTCGATGACATGGCCTGGGCCGTCCGGACCGCGCGTTTGACCGGAGATACGGCGGGATACGGCCAGATCGTGCCGTTGAGCACGCCAATCGATCATCGACTCCGCGTCCTCTGGCACGCGCCGATCGGTCCCGTCGCCGCGCCTTTCTCGCCCGTCTTCGTCGGACAGACCAGCGTGCCCGACGAGTTCCGCCTGCACCGCTATCTGACCACGGGAGAAGCGCGGACGCACATGATCAATCCCGACATCGTTGACGGCGGCCACTTCCAAGCGTCCGGCGTATCGCAATCGGTTGAGTGTTCCCGTTCGGCGGTGATGGCCTGCAAGCGGCTTCTCTACCTGATGCTCTGCGATCCCGATGGCGGCGTGGACGACGTCACCTCGGTGTTCGAGAACAGGGAGAACGCGCTGGCCGCCGAGACCGCCAAGATGCTGGAGATCGCCGAAACGTTGATCGCGGAGAAAAAGCACGAGCTCGCCGAGACTCTGCTGACGTATTTCAGTTCCGGCGAACTCCTGAAGGGCCTCGACCTGGTCGAAACGCTGGCCGGCGGCATCGAAGCCCGCCTCAAGTTTCTCTCAAGGGAAAAGAAGCCGGCCGGCAACTTCGCGTCCTTCGACCAAATCTGGTGACAACACCAGAAGACCGCAGCGGTCCCGGTGATAGCGATCTCTCAAGCCTGCGTTAGCCGGCGACGATGGCCGATGGCCTGACGTATCGCGAATGGCATACGGCGCCGATCCGTTGCCAGTCCCTACTCCTGGATGAGGTCGATATTCTGGGCGTCGAAACCGTCTGAGATCGTGGTGTTGCCAGCCACATCGTCAAAGGTGTTCGAATCGGGCCCGTCAATCGATCACGATAAGCTCGCGAGAGGTATCGCAAAGCCGCTCGCCACCACGGTCGGTCACGACAAAGGGCTCCGAAACGGCCGCTCCAAAGTCGTCCAACCAGACCCCCGACTGGAAGTGGAAGCACATGCCGGCCTCAAGCACGGTTTCGTCACCGGGCCTTAAGCTGGCAGTGCGTTCACCCCAGTCGGGCGGGTAGTTGAGGCCGATGGAGTAGCCGACACGGCTCTCCTTCCTGTAGCCGTTGCGGTTCAGCACCTTTTGCCAAACCGCTTCCACCGCCTCGCAGGTGGCGCCGGGCCTGGCGGCATCGAGGGCCGTGTCGACTCCTTCGACGATGACCGAAGCCAGTTTTTGAATGTCCGGCTTAGGCTTGCCGAGATGGATCGTGCGGGTGAGCGGAGCGTGATAGTGCCGGCGCGCCGCGGCGATCTCCATCATTACCAGGGTGTCGTTCGGCAGGGGCTCGTCGGTCCAGGTCAAGTGCGGGGTGCTGGTGCCTTCACCGACCTGGATCAGCGGGCACAGACTGGTGTAGTCGCCATGCTTGCCGTTCACGCCGGTAATCTGGGCATGGTACACCTCTGCGATCACCTCGTGCTGCGGAACGCCAGGCGCTATCTTGGCGACCGCGCGGTTCATGGTCCGCGAGCAGATTTGCCCGGCCTCGCGCATCAGCACCAGCTCCGCTTCCGACTTCACCAACCGCGCCCAGTTGACCAAACCGGCGTTGTCCGACAGGGCGGCGTTCGGCAGGCCGCGCACGAGATGCTGATGCGCGCGCGCCGTATAGTAATGGGCGTCGAGCTCGATCCCGATGCGCGCAGAGCCCCAGCCGCGCCGGACGATCAAATCGCATAGCTCGTCAAACGGATGATCGACGGGATGATGAACCAGCGGCTCGGAGTAGCCGATGATGTTCTCCGCGGGGAGATCGGTGGTGAAGTGGGCCGACTTTGCGTCCTGAGCGCGACCGAACCATATCGGCACATCGTCGTCGCGATGCACCAGGACGGCCTGCGGCGTATAGAACGACCAGCCGTCGAACCCGGTCAGCCAGCACATGTTCGCCGGGTCCTGGCAGACGATCAGGTCGAAACCAGACGCGTCCATGCGACGCCTGACATCGGAAAGTCGCCGCGCATATTCGGCAGCGTCGAAGGGTTTTCGGTAGTTCATCCTGCCTCGAGCACCGCACTCAGGAATTGCCGGGTACGTTCGTTTTGCGGGTCGCCGAAGATTTGTTCCGGCGGTCCTTGCTCGGCGATGCTGCCCGCATAGAAGAAGCAGACGCGGTCTGAGATTTCCTTCGCGAACCCCATTTGGTGGGTCACCATCAGCATGGTCAGGTTGTGTTCGCTGTTGAGCTGGCGGATGACGTTCAGCACCTCGCCGATCACCTCGGGGTCGAGCGCCGACGTCACCTCGTCGAGCAGCATCACCTTAGGCCTCATGGCCAGCGCGCGAGCGATCGCGACGCGCTGCTGCTGGCCGCCCGAGAGACGGGACGGATGCTGGTCCTTCTTGTCAGCGAGCCCGACCAACCCGAGCAGTTCCATCGACCGCGCTTCGGCCTCACCCTTGCTGAGGCCCAGCACCCGAACCGGCGCTTCCATGCAGTTCTGGAGCGCCGTCATATGCGGGAACAGATTGAAGTGCTGGAACACCATGCCGATATTGCCGCGCTGCTTGCGTAGATGAGCCGCGTTCGCCTTCACCAAGGCGCCGCCGCGATCCATGTGCGTCAACGGTTGGCCGTCGACGTAGATGACGCCTTCGTTAATCTCCTCCAAGGTCATCAGCATCCGCAGCACGGTCGTCTTGCCCGAGCCGGAAGGGCCGATGATCGACACCATCTCGTTGGCGCTGACGTCGAGATCGAGGGAGTCCAGCACCGTGAGCATGCCGTAACGCTTGGTGACGTTGCTGAAACGAACCATCGGTCCGTCGGCGTCGAGGCTTGTCGGGTATGTTTGATCGGTCATGAGCCCCCCTGAACGTCGCCCACTTGCCGGTGCGATCCCTGCCTCACCGCAGTTCCTCCATCGCCGCCACGGCCTCCTCGAGCCGACCGGCAACGCTTGGCGGATCGAAGACAATGGCTGGCGGGATCACGCCCGGCCAGGCCTGCCTGATCAGAACCACCGCCTTAAGCAACTCGTCGTGGCCCCGCCGGCCTTTGAGCCTGGTGTGGTATCGGACAAGCGCCTCCGCTTCCGTCGCCAAGCCTCGGCCGTTTTGATATTGCCGCACGTTCACCACCTCGTTGTCGATCACGGCCTCGGCGTAGTTTGCGACGGCCTCGCGGAGCAGTGCCTCGACAAGGTCGAGCACGGAACCCGCATCCATGGCGCCGGTTTGGGCAAAGCTTCCGTCGAGTGCATTCGACGCCGCTTCCATGGTCGCGAGAGTCGTCGCCGCGTCGCCCTCAAGGGCAAACTCAAGCTGCTCGAGAAAGTCCGCCGTGAACGGCGCGTCCCGCTGCGTAAACTCAGGCTCGGCGCTGCGGAAGATCTCCTCCATGGGCTGCTGCATATGGTAAGCGGCTCCCGGCGCGTGCATCTGCAGCAGCGCACGGGCGACGCTGAGCTGGCCCTTCATCTTCAGTATCGCCAAGCGGTAAGCGTCGGTCGCATCCAACTGGCCGGCGCTTGTGTCTTGGGCGTCGACGCTCTCTGAATCGGCCGCGACGATCTGGGGGGCACGCTCAGCCGGACCGGCAGCCGACGGAGCGTGCCAGGGCAAGGCGATCGCGTTCCCGAGCGCGAAGCTCCAAACAACGAGCCATCGAACGGTGTCGGCAAGAGTCACGCGTTCCCTCCCCCGTCCTATTTGCTCATGCCCAGGGATCGGCGAACCCGGGTCTCGAAAGCCCGCAATCCCGCGGCTGTCGGTATGGAGATGATCAGGTAAATCAGCCCCACCAGCGTATAGGGCTCCAGGAAACGGTACGTCTCGGAGCCCAGCGCGTTCGCGGTGTGCATGAGCTCGGCGACCCCGATGACCGACAGCATCGGCGTGTCCTTGAAGATGCCGATGAGGTAGTTGCCCATGCCGGGGAGACTGGCTGGCAGGGCCTGGGGGATGATAACTCCGAAATAGGTCCGCCCCGTGCTGAGATTGAGAGCCTTGCAGGCCTCCCACTGCCCTTTCGGCACAGCCTCCAGCCCACCGCGATAGACCTCGGAGAGATAGGCCGCATAGTGCAGGCCGATCGCGATCATGCCGGAGGTCCAGGGTGACAGCTCAACACCGAACTGCGGGCCCACGAAGAAGACGAAAAAGATCTGCAGGACCAGCGGGGTCGAACGGATAACGTCGACAATCTCGCGCACGATAAACGTCACCGGCTTGTAGGGCGTACGCTGCGCCAAGGCGAAAACGAGCCCCACCACGAGGGCTATCCCGTATCCGATCCCGGCGGCCAACAGCGTGTTTATCGTGGCTTCGGCTAGCCGCGGGAGGATCTCAATGACAAAGTCCCAGCGCCAGTCGAACATCGTTCCCCCTTCAGGCCCGGCCCATCTTTCGGGCGGCGAATCGCTCGAGCCAGCGCATGGACGGAGAAATGAAGACCCGCGCCATGACATAGTAAATGATCAACGCGCTACCGAAGGCCTCGACGGAGAGAAACGTCGAGCCGTTGATCTGCCTGGCTTCGAACATCAAATCGGAGACCGAGATCAGGGCGACCAGCGCGGTCGCCTTCAGTAGCTCAATCATCAGGTTGCCCCACGCCGGCAGCATGATCAGGATCGCCTGCGGAAAGATGATCCGCCGCATCCGCGTGAGGGGCGTCATGTTCAGCGCCAGGGCCGCCTCGTATTGACCGCGCGGCACTGCCTGGATGGCACCGCGCACAACCTCCGCGCCGTAGCCGCCAACGTTCATACCCACGGCGACGAAGCCCGCCGTGAACTTATCAAGCGTGATGCCGAACAGGGGCAGCACGAAGAAAATCCAAAAGAGCTGGACCAGAAGCGAGGTGCCACGGAAAAGTTCGATGTAGCATGTGGCCGTCGCGCGCACGGCAATGTTTCGAGATAAGCGCATGAGGCCCATCACGATCGCGATCGCCACGGCGAGAATTGCCGCCAGCACCATCTGTTCCATGGTGACAATAGCGCCGCTGAGGAGACGCGAACCGTGCTCGGTGAGGAATTCGATGTAAGACATCAGGCCTCATTCCAGCTTGTGCGCAAGGGAACTCGACGCCGGGCGGCCTGTTTTCGTATCGCAGAGGGTCGGGAGACAGGCGGCGTATAGCGCCGCCTGTCTCGGCCCACTATCGAGGCCGCGTGCCCTAGCGCACGTCAGCGGTTGGCGCAGGCGTAGTCGGTCGTCACGTCACCGGGAAGCTGAGCCTCCGTGTAGCCATATTCGCCGACCGCCGCCAACATCTCATCGGAGCCTATGTAGTTGGCCTGCGCCTCGTTGAACGCGTTTAAGAAATCCGTATCGCTCGGGCGGAAGGCGATCCCGACCCAGTTCAGCGTCCACTCCGGTAGTTTCGACGGATCGGTGACTTCCACCGCGCCGCCACTCTCGTTTGCCAGATTCTGCGCGGTGAAGAAGGTCACCCCGCCGGCATCGGCGCGACCGGCTTTGACGGCGGCCAGGATTTCCGTCGGCCCCGGCACTTGCATGATGTTGTCCTCGGCGATTCCTTCCTGCTTCGCCACCTCGACGATGTTGTAGCCGGCGCCCGTCACAATCACGGCTCCGGCGTCCTTGATATCCTGATAGGTCTCCAGCCCCTTGGGGTTGCCGGGGGCGACGATAAAGGCATCGCCGAATACACCCATGGGCTCGGCGAAGTTGACGTTCTCGCAGCGCGTGCCGAGGATGTACATACCGCCGGTGATTACATCGAAGCGACCGGCTTTAAGGCCGGGGATCAAGCCACCCCAGTCCGTCACCACCGGTTCGATGTTGGTGATACCCATGGCATTCAGGACGCCGACCGCGTGCGCGTTGGCAAAGCCGAGAGGTGCGTTGTCCTCACCCGGATAGGCCCAAGGCACTTCGTTGGCGAAGCCGATCCGAATGGGCTCACCCGCTTTGGCCTTTTCCAACAGCGTGTCTGCCTGCGCCGTGGCCGCGCCCACGACGAACATCGCGGCAAGTGCGATTCCGGTAAGAAAGCTACGTTTCGTAAAGTTCATGATGTGGTCCTCCCTTTGTTCGTTATGGATGGGTCGTTGCTCTTGAACTGCCGAGGTGCTCGCGTCGGATGCAAAGCTTCGCCGTTAGGGTCAACATGCGGGGTCGATCTGGGCTTCACTGCGCGAGCCGGTCTCCCAATCTGTTGAGAAAGGCCATACAACGCGCAAGTTCCGACAGCTCGATGTACTCGTCTGGTTTGTGGGCCTGGTCGATGCTCCCCGGCCCAAAGACCACCGTCGACATGCCGGCAGCGCTGAAATGCCCGGCATCGGTGCCGAAGGGCACGACGTCGGTTTTGTTGAGCCCCGTTATCTCGGTCAGAAGCGCGACGGCTTCGTCAGAGTTTCGATCGTCGAGCGCCGGCACCTTCGCCTCCGTTCGCATGCGGATGTGGGCATCGGGATGCTGCCGGTTCAGGTCGGGAAGCAGCGTGCCGGACACGTAGTCGTGGATATCAGTCATCACGGCTTCCGCGTCCGTTCCAGGGATGAACCGAAGCTCCCAATCCAGCGCGCAATAGCCAGGTATGACATTGCGGGCGGTGCCGCCGTGAACGGTGCCGACGCTGATCGTCGTGAATGACGGGTCGAATCCGTTCGTCGGATCCGGCGCTGCCGCGAACGTGCGGGCTCGGTCCTCCAGGTGGCCGATGAGCTGCGCGGCAAACGAAATCGCATTGGCCCCCTTGCGCGGATCGGAGGCATGCGCTTCCAACCCGAAGATCTCCGTGCGCATCTCAAAGGCGCCCTTGTGGCCCGTGACGATGCGCATTTCCGTCGGTTCTCCGACGATGGCAACGGAAGGGCGCGGGACCGTCTGCGCCATGTCTTCAATCAGACCGGGCGCTCCAAAGCCCCCAATTTCTTCGTCGTAACACATGGAAATGTGGATCGGGCGCTTGAGCAGCATTTGATTCCAACGTGGCGCCGCCGCCAGCATGCAGGCAAGGAAGCCCTTCATGTCCACAGCGCCGCGTCCGTAAAGGCGTCCGCCGCGCTCGGTCAAGCGAAAGGGATCCGACGTCCATCGCTGGCCGTCCACCGGCACCACGTCCGTGTGGCCGTTGAGGACCACGCCACCGTCCACAGCCGGCCCGACCAACGCATGAAGGTTGGCGCGCTCGCCTGTTTCGTCATAGCAGAGGTGCGAGCTAACGCCCTCCTGGCTCAGGTAGTCCTCAACAAAGCGAATGAAATCGAGATTGGGGCAGGACGAGACCGATTCGAATGCCACCAACCGGTCCAACAGTTCCAAGGCGAGGGCAGTCTCTGCTGCCACCTTTATTCCTCCCTGTCAGTCGGAGCGTAACGCTCGCGAACAGATGAGATATATATATCTCATCCATCTTGGTTGCGCAAGCCATAGGCCAAGTCTCCGGACTTCAATGCCTCAAACCGAAAAATCACCATATTACCTTAGGTTAAAAGAATTCTTTTGATGTCGAGCATTCAACCCGGCATTTGCAACCTCGAAACATCTTGTTGATATGTACATCTTTGACAAAATCTGGTGGAAGCGTGAGTCTGTTCGAACACGCTGAACAAGCGACGGGAATGCGCGATGTCGGACGCCATGAACTCAAAAACCATCACGGATACCTCGAGTGCCGACACCGATAGCAGCCCGTGGCGCGTCCGGTCCGAAACCATCTATCGGCGGCTGCGCGAGCGGATCACCCTGCTGCACTATCCGCCCGGGATGCGGCTTAACGTCGACGCGCTTGCCGAAGAGTTCGACGTCAGCCGAACGCCAATCAGAACCGTCTTGCTGCGCCTTGAACGCGAAGGACTTGCGATCACCCGTCACGGGGTCGGGACCGCGGTTACCGAGGCCGATCTGGAACATATGCGTGAAGCAATGCTGTTTCGCATGCATTTGGCCGAGCTCATAGGCGTGCTCGATCCGAAGCAGCCCGATAAGGAACTGCTGCTCTCGCTCGAGGAATTGCAACGTGAATGCCAGGACATCCGGCATCATCAGGCACTGCAGGAGTTCGCCCGAATCGACATGAGGTTGCATGATTGCAAATGCAGCCTGATTGGCAACGAACCGCTCAAGCGCACCTATGACGAGCTCTATTACCGCACCGTACGTACGTGGTTCCACTTTCTGCCGCGCATGGATTGGCCGACCGAGGCCGCTGCGCTGTTCGAAGACGTACGCCTGACCAGCGCCGCGCTATCGCGTGGCGATGTCAAGGCAATAGGGTTCATTACACGAAACCTGATCTCCGAAGGCCTGTTCCGTCTGCACGACCTCATCTCTGAGGGAGAGCGTCAGGAGCATCGAGAACGTTGGCGCAGCCAAGAGACTTGATCGCGGCAACCCGATCGTAGGGTGACCTGATCGCGGCGGCCTCGCCGGCCCCCTACTCCTGGATAACGTCGACGTTCCTGGCGTCGATACCGTCCGAGATCGTGGCGTTGCGCATGGTCAGCGTTCCCGTACCCGTTCCGGACTGCTGCACCCGCAAACCCATCTTGTCGCCATCGCCGTTTCCGCTGGTCTCGGTGTTATCGACGACAACGCTGATGTCACCCTGGTCCTCTTGCCTGAACCTGGCGCCGTATCCACCGTTATCCTCGGATTGCACGTCGTACAGCAAAACGTTGACGCTGCCCGGTCCTTCCTCATCACCTCTGAAACCATCGTCGGTGTTGCCCTGAGCGTCTGTGCGCCACGCCCAGACATACAGCCCGCCACCATCCTGCTCGCCAACGTCGAAGCCCTCATCCAGATTGCCGCGAATTGTCGATGCGATCATCAGAACCCGCAGGTCGCCATCGCCGGCTTCGTCGATGTCGATGCCGTCGTCGAGGTCGAGTTCGATCTCGTACGCCTTCACGAAACCGGAGTCGTAAAGCTCGACGTCGCGCTCGAAACACGCGTCATCCGGCGTCCCCGTGACGTCGCCGGGAATGTCGGACGCAGAGACCTCTCCATCCTCGAACTCGCCTTCGTCCTCCTCCGGCAAGAAGGGGGCGAGGATATCGGGCGCGCAGTAACCGCCATTGTCGGCAAAGGTGTTACCGGTCACTGTCGCGATGACGTCACCGGCCTGCCCCTCGTCCAGCTCGACGCCGTCGGCGCCCACGCCCTCGAAGGTCGAGTTCTGCGACACAAAATGGATGTCCCCGTCGCCCCGTTCGTCGACCCGTATGCCATCGGCATCGAACTTGCCGTTGCCGACGTCCCAAATCGTCACGTTCGACAGGTGCACGCTGACCGATGCGGGAGAACCGCCGCCTTCACCGGTAGCGCCCGCGCCACAGGCATCCCCGAGGTCACAGTCGGAGACATGGACGCCGTGATAGGCGGCGCCCGACAGCGAGACGTCCTGAAGCGTCAGGTTCAGCGTACCCGTCTGATCGTCGCGGAGTTTGACAAAGATCCCCTTGCCGGGCTCTCCCGTCTCATCGCCCCGGTTCTCGACGCTGAACTCGCCGGGCCCCCGGAAGTTCAAGCCGTTCACGGTCAGATCGGCTCCGTTGCTTATGGCAAGCAGGGTCGTGTTGACCTCGGTCGTGACACTCTGACCGCTCCCGAATATGGCCAGGGGTGCCGCGCCGTCGTAGGTCAACGTCGTCGTCACGGCAATGTCGTCTTCGGTCGCGACCAGGATATGACCAGGCGCGCCAGGCTCGGCAGCCGCCGCCAAGGCCGCGCGCAGCGACCCCGCGCCATCGTCGTTGCCGTTGCTGACCACGAGCGGGACCGCCGACCCAAGGTCGCCGGCAAAACCGAACGAGGCCGCAAAGGCCGACACCAGCGCGAAACGACTGCACATCGATCTGCCATCACAACGTGACCTCGGCAATGCACCGCCAAACAGTTTCATGAGATCGCCTCCATCAAGTCGCCGTCAGTCTGGCCACGGGATTACTCAGTCGACGACGATCGATGACAACCGCCATCGTGGATAATCCGCCGCCGCATCCTACTGACTAGCCTTGAGATGTGGAACCGCCGTCCCGGGCGCATGGCGTCCTTACGGATTTGGCGCCTTGCTGTCTGTCACAAGCATCGCCCCGAAACAGGCGGTAAACAGGCCGTAAGCGCAGACCCACAACAACGCGGCCATGGTGATCGCCGTGTCGTAGGGCATGGGCAGGATGGGCGCCAGGACACGCACGAGCGCCGACAAGACGACGGCCACGAACATGACCGTCATCGCCGGGCTCGCGACCAAGGCGCGGCCGGTGTGTCCCAGAACGGCGCGCGCCATGACCGCCATGGTCATGGTGCCGATGGCACCGGCGCCAAGCGCGTGGAGCGATGCGCTTTGATCCCCCACCCCCAACGCCGCCAAACCCATCAGCACCAGGGCGGCGGCAAGCCACAGATACCCGATGTGCAGGACGAGCAGGAGCGGTTCGGCGACGGTCAGCCAGCCGCGCCAGCGGGCCAAGCGCACCAGATGCGCAACGCCGGCGACCAAGAGCAGCACGCCGGGAACCGGACTGTCGGACGCGAACGACCAGGCAGCGACGGCGACGAGCAGCAGCAGCAAACAGATCTTGTCGTAGAGGCCGAACGGCACGGGCAACGCCGTCGCGCCGCGCTTGACGAGCCAGTTGCGCGTGAAGCTGGGCGTAACCCGTCCGCCGACGAGACCGATCAGCAGAGCCGCCACTGCCATGGCAAGGCGCCAGCCGAAGTCTTGGTACGCGGGCAGCCAGGACAGGATGTTGGCGAGCGCGAGAAGGCTGACCAGGGCACAGATCGGCGCGTTGCGCCAGTTGCGCCCGGCAACGACCTCGCGCCACGCAAGGCCGGCGATTGTGACCAGAAACGCGCAATCGACGATGGCTGCGACCACCGTCAGTGGCCAGAACGCCACCATGAGTCGGCCGGCGATCCAGAGTAGGAAGAGCGCACCCAATCCGCCGCCGCGCAGCGGCAGTCGGCCGGTCCAGTTGGGGATGGCCGTGAACAGGAAACCGCCAACGACCGCGGCAAGGTAGCCGAACAGCATTTCGTGACGATGCCAGGCGAAGGCATCGAAGGCCGCCAAACCCTGGGGCGCCGACGCGTAGATCCATGTCCACAGCGGAATCGCGACGAGCGCGAACAACGCCGCGCCCAGAAAGAACGGCCGAAACGGATCGGCCAGAAGCGCGATCGACGCGCGTTTCGTTTCACCGCCCACGGGCTCGCTCGCGGGCGGGATGTGTTGTCCGACGGATTCGGGCGGCCATGGGCCACACTATCGGTCCCGGGCAATGGCCTGCGCAAGGCATGGCGACCACGTCGCCACGGCACCGTACGCTTGCCGTCCTGTGGTCTTTTTGCAAACAAGCCCTATGCTGCGCCCGGCAAGAGCACAGGGGTGGTCATGGCAGACAAGTCAGCATCGGGTCCAAGCCGCACGCTCACCGCGTTCACGCTTGCGATGATCAACGTGGCGGCCGTGGTCAGCCTGAAGAACCTGCCGATCATGGCAGAGTACGGCTGGGCGATGATCTTCTACTACTGCCTGGCCGCCTTTGCGATGTTCATCCCGACCGCCCTGGTGTCCGCCGAGCTGGCGACCGCCTGGCCCAAAACCGGCGGCGTCTATATCTGGGTGCGCGAGGCGTTCGGCACGCCGAACGGCTTCCTGGCCGTGTGGCTGCAATGGGTCAACAACATCCCCTACTTCCCGTCGATCCTGGCCTTTCTCGCCGTGGCGCTCGCCTTCACCTTCATCCCGGACTGGCAAGCGGACCGCTACTTCGCGCTCGCCGTCGTCCTGATCGCGACCTGGGGCCTGACGCTGATGAACTTCCGCGGCATGAAACTCTCCGGCCTCATCAGCTCCGTGGGTGTCATTGCCGGAACACTGGTGCCGGGCGTGCTGCTCGTCGTCCTGGCCGTGGCATGGCTTGCCAGCGGTCACGCGAACGAATTGCCGTTTGTCGCCAGCGAACTGATCCCGCCCGTCGACAGCCTGTCGCAGATCGTCCTGGCCGCCGGCGTGCTGCTCGCCTTTGCCGGCATGGAGATGTCGGCGGTCCACGCGCGCGAGGTCAAGAACCCGCAGCGCGACTATCCCAAGGCCATCTTTCTGTCCGCCCTCATCATCCTGGCGGTCTCGGTTGCCGGCTCGCTCGCCATCGCCGTTGCGGTGCCGAAGGAAAAGCTGGGCCTGGTAACCGGCATCTTCGAGAGCTTCGATGTGATGTTCACCGGTTTCGGCATTGGCTGGATGACGGAGATCGTCGCGTTCCTGATCGCCATCGGCGTCATCGCCACGGTCAGCACCTGGATCATCGGCCCGTCGAAAGGCCTGTTCGCAACAGCCGCCGACGGCGAACTGCCGCCGACATATCAGAAGCTCAACAAACACCACGTGCCGCGCAATGTTCTGATCCTTCAGGCCAGCGTCGTCTCGATCGTAGCGATCATCGTCTTCGTCTTCATGCCGTCGGTCGAGGCGGCGTTCTGGATCCTGACGGCGCTGACGGCGCAGGTTTATCTCTTGATGTACGTCATCATGTTCGTCGCCGCGATCAAGCTGCGCTATTCCCGCCCCGACGTCGCGCGCCCCTACCGCGTGCCGGGCGGCAACCTCGGCATGTGGTTGATCGCAGGCGTCGGCGCGCTGGCCGGTATCGCCGGAATCGTATTGGGTTTCGTGCCGCCGGCAGGCATGACGGTCTCCATCGTGTTCTACGAGGCCTTCCTGATCGGCGGGCTGGCGATCATCATCTTGATCCCCTATGTCGTCCACCGCCTGAGGAAACCAAGCTGGGTCGATACCGACGAGGAAGCCCAGCTTTGACGTGCAAACCCCACAGACCTGAAGACTGCGAGGCAGCATGAGCAGAGACTGGTATGTCGGTTTCAAGGTTCTGATCATCGATGACGAGTTCGAAGCGAACAACACGGTCGGGCGCGCGCTGCGCGCCATTGCCGACGAACTGTCGAAACTCGATATCGGTGTCGTGCCCGCGCTCACGTTGGAGGATGGCTGGACGAGCTGCGTCAGCGACACGGATATCGGCTGCGTGCTTCTGGACTGGGATATCCCGTCCCAGACCAAGCCGCCGGGAGCGGGGCCCGAACGTCTGATCGCAGCGATCAGGCAGCGCAACCAGAAAATGCCCATCTTTCTGTCGACCGAACGCATGGCTGTCGACCAACTGCCCCTGGCGGTTCTGGAGGCCGTCGTCGACTTCCTGTGGAAGACCGAGGATACGCCGGCGTTCATGGCCGGCCGCATTCAGCACGCGTTGACGGCATATGCCGATACCCTGCTGCCGCCCTTCTTCAAGGAGCTCGTGCGCTATGCCGACGCGTACAAGTACGCTTGGCATACGCCGGGCCATATGGGCGGCGTCGCCTTTCTGAAGTCGCCGGCCGGCCGGCGTTTCTTCGACTTTTTCGGCGAGAACATGCTGCGCAGCGATCTCTCGATCTCGGTGCCGGAGCTTGGCTCGCTGTTGCCCCATAGCGGCGTCGTCGGCGACGGCGAGCGCAACGCCGCCCAGGCCTTCGGCGCCGACCGCACGTTCTTTGTCACCAACGGCACGTCGACCGCCAACAAGATCGTGTGGCAGGGCCGCGTGATGGCCGGCAACGTCGTCGCCGTCGACCGCAATTGCCACAAATCGATCGAACACGCGCTGATCATGACCGGGGCGATCCCCGTCTACTTCATGCCGACGCGCAATCAATACGGCATTATCGGCCCCATCCCGTCCCAGGAGTTCAGCGCAGACAGCCTGCGCCGGAAGATGGCGGCGAGCCCGCTGATCGATGGTGAGGGGCCCGACACGGTGCGCATGGCCGTCGTCACCAACTCGACCTATGACGGCATCAGCTATCGCGCCGCCGACGTCATGAGACCCATGGCGGGCACCGTCGACAACGTCCACTTTGACGAGGCGTGGTTCGCCTATGCCCGGTTCCACGAGCTCTATGACGGGCGCTACGGCATGCAGGATGCCGAGAACGGTCCGGACGAGCCCGTTGTCTTCGCGACGCAATCGACCCACAAGCTGCTCGCCGCGCTGTCCCAGGCATCCATGGTGCACGTGCGCGACCGCCATGTGGCGGAAGAAAACAAGGTCGACTTCGAACGGTTCAACGAAGCCTTCATGATGCATACCTCGACCTCGCCGCAATACAGCATCATCGCCTCGCTGGACGTGGCGGCACGCATGATGCAGCACGGCGGCGGCCGCGTGATGATGCAGGACACCATCGAGGAAGCGGTCGGCTTCCGGCGCGAGATGGCGCGCATCCACCATCAGATCGATCCCGACCAGAAGAGCGCGGGCAAACGCTGGTGGTTCCGGCTGTTCCAGCCTCACGGCATTCTGGAATCGCCGTTCGCCAACATGTCGGCAAGCTTGAACCAGGCGGATCAACCGAAAGAAGGAGACCTGTCGCACGATCCGGCGTTCTGGCACATCCGCGACGGCGCCGACTGGCACGGTTATGACGGTGTCGGCGACGGCTACGCGATGCTGGACCCGATCAAGGTCACTATCCTGACACCCGGCATCGGCGCCGATGGCTCCCTGGCCGATTGGGGCATTCCCGCGGCGATCGTCTCGCGGTTCCTGTGGCACCGCGGCATCGTCGTCGAAAAGACCGGCACCTACTCCTTCCTGATGCTGTTCTCGATCGCCATCACGAAGGGCAAATCGGGCACGCTGGTCGCCGAATTGTTCCGCCTGAAGGAACTCTACGACGGCGACGCCGCGCTGCCCGAGGTCCTGCCGGGCCTGGTCGATCTAGCGCCTGAGCGCTACGCCGGTCTCTCCTTCAAGGCGCTGTGTCAGGAGATGCACGACTTCTACAAATCGCGGAACACGATCGCGATCATCAAAGATGTCTACGCCACCTTGCCCGAGCAGGTCATGACGCCGGCCGACGCCTATCGCTACCTGGTCGCCGGCAAGGTGGAGAGCCTGACGCTCGACGCGCTGGAGAGCCGCACCAATGCCGTGGGTATCGTGCCCTATCCGCCTGGCATCCCCGTGATCATGCCGGGCGAGCGCTTCGACAGCGCACACACCGCCAAGATTCTGGAATATCTCAACCTGCTGCAGGACTTCGACAACAGGTTCCCGGGTTTTGAGCACGAGATCCACGGCGTCGAGGCCAAGCCCGACCCGGACACGGGGCAAAACCGCTATGTTCTCGACTGCCTTGTCTGAGGCGCCAAGTCACATGAGACAACAAACGAGATTAGTGTTCTAATCGTCTACTATACAACGATAAATTCACTCTTCTTAAGAAATTACTTTAGCTCAAAGCAGGAAGGGATAGGCGTCTTCGTGGCGCAGCAGGGCGATCTTCGTCTCGATACCGCCGGTGCCGGAATAGCCGCCGAGGCCGTTCGCTGAGAGAACGCGGTGGCAGGGAATGATGATGGCGATGGAATTGGCGCCGCAGGCCTGGCCGACCGGCTGGCCATAGGTGCCGAGGTCTTTCGCGATATCGCCATAGGTCCGCGTCTCGCCGTAGGGGATGGCCAGCATCGCCTGACACACCGACTGCTGAAAACCCTCCCCCTCGGGCGCCAGCGGGAGGTCGAAGGCCTTGAGATCACCGTCAAAATAGGCGTCGAGCTGACGCACGGCTTCGCGCAACAGCGGGCTTTCCTCACCCTCCTCGGGGTCGGACCAGTTGACGCGGGTGATGGCGCCGTCGCGCTCGGTAACGGCCACCGGACCGACGATGGTGTCTATCATAACCGTTGTTGCCATGCGTTCCGTCACCGCGTTCCCAGGCCAGAAGCCCAGTCTATCAGGACACCGCCCGCGGCCCGAGGAGTCTTTGCAGGCCGCACGATCACTCCAGCCAATTGATGACATGGTCGGGCAAGTCTTCGTCGGCGACATCACGCTCGGAGACGACACGGCCCTTGATAGAGACCCCTTCCCTGTGAACGGCGTCTCGGTCGCCGCACACCAAATGGTGCCACGGATAGAGGTCCTTGCCCTCGTGGACCAGGCGGTAGGCGCAGGTCGCCGGCATCCAGCGGAGCTCGCCGACATTGTCCGGCGACAGGATGACGCAGTCCGGCACCTTGCGCTTGCGGTTGGCATAGTCGCCGCAGCGGCAGGTGCCGAGGTCGAGGAGACGGCAGGCGACATCGGTTGGATCGATCTCGCCGGTGTCTTCATCCTCAAGCTTGACCAGACAGCACTTGGCGCAGCCGTCGCAGAGCGACTCCCATTCTTCCGGCGTCATCTCGGCCAGGGTCTTGGTTCGCCAGAAAGGTTCAGCCGCCATCATCCGGCTTCGTATCATGGGCCGGACGTCTGGACCACCACGACGCCAGCGCCGCGCCAGACAGGTTGTGCCAGATACTGAAGACGGCCGCCGGCAGCGCCGCCGCCGCGCTGAAGTACTGTGTAACGAGCGCCAACGCCAGGCCGGAGTTCTGCATGCCGACCTCAATCGAAAGCGTCCGGCATGTCGTGCGGTCCTGGCCAAACAGCACGCCGCCGCCATAACCCGCGACGAGCCCGACCAGATTGTGCAGGACGACACCGACAAGGATCAGCAGCCCGATCTCGGGGATCCTGTCGGCGCTCAACGCCACCACGACGGCGATCGCCAGCACGATGGCGGCGACCGAAATCAGCGGGAATACCGGCGCGACCGGACGCACAAAACGGCCAAGGAACGTGTTGATGAGGACGCCCAGCGCGACCGGCGCGACAACGATCTTCAAGACGCTCAGCAACATGGCGCCGACCGCGACGTCGACGGTCGCGCCGACATAGAGCCAGGTCAGGGACGGCGTCAAAAAGACCGCCAGCACGGTCGAAACGGTCGTGAGTGTCACGGAGAGCGCGACGTCGCCGCGCGCGAGGTAGCAGATAACATTGGATGCCGTGCCGCCTGGGCTGGCGCCGAGCAGGACAAAGCCAGCCAACAGCATGGGCTCCAATCCCAACCCCACGCCGATGGCAAGGGCCGCGAGCGGCATGACAGCGAACTGCAACGCCATGCCCAGGCCGACAACCTGGGGCCGCCCCGCGATCCGAAGAAAGTCTGCAGGCGTCAGCGTCAACCCCATGCCGAACATGATGACAGCGAGCAGCGGCACGATCGCCCAGCGTAGCGGCACGAAGGTGTCGGGGCTGAGATAAGCGGTGATGCAGGCGATGACCGCCCACAGGGGAAACAGCGCCGTGATGCGTGAGATCATGAGCGAAAGCGGCGGCTCAGTAGGCTTCCGCGTACATCCTGCAGATCTCGTCAATGTCGAGGCCCTCGAGCATACTGAGTTCGCCGCGCTTGTGCATGAGATAGGCACTCAGCATCTCGCCCGGCAAAAACTCCTGCGCCTTGGGGTGGCGCTCAAGCAGGTCGAGCGCCTGCTCCATCGACGTCGGCAGATCGGTGATGCCGTGGTCCTTGCGTGCCGCCGCGTCCATCCCGGCAGGATCGGATGTCGTCGGTTTGGGCGTCGGCAGTTGACGCCTGATGCCGTCAATACCGGCCCGCACCAGACAGCCGAAATAGAGGTAGGGACTGGAGGCCGCGTCGCCGGCGCGAAACTCGAAGTTAAAACTGGAGGCGACATCCGCGCCCGGCACGTCGGAGACCGGGCAGATACGGATCGCCGCCTCGCGGTCCCGGTAACCAAGATTGGTGACCGAGGAGCTCCACGAGTTCGGCTTCAGGCGCTCATAAGACATGTAGCTCGGCGCCGTCACCGCGACGAGTGCCGGCAAGGCTTCCAGAATGCCGGCAATGAAGCTGCCGGCGGTGTCGCTCAACCCGCCCGGCTTGTCGGCGTCGTGGGTCGCGGGCCTGCCGTCGGCGTCCTGAAAGCTCATGTGAAGGTGAACGCCGTTGCCCGCGGCACCACGGGTCACGACCGGTGAGAAGCTGACCGTATCGCCCAAACGCCACGCCGTCCCGCGCGCGATCTCGCGCACGATGACGGCACGGTCTGCGGCGGTCAGCGCGTCCGCCGGCTTCACGGTGAATTCGAACTGCTTGGGCGCGAACTCCGGCAGAAACGTCTCCGGTTCGACGCCCGCCTCGGCAAGCGCATAGAGGAAGGCCTCCGGGAACTCGCCGATCCGCCGCACGCCATCTTGGCTATAGGAATCGCCCAACCGGTCGGCCTGGCCGCGGTGGACAAACTCATGCTCGAACGCCGCGACCAGATTGAGGCCGGTCAAATCATTGAGGTCTTTCAGGGTCTGACGAAGATAATTTCTGGGACAGCAGTCCCACGGCTGGCGGTCCATGGTCAGGATGTCGCCGAGGTAGAACCGCTCGTTGACCGAGCCGTCGCCGAAATCGACGTCAACCTCGGTGGCGGTATCCGGCACGACGATCAGATCGCCGCGCGGCCCCCATGGCGTCGCCGGGATCTGCCCGAAACAGTTGATCATGGTGTTGGTGAACGTCCAGCCGACGCCTTTGTCGAGGCGGGTGTCAAGCTCGGACGCCGGAAAACCTTTGCCGCGCACCTGACCGGCAAAGTCGGTCGAAACGATCATGATCAACGGAATGCGGTGCATGGCTTTACCCCTTGAGCCTCAGGCAAGGACGGGCGGGACCTTAAATCAAACCCTTCCCCATGGCGACTTCATCGTCGCGGGCGCCCCGACTTCTTGAGATCTGGCCGGTCAGCCTGGACAATGGCTGCCGCCAAGCACTGGGGACGTCATGACACAAAGCTTCGAACTCGATTGCGATACCGTCCATTACTGCTGGGACAACGCCATCGAACCGCGGCTTGCCATCAAGGCCGGCGACTGCGCTACCTTTCACACCCGCGACGCGGGCGACGGATGCTTTTCCAGGGAGTCGACCTCAGCCGACGCAGAAGGGGGCGGCGAGTTCAAGGGGCACCCTCTGACCGGGCCCGTTTATGTTGACGACGCCGCGCCGGGCGATGTGCTCAAGATCGATATCCTCGACCTGGAGCTTGCGCGCGACTACGGCTGGACGGCCATTGAGCCCGCTTGCGGCCTGTTGCCCGACGAGGACTATGACGGCACCTATCTGCAGATCTGGGACCTCGCCGACCGAACCCATGGGCGCATGCCGCAACGCGACGACATCGCGGTTCCGCTAGCGCCTTTTCTGGGCGTCATGGGGTTGGCGCCGGCCGAACCTGGCCAGCACAAAACGACCCCGCCGCGCGAAACCGGCGGCAACATGGACAACAAACTTCTCACCGCCGGCGCGACCCTTTATCTGCCGGTCCAGGTCGAGGGTGCGCTGTTCAGCGCGGGCGATACCCACGCGGCCCAGGGCGACGGCGAGGTCTGCGTCACGGCCATCGAAACATGGTCAAAGGCAACGCTGCGATTCGATGTGCTCAAGGACATGCACATCGCCGAACCCCAACTGCGCGCACCCGGCCCGTTGAGCCCCGCGACCGCGACCGGCCCCCACTTCGTCACGAGCGCCCAGGGGCCCGATCTCTATGCCAACGCGCAGAACGCGATCCGCTACATGATCCAACATTTGATCGCCGAACGCGGCCTGACCTGGGAAGAGGCTTATGTGCTCTGTTCGGTATGCGTCGATCTCAGAATTTCCGAGATCGTCGACGCGCCGAACTGGCTCGTCTCCGCCGTCCTGCCCGAGTGCGTGTTCGTGAACTAGGCGTTATCCGAAACCATAAAGTGCGGCGGCGTTGTCGTGGACGATCTTCTGTTTGTCCTCCGCCGATATGCCGCCGAAGGTCCTGGCGATCACCTCCTGGCTATGCGGGAACGTCCCCTCGTCGTGCGGATAGTCGCTGCCCCACAGCAGCACTTCCGCGCCGGTATAGTCGAGATGGCGCAGCGCGATCGGGTCGTCGCTGAACGTAACGGCGCCCTGTCGGCGGAAGAAC
This sequence comes from Alphaproteobacteria bacterium, assembly GCA_028277285.1. Classification (GTDB taxonomy): domain Bacteria; phylum Pseudomonadota; class Alphaproteobacteria; order SP197; family SP197; genus JANQGO01. The sequence continues at coordinate 3,959 of JANQGO010000279.1, read as the reverse complement.
TCGCTCGGCCGCATCTCTAGCTGGGGCCGGACCCACATGTGTTTTTTGTCGACCTGCTCGTCCATGACATAGAGCAGCCAGGCAAGCCAGCCGGCACCGCACTCGACGACGACGAAGCGCATGCCGGGATGGCGTTGCAGCGCGCCCGACGCGATCAGCAGGGCGACCGGGTTCTGGCCACGCGCCATCGACATCGCCATATGGGCGAGCGCGCCGCCGTGGCCCTCCTCCTCGCCCCAGTCTTCGGGGTAATAGTCTTCGCTTTCGGTGAAGGCGTGCAGGCTCAAGACGACGCCGGTTTCCTCGACCACCGACCAGAAGGGTTCGTAGGCCGGCATGTTGTAGGGCAGGTTTTCGACGGTCAGCGGGATCTTGATCGTTCGGTAACCTTGCGCGGCCACGCGCTCGACCTCCTTCACCGCGCGGTCGATATCGATGACCGGCACGATGGCGACCGGCGCGAAGCGTTCTTTGTGCGGACCGAACAATTCGATCGCCCAGTCGTTATAGGCGCGCGCCACGGCGAACTGATAGCCGGGATCACGGGAGTTATAGAGAAACAGCGAACTGTTGGGATAGATCACCTCGGCGCTGACGCCGTCGCGCGCCTGGTCGCGCAGCCTCAAATCGATATCGCGCCCGCCGGTCGGGTCCTGGCGGAACTCGCGGTTCTGATCGTCCTCGTCGGCCCGTTCCTCGGCCAGATCGATCCGGCGCGGCTTCTTGCCGTCGACAACGAAGTACTTGTGGCCGTCCCGCTCCTCGACCCGGGGCGCGCGCTCGCGGAACGCCTTGTCCAGCCACTCGCCATAGAGCTCCGGCGGCTCCTGGACGTGGCTGTCGGCGGATATCACCTTCTCTGCGGCCATGGTCTCCTCCCCTCTTGTCGCCAGCGAGAAGGATAGGCCTTGATGGGCGCCAGATCGACTCAGTCGAACGTGCGCGCTATCTCTTCATCGCCGATGCTCTCCTTGACGAAGCGCAGATCATGGTATCCGACTGCCAGGATCGAGGCAGCGATGCCGAACAGCGGCACGCTGATCGCCTGCATAACCAGGCGCCCATCGGTCCAGGCATTGGCCTCAGCCACCGTTTCGTTTTCCGCATCGAATGGCACGCCGACAGCGAATCCGACGACCCTCAGCAAGACGATGCTGACAAGCAACCAAAGCACCATGACAAAGAAAACCTGCCAACGATGCCCCTTGGTCAGCTGCAGACTGCGTTTCATGCTGTCCGAGACGCTGGTGCGTTCGAATGCCGCGACCGGCACGGCAACCCAGAACACGACGCAAAGGATGACGCCGGGGACCAAGAACGCGAACAGGCCGAAGGTCACCATCAGGCTAACGAGAACGGCGGCCCCGGTAACTGGAACCAGAGCCGGCATTATGCCGCGCAACATCTGACCGACACTTGCCTTGCTGCCTTTAAAGTCACTTGCAACGCCGCCGACCAAGACCGCAGACAACCAGTAACAGGCGATGAGCCAGACTAGTATCAAAAGGATGCCGGCCGGCCCCGGTCCCAGGTCGGCGATCACGAAGATCGACAGCAAGAACGGCACAGCGAAGATCATGATCGTGGCGAGAACGAAAGCGACGAAGTTACGAAAGTAGACGGAAACGCCGCGCCCGATGACGTTGCCTGCCCGGAAGCCACTGATCGTCGGCGACGCCACGCATCTTCCCCCGCTCCACCGCCACGGTCCGCGACGGGAGCCATGGCATCAGAACTCCAATGATATCACAGAGTTGCCACGCTATCAGCGGCTGCCTTTCAGCCCCTCAGCCCCGTCACGTTAAAGACCGGTAGTGGCTTCGACAGACCTCTTACGTCCAGTTCGCCGACGGCCTCGGTCTCGGCGATGCCCTCGACATTCGCTTTGACCCGGCGGGTGATATAGATATCGCCATCGCCGGCGCGCCCGCTCAGCCGCGACGCGACATTGGGTATCTGACCGATGGCGCCATAGTGGAAGCGGCCCTCGAAACCGATCTGGCCGAGCGTCGCATACCCCATGTCGATGCCGACGCCGAAGCCGAGCGCGTGTCCCTTTTCTGCCCATACCTTGCCGATGCCGGCCATGGCATCGCGCATGTCGACGGCCATGCGCACGGCGCGCTCGGCCGGATCGTCACAGGGAATGGGATCGTTGAAGAAGGCCATCAACCCATCGCCGGCGAAGTGCTCCAGCGTCGCCTCATAGGCGAAGATCAGCGGCCCGATGGCGTCATGATAGTCGTGCAGCACGGCCATGATGTCGTCCGGCTCCGCTGATTCGGAGAACGCGGTGAAACCACGGAGATCGCAGAACACGGCGGTGATCTCCCGACGATGGCTTTCCAGCAGCGCCTCGTTGCCGGGCGACACGATGAGCTCGGAGACCTGCGGCGAAAAGTAGCTCTTCAGCGCGCCCAGCCGCGCGAGCTCGTTCACCTGCTTTTCGACGCGCGCTTCCAGGTCCCGGTTCCAGGCCGCCAGCTGTTCGGCCTGATCCTGGGTCTGGTCGTGCAGCGCCTTGACCCGCAGCATCGACTTGACCCGCGCCACGAGCGCCGCCTGCTCGACCGGCTTTGTCAGGTATTCCTCGGCGCCGGCTTCAAGGCCGGCGACGATATCGGCGGGGTCCGATTTCGCGGTCACCAGAATGATCGGCATGAAGGGCAGCGTCGCGTCGGATTTCAGGCGGCGGCAAAGCTCGATGCCGTCGATCTTCGGCATCATGATATCGAGCAGCGCCAGGTCGGGCCGTTCGTTCAACGCCACGTCAAGCGCCTGCTGGCCGTCGCGCGCCTGGAGGATGTCGTAGCCCTGGGCCGCCAGACGGGTCTCCAGGATATCCATGTTCGCGGGGTTGTCGTCCGCGATCAGGATGCGCGCCGCCCCCGTCATGCCGTGCCGGCCGATACCAGGCTTTCGACCTTGGCAAGGATCTCGCGCGGACTCACCGGTTTGGCGAAATAGGCATCGGAGCCCGCCTGGATCGCCTCGTGCCGGTCGCCGTCGAATGCGTAGGAGGTCACGGCGACAATGGGGATATGCATCATGTCCGGGTCGCCCTTTAGCCGGCGGGTGGCTTCGTGGCCGTCCATGCCGGGAAGTTGGATATCCATCAAGATGAGGTCCGGGCGTTCGCGCTGGGCCACCGCAATCGCCTCGATGCCGCTCGACGCCTCCAGCACCTCGTAGCCCGCGCTGCTCAGGAGATCACGCATGATCTGTTTGTTGTCGTCCTGATCTTCGACAACCAGAATGCGCCCGCTCATGGACGGGTCTCCTGCTGTTCGACATGAATCGGTACGGTGAACAGGAACGTCGCGCCGCGGCCCAGTTCCGATTCAACCCACAACCGGCCGCCGTGCATGTTGACGAAGCGCCGTGAGATGGTGAGGCCCAGACCGGTGCCGCCCTGCTCACGCGTGCTGGAACTGTCGGCCTGCTGAAACTCACCGAAGATGGCTTCGTGATCACCCTCGTCGATACCCGGTCCAGTGTCGCGTACCCGTACCAGGAAGTCGGCACCGTCGACCTCGACCGTCACCGCGATCTCGCCTTCCTCGGTGAACTTGATGGCGTTGCCGACCAGATTGGTCAGAACCTGCGACAGGCGGTGACTGTCGCCATGGCCGACCGGCAAGTCGGGCGGAACCGACCAGTTGAGATCAAGATCCTTCTCCCGCGCCAAGGGCTCGACGGATGCGATGACCGACTCGACCACCTCGCCCATGGCATAACTATCAAGCGAGAGCTTGAACTGCCCCGCCTCGACCTTGGAGAGATCGAGCACGTCGTTGATCAGGCCCAGGAGGTTGCGGCCGTTCTTGCTGACGCGATCGACAACCTTGGTCACCTGTTCGGGCACCTCGCCGTAGATGCCGTCCGTGATCAGTTCGGTGTAGCCCAGGATGGCGTTCAACGGCGTCCGCAGTTCATGGCTCATATTGGCCAGGAAACGG
>JANQGO010000078.1 GCA_028277285.1 Alphaproteobacteria bacterium | reverse complement strand
GGCCGGTCTGCAGGTGACCCTTGCCACCGCGGTGAGCGATGGCCTGCAAGGGCGCGCGGTCAAGGGCGATTACACCGCGGAGACGGCCTTGCGCCTGTTGCTGGCCGGTACCGACATCATCTGGCGCTTCGCCGGCGATCGTACCGTGGTGCTGGAGCGGGTAGACGCCGAGGGGGCGGTCATCCTGAAGGCCATCACGGTCGAAGGGCGGGCCGAAACCGCCTGGAGCGCGGTCGAGGGCTATGCCGCCACGCGCAGCGCGACGGGGACCAAGACCGACACGCCGATCCTGGAGACGCCGGCCGCGGTCCAGGTGGTGCCGCGCGACGTGATCGAGGACCAGGGCGCGCGCAATCTCAAGGACGTCTACGAGAACGTCAGTGGCGTGCAGCAGGCCGGCAACACGCTCAATGCGCAAAGCGAGGTGCTGCCGATCGTGCGTGGCTTCGAATCTCCGACCCTGTTCCGCAATGGCCTGCGTGCCACGACGGCCGGCGCGGTCGATCTGGCGAATGTGGAGCGCGTCGAGGTGCTGAAGGGACCGGCCTCGATCCTCTATGGCGCGTTGGAGCCGGGCGGCGTGGTGAACTACGTCACCAAGCGGCCGCGGACACCGGCCTTCCATAGAATCGAGCAGCATGCCGGTATGTACGACTACTACCGCACGGCGGCCGACACGACCGGTGCGTTGACCGACGCCGCGACGCTGCTCTACCGCGCGAATGTCGCATACACCAACAGCGGCTCGTTCCGCGACGAGATCGAGCTTGAGCGGGTCGCCGTCGCGCCAAGCCTTCTTTGGCTGCCGAGCAACGATACGGAACTGCTGGTCGACCTGTCCTACGTGCGGGAGACCCAGCCCTACGACGCGGGCATCCCGCTTGCAGCGGATGGTTCGGCGCTGGTCTCCGCCGATACCTTCTTCGGCGATCCCGATCTCGACGGCCGTTTGATCGCGGACTACGTGGCCGGCTACCAGTTCTCTCATCGCTTCAACGAGGTCTGGAGCCTGCGCAATCAGTTCCAGTTCCACAGGGCCGATGCCGAGAACGAGTCCATTCGGCCACGCAGCGTGGTCGACCTGGCTGGCGGCGCGTCGGCCCTTGCCTTGCGCTATCAGAACGAGGAGCTGACGGACGACGAGAAGCAGTTCGTGGTCGACGTCACGGCGGACTTTGCCACGGGTCCGGTCGGTCACACGCTGCTGTTCGGTATCGATCTGATCGACCAGGACTCCGAACGTCGGCGGTATCGCCAGAACATTCCGGCGGTACTTGTGTCCGACGACGTCGAGGTGGATTTCACACCGCCGGCCGATCAGCCGCAACAGGTGCGCCTGGCGGACGCGCAGCGGGCCGCCCTCTATGTCCAGGACCAGCTCTCCCTGTTGGAAGGGGGGCGGCTGAAGCTGCTGCTCGGCGGCCGCTACGATATCGTCCATCAGGAGAGCGAGACCGACGGCGTCTACACGCCCGGCCTCGACGAGCAGGCCTTCACCGGCCGGGCCGGGTTGCTCTATCTCTTCGACGATCAGGTTTCGGGTTATGTCAGCTTCAGCCAGTCCTTCGTGCCGCAGCCGCTGGGCACGGTCGACCAGGATGGCGGCATACTCGATCCCGAGACGGGGACGCAGTACGAGGTCGGCGCAAAGGCCTCTTTCTTCGGCGATCGCCTGCTGGCCACCGCATCTCTGTTCCAGATCGACAAGGAGAATGTCGCCGTCGTCGATGCGGACCTGTTCGCCGCGACCGGCCGGATCAGGTATCTGCCGGGGGTGGAGAACCGCAGCCGCGGCTTCGAGGTCGACGTCGCCGGCGCGCTTACCGAAGAGATCGAGCTGCTGGCCAACTACAGCTTCACCAGGACCGAGGTGACGAAAAGGCTCGACGATCCGGAGTCCGAAGGCGACCCCCTGGGCGGCGTCCCGCGGCACAAGGGGCGGCTCTGGATGACCTACAGCTTCAACGAGGAGAGCTTCCTGTCCGGACTGCGCATGGGCGGTGGCGTGCGCTATGTCGGCGAAAGCTCCACGCAGTTCGATGTCGACACGAAGCTCGATGGCTATGTCGTGTTCGACGCCGGCGCCTGGTACCGCTGGGAGATGCTGGACTTCAGCCTGAATGTCACCAACCTGCTCGACAAGGAATACATCGTCCGCGCCAACAGTCGGGCGATCGCCCATGCCGGGGAGCCTTTGACGGTCTTCGGCTCGGTCGCCGTCCGCTTTTGAGGGAGGCGGGCGCGCAGGTGGCCGTGCCAGCGAAACCGCACACACCGCGCTGGTTGAAAGCGACACACCGGGTCTTTCTCGGTGTGTTCTTCAACTATGCGGTTGTTGTCAGCGCGGCTACGGCCCTGGCGTTCGTGGGCGCCGCCATTGGCCGGACGCCGATCGCCCATTCTCTGATGTGGACAATGCTGGCGGGCTTTTTCGTCTACTTTCTTTTGCTGCTCTGGGCCTTCATAGAGCGAAAAGCATGGCGCCTCTGGGCGGTCTTCTCCGTCGCGACCGGCGTCAGCATTTGGACGGTCTCCCGTCTGGGCGGCGATCCGACCTTCGGGTTTGGATGAGATGGTCGAGACCGTCGAATATGCGCTTGCCGTATTACTTTTGCCGGTCCTGGCTTTCGGCGGGCTCGCCATGGTCCAGCGCAAACCGCAGGAGGCGGTGTTCGGCCGACGAAGCGGCCTTCGTCCGAGGTCGTTCCTGCTTCTCTCATTCAGTTGTGGATGTCTCGCCGCTTCGGCCGCCGTCCTTGTGAAGCGCGCTGGCGTGGAATTCGCCGTCCTGCTATGGCCCTTGTCTCTTACCCTGGGCGCCGGCTTCGTTTCGATGCTGCTGACATACGCGCCTCGGACGCTAGGGTCCGTCGCGCGGCCATTCATGACGCTCCCGCAGACGACGGAGCGTTGACGTGCATTCCGATTTTCGCGCGACGATGACATGGCTGCACACCTGGGCCGGCGTGATCCTGGGATCGATCATGTTTGTCATGTTCTTCATGGGCACGCTGAGTGTCTTCAAGGCCGAGATCGATCAGTGGATGTTGCCGCAAGCGCGGCTTGACCCGCCCAAGACACCGGTTTCACCGGACGCCCTTTACGACGTCATCAGGGAACATGTCGGCGACGATCTAACGTCGATGCGGATCGTCATGCCGAGCAAGCATTTCCCGGCGGCCGTTATCTATGTCTATCCCGAGAGCGGCGGCAGCCGCACCTTGCTGCTCGATCCGAATAGGATGGAATTCCAGGCGCCGGTCGATTCCGCGGCCGCCCGGTCGTTTCTTTATCCGATGCATTATCGCCTGATCCCGGTGCCCTATGGACGTTGGGTCTCGGCGGTCGTCGCCATGTTCATGCTGGCCATGATGGTTTCTGGCGTGGTGATCCACCGAAAGATCTTCGTCGATTTCTTTACTTTCCGGCCAGGACGAAAACTGCCGCGCTCATCGCTGGATCTGCACAACCTGACCAGCGTTCTGGCGATGCCGTTTCATATCATGATCACGCTGACAGGCGTCATCATCCTCTACAACCTCTACTTCCTGCCGAGCTTGAACGCCGTGTATCCGGATTCCGAGCGCCCGCGCCTGGAAATCCGGCACGACCTTGAAGGTACCCATGACACGGTGCCGACGGGGACCGCGAACACGGGCCGCATCGCGCGTATCGAGGAGATGGCGGCGCAGGCGGGACCTTATTGGGGCGGCGAGAAACTTGCCGATATCTTCATCGAGCATCCCGATGATCAAGGGGGCGTGGTGTGGCTCCACAAGTCCCTGGCCAATCAGGTCAGCACGCACGACAGACCCATCCTGTTCAACGCCTCCACCGGCAGGATGCTGACAACGCCGCAAACAACCGTTGCCTATACCGCGCAGCAATGGCTTTCAGGCGCCCATATGATTTTCTTCGATCATTGGATTCTACGATGGCTCTATTTCCTTGCCGGGTCTGCCGGTTGCATCATGATCGCGACCGGTTTTCTTTACTGGATCGAGACGCGGCGAAAAGTCCATCTGCGCAGCAAGGCGCCGGGTGTACGGATTGTCGAGAGCCTGGCTGTCTGGAGCGTGATGGGGTTGATGACCGCGACAGCGGCCTATTTCGTCGTCAATCGCGCCTTTGCGCCGGGCTTGTGGTCCTGGCAGGGCATCCTCAAGCCTTATCTCGAGATAGTCGTCTTCTATCTGGTCTGGGTGTCGGCGCTTCTGCACGGCTGGATCCGCGGCAAGGCGGCCTGGGGCGAGCAAGCCTGGATATTGGGATTGTTGGGGACAAGCGCCGTTGTCCTGAACTGGACGAGCACCGGCGATCATGTGCTCAAAACACTGCTCGCCGGCGATTTCGCGATCGCGGGCATGGACCTTGCGCTGCTCGCGGGCACGATTATCAGCATTGCTTCGGCCCGCAAGATCGGGAAAGCGCGACGGCAAAGCCTGTGACGCGCGACGGCAGCCGAAGACGGCGTTCCCGCATCGGACGGACAGCACCGTCGAGCGGAACGCGGGGCATTCGCGCCGG
>JANQGO010000278.1 GCA_028277285.1 Alphaproteobacteria bacterium | reverse complement strand
TTCACCCAGCGCCGCCATCTCGGCCGGCACCGGACGGGCGGCCTGATCGGCCGGCAGCACGACCGGGTTGTCGCGGAAACTCTTCATCACCTGGCCCAGGCCGTGGAAACCGACGCGGCGCACACGGCGGACCCGTTCGAGGTCCAGGATCACCGGCAAGGTCTCTTCGGTCTCGCCGGCTTCGTGCACGATCTCGCCTTCCGGCGCGACGACGACCGAGCGCCCGGTCCCCAACGGGCCTTTGGCGCCGTTGATGTCGACGAAGTAGCACTGGTTGATCGCCGCGTTGGCGCGCGCGATGGCCAGTTCGACATCCCGGTCGACGGTGCCGGTCGCGGTCGGCTGCAGGATGACCTCCGCGCCTTGCCAACACATCTGGCGCGTCGTCTCGGGGAACCATTTGTCATAGCAGATCGAAAGGCCGAAGCGTCCGACCCCCGGCACATCGAAGACGCAGACCTCGCTGCCCGGCGTAACGCCGGCTTCATAGGGATAGAAGGGGAAGATCTTGCGATAACGCGTCACAACCTCACCCGCGGGATTGATCACCGACGCCGTGTTGTGAACGAGGTCGCCGCGGCGCTCCATGAACGAGCCGGGTATCAGCCAGATGCCAAGCTCGTGCGCCAGGGCGGCGAAGCGGTTCTCCATCGGTCCCGGAAGCTCGACCGCCAGGTCCTGGCGGAAACCGACCGGCGCGGCTTCGCCGACAACCACCATCTGAACCCAGGGAAACGACGTCAGCGTGCGGCGGACATGGACTTCCAGGGCGTCGGTGTTGTCGTGGTTGCTGACGGCCATCTGAACGCCGGCAATGGCAAAGCTCGACATGGGTAACCTACCAGGTGATCGAAACTGTGCGGCATGCTAGAGCATGCCCGCAGCGGCGCAAGCGCCCTCGTCGCGGGCCTGAGCAAGGGGCGCGAAGACCATGTCTGACGATTCGCATTGCACACCGCTGTTTGCCGCAACACACTCTTCGTGGTGAGCCGATGGGCAGAATTGGGGACAGCAATGTTTTTGGCAGAACGGAGAACCTTGAGGGCACCCGGGCGCTACGCCGCCGGGATCGCGATGGTCGGTCTTCTTCTCATCACGTCAGGCTTTCTGGCTTTCGACGCGCAAGCGGAACCGATTCCGCCGGAGTATCTCCAGATGGACTACAACAGCTGCATCGCCGAAGACAATTCGAAGTGGATGAAACAGTACTGCCGGTGCTTCGTGATGGAGATCGAAAAGAACATGCAGCTCAAGGAGTATCTTGAGGTCGCAGAGGAGATCTCTGCGCGCCTGGCCGCCGGGGCCGGCGAGTCGGACGTCCTGACGACGAACCAGACGTTTATGGACGCTGTCGAGTTCTGTGTGAACAAGACCGGCTAGCGTGCCATCGCACGCGCGCCCGCTCGGCGAACGTCAACTGCGGTAGTCGGCGTTGATCTCGATGTACCCGTGGGTCAGGTCGCAGGTCCACACCGTCGCCTGACCGCGCCCGATACCGACATCCACTGTCATCTTGATCGACCGTCCGGCCATATGACGGGCGACCGGCGCTTCGTCGTAATCGGCGGGCGGCGCACCGTTGATCGCGACGGGGTGGCCGCCGACATGAATGGTCAGGCTGGTCTCAGCGATATCCTCGCCCGACTTGCCGACCGCCATGACGATCCGGCCCCAGTTGGCGTCGCCGCCGGCGATCGCCGTCTTGACCAACGGCGAGTTCGCGATGGCGAGGCCGATGCGTCGCGCCGACAGGGACGATCGCGCGCCTTCGACCTTGATCTCGATGAACTTCTGGGCGCCCTCGCCGTCGCGCACCACCAGATGCGCCAGCTCCAAACAGAGGTCGTCCAGCTCGGCGCGAAACTCCTTCAGCCGCCGGTCGCGCAGATTGTCGATCGGTGCGTTGCCCGCCTTGCCGGTCGCGAACATCTCCAGGGTATCGCTGGTCGACGTGTCGCTGTCGACGGTAATGCAGTTGAACGACTTGTCGGCGGCGGACTGCAGCAGGGACTGCAGGATCTCAGCGGTGATCGCGGCATCGGTAAAGACATAAGCCAGCATGGTCGCCATGTCGGGCGCGATCATGCCGGAGCCCTTGGCGATGCCGGTGATCGTCACCTTCTTGCCGTCGATCTCGACCTGGCGGGTCGAACCCTTGGGATATGTGTCGGTCGTCATGATCGCTTCGGCCGCCGGCTTCCATGCCCTGGGGTCCAGTTTCTTCGCCATCTTGGGCAGCGTCGCGATGACCTTGTCGACGGGCAGCGGTTCGCCGATCACGCCGGTCGAGGCGATGTGGACGCGGTTGGCCGTGGTGCCCAAAAGCTTCGCCACGGCCGTGGCGGTCGCCTTGACCGCATCGTCGCCGGGTTTGCCCGTGTAGACATTGGCGTTGCCGGAATTGACCACCAGCGCGCGCGCCTGACCGTTCGGCAGGATCCGGCGGCACCAGCGTACCGGTGCGCCCGCCGTGCTGGAACGCGTATAGACACCGGCCACGCTGGTCCCCTTGTCGAAGACCGCCAGCATCAGATCAAGCGACGTGCCGGTGCCGCGAATGCCGCAATGGCCGGCCGCCAGGCTCACCCCCTGGACGGGACGCAGGTCGGGAAAGCGCGACGGCGCCAGCGGCGACAGGGCGACCTTGGGGTGTTTGGCCATGGTTGCGGTTAGTCTTGCTGCTCGCCTTCCTGCTCTTGCGCGGGCGGCTCGATCAGCTCGATATCCGCATCGGCGCGCAGCCGCTCGATTTCGTCGGTGATCAGTTCCTGGGCGACCAGATTGCTCAGATCGCCGGCCACCTCCTCCATCGCCGGCGGTTCTGCGGTGCGCCGCTCTTCGACCTTGATGACATGCCAGCCGAACGGGCTTTGGACCGGGCCTGAGACATCGCCGGCGTCCAACCCGAAGGCGGCCTCGCCAAACTCGGGCACCATGTCTTCCTTCCGGAAGAAACCGAGATCGCCGCCGTCTGGGCCGGATGGCCCAATCGAGGTCTCCATGGCGACGGTGGCGAAATCTTCACCGTCATCCAGACGCTCGATCACCGCGTTGGCCTCGTCCTCGGAGTTTACCAGAATGTGCCGCGCGCGAACCTCTTCGCCGGCGCCCGCGGCCTCGTAATCGGCGACGAACTGCTCATAGGCCTCATCCAGCGCGTCGGTGGTGATGCCGGCATCGACTTGCTGCTGAAGATAGAGCTGCTGCAACAGCTCCTCGCGCATCAGGTTGATCTGCTGCTTGAACTCCTCGCCCTCGTCGAGACCGCTGTCGGCGGCAGCTTCCGCCAGGAGTTTACGATCGATGACCTGGTCCAGAATTGGCTGCCACAGGATCTCCATGGGCACCTGCTGATACTCCGCCGGCAACTGCAGGATGGCCGTCGCGACATCGTCACGGGTGACCTCCATGCCGTTCACCCGCGCGACGACGTCGTTGCCCTCGTCCTGAGCGAGCGCGGGCGACGCGCCCAGCAAGAAGAACAGGCAGGCAACAAAACGTAACGGCATGGGGAATCTCCCTCGCTGGAGGCCGGTAAGCCGCCGGTTTTCGGGGCACTCCGGTCGATCTGGCGCTACAGATCACATTGCCGTGTCGCACACAAGAGCCGTCACCGCACAACTACGCGACCTGGTGCTTGGCGTTGACACCGTGCATTCTGCTCCTTATGTGTCCGGCGTCATGCTCAACCCGTTGAAAATCGGGGTCAGGAACGGATTGATTCTATGATCGGCGCCCTCGCCCGCCGCCTGTTCGGCTCCGCCAACGAACGACTGCTAAGCAAGTACGGAAAGACCGTTGAGCGCATCAACGCGCTTGAGGCGGACTTCGAGAAGCTCAGCGACGACGAACTGCGCGCGAAAACCGTGGAGTACCGCGGCCGTCTGGAGGGTGGCGAAAGCCTGGACGACCTGCTGGTGGAGGCTTTTGCGACCGTGCGCGAAGCCGCCAAACGGACCCTGGGACAGCGGCACTATGACGTGCAGCTTCTGGGCGGCATGGTGCTGCATAACGGCTCCATCTCGGAAATGAAGACCGGTGAAGGCAAGACCCTGGTCGCGACCCTGCCTGTCTACCTCAACGCCATCGGCGGCGAGGGTGTCCACGTGGTCACCGTTAACGACTATCTGGCGAGACGCGACGCAGCGTGGATGGGCCAGGTCTATAGCGCGCTTGGCCTAACGACCGGCTGCATCGTGCCGGGCCTGGAAGACGCCGAGCGGCGCGAGCAATACGCCGCCGACATCACCTATGGCACCAACAACGAGTTCGGTTTCGACTACCTGCGCGACAACATGAAGTTCTCGCTGGATTCGATGGTGCAGCGCGACTTCAACTTCGCGATCGTCGACGAGGTCGACTCGATCCTGATCGACGAGGCGCGGACGCCGCTGGTGATCTCCGGCCCGGCGGAGGACTCATCGGAATCCTATCGCGGCGTCAACGGCATCATTCCGCAGCTCGCCGATGACGATTACGAGAAGGACGAAAAGCAGAAGGCGGTCTCCCTGACCGACAGCGGCGTCGAGCATGTGGAGAAGCTCCTGATCGACGCCGGCCTGATCACCGAAGGCGGTCTCTACGACATCGAGAACGTGACGACGGTGCACCACATCAACCAGGCATTGCGGGCGCACAAGCTCTTCACCCGCGATGTCGACTATATCGTCAAAGACGACAAGGTCGTCATTATCGACGAGTTTACCGGCCGCATGATGGAAGGCCGGCGTTACTCGGACGGTCTGCATCAGGCGTTGGAAGCAAAGGAAAACGTCAAGATCCAGACCGAGAACCAGACGCTCGCCTCGATCACCTTCCAGAACTACTTCCGGCTTTATCCCAAGCTTGCCGGCATGACCGGCACGGCCATGACCGAAGCCGACGAGTTCGCCAACACCTATACCCTGGACGTCGTCGAAATCCCGACCCATCAGCCGATGGTCCGCAAGGACGCCCATGACGAGGTCTACCGCACAGCCGAAGAGAAGTTCGACGCGATCGTCGAGCTGATCGAGGACTGCTACAAACGCGGTCAGCCGGTGCTGGTCGGCACCATCAGCATCGAGCGGTCGGAAATGATCGCCGCCATCCTGAAAAAGAAGAAGATCAAACACAACGTCCTGAACGCCCGCTATCACGAGCAGGAAGCGCAGATCATCGCCCAGGCCGGCCGTTTCAGCGCCGTGACGATCGCCACCAACATGGCGGGCCGCGGCACCGACATTCAGCTCGGCGGCAACGCCGAGATGCTGATCGCGCACGAGGTCGGCGAAGCCGACGACGACAAGGCACGCGCGACGGCCGAGAAGATCACCACCCAGGTCGAGGCGGAACGCGAAAAGGTGCTTGAGGCCGGCGGCCTTTACATTGTCGGCACCGAACGCCATGAGAGCCGGCGCATCGACAACCAGTTGCGCGGCCGTTCGGGCCGTCAGGGCGACCCCGGCGCATCGACCTTCCTGTTGTCGCTGGAAGACGACCTGATGCGCATCTTCGGGTCCGAACGTCTGGACGGCATGCTCCAGAAGCTCGGCC
>JANQGO010000161.1 GCA_028277285.1 Alphaproteobacteria bacterium | reverse complement strand
AGGCGACCTTCGCGCCCGACGTCTCGGTGGGCGATTGTTTGGCGAGCGTGCGGCGCCTGGGCGCGCGCGTTGGATCGTTTGTCGCCATCGTCGACGAGGACGAACGCCTGTTGGGCACGGCGCCGGTCGACAGTCTGCTGGAGGCCGACGATGCCAAGGCGCTGTCGGCCGTCATGCACGCCGGCACGCCGCATCTCTCGCCCCACGCGACGATGGACAGTGTCGTCTCGCTGCCGGCCTGGGATACGGCGCTCAGCCTGCCGGTGTGCGATCGGGGCAGACGGCTCGTCGGCGTGCTCGACTTCGAGTCGGTGCGCGAGGCGCTTGCCGCGTCGCGCGGCCACGCCTCCGAGCTTGGTCTCAACAACGTCGTCGTTCACCTGGCGCAGACTTTTCTGGTTACGATGTCGGGCCTGTTGAACCTGACCACGAGCAGCCCCGACATCACGCGCCTCAATCAGCGGCAGGAGACGTGACATGGCGGGTCAATCCGATGCTGCCGTGCGTGTACTGAACGAGAAGTTTCTGCGTGAGTTCCCGATTCAGGCTGCCAAACGCCTGGAAACGATGAAGCCCGACGAGATCCGTGACGCCCTGGCGGACCAGCCGGTCGGGGCGATCGTGCCGCTGATCACATGGCTGGCGTCCGACGTGGCGGCTGAGCTGTTGCGGCGCCTGCCCGAGGATACAGCAGTCGGTGTCTTATCGAAGCTGAGCCCCAACACGGCGCTGTCGCTGTTGGGTCAGCTTAGCGATGGTGATCGCGATACCATGATGGCGAAGCTCGACCCGCGCCTGCGTGACGAATTGGTCGGCCTGATGGCCTACGCGGAAGACAGCGCGGGCCGCTTGATGGAAACGCGCATTAACTTGTTTCGCCCTTCGATGACGGCGGCGCAAGCGCTCGATCGTCTTCGCCAGTCGGACTTGCGCGGCTTGACCGCGTTGTTCCTGGTGGATGACCAAAACCAACTGGTGGCGCGTCTTGCCATCGATGTCCTGGCGACCGCGTCCTTGGACGAGACGCTGGGCGATCTGGCTTCACCGGTCACCGTTTCCATCCAGGCGACGGCGCCGCGCGAAGAGGTTGCCGAGATCCTGGAGAAGTCGCAATTGCCTTCGGTGCCGGTCGTTGATCTGGACAATCGTCTTGTCGGGATCGTGCGCTATGCGAGCCTTGTCAAGGCCCTGGAAGAGGTGACCAGCGAGGCGATGCAGACGATGGTCGGCGCGAGCAAGGACGAACGGGCGCTCTCCAAAGTGTCGTTCGCCGTGCGCAAGCGCCAGCCATGGCTTCAGGTCAACCTGATCACCGCCTTTCTTGCGGCCGGCGTGGTCGGTCTGTTCGAAAGCACCATCGCGCAGGTGACGGCCCTTGCCGTGCTGCTGCCCGTGGTCGCCGGCCAGTCCGGCAATGCCGGCGCCCAGGCGCTCGCGGTCACCATGCGCGGTTTGGCACTGCGCGAGATCACACCGCGTCAGTGGGCGGTCGTGACGTGGAAAGAAGTCAATGTCGGCCTGATCAACGGCGTCGCGATCGCCGTGACCTGTGGCGTCGGCGTGCTGATCTGGAGCGGCTCGGTCGGCCTCGTGATGGTGATCGCCCTTTCCATGGTCATCGCCATGGTCGCGGCCGGTTTCGCCGGCGCCGTCGTGCCGATTGTGCTGAAACGCCTGGGTCAGGATCCCGCGCAGTCTTCGTCGATCGTTCTGACAACGATCACCGACATTGCGGGTTTCTTTTCGTTCCTGGGCATCGCGACCTTGCTGATGAGTATGATCGTCAATGGCTGACAAACGCGGCATATTCGATGCGTGAGCGCATCGAGTATGCGCCGGGAGGCATGATGCGGCGGTTACTCCTTGTTGTCCTATGCTTGGTGACGGCCACCACCGCGGCGCACGCGGAGGCCGAGACCGTCCAGTTCCCGATGACCGAGTTCTCCGGCGAGACAACGGTGTTGTCCGCCGCGATGACGCGGCCCGAGGGCGAGGGACCGTTTCCGGCGGTGGTGCTGCTCAATGGCTGCGGCGGGACCTATCCGACCGTGGCGTGGGCGGAGCGGTTTTTCGGCGCGCTGGGTTATGTCGCCTTGCGCATCGACAGCTACGGGCCGCGCGGCATCGACGGGGTGTGCCGCGAGCACCGCGCCGTCGCCAGTCCGGCGATCCGCGCGCGCGACGCTCATGCGGGCAAGACGTTCCTGGAGGCGCTTCCGTTCGTCGACCCGGACGCCATTGCCGTGGCCGGCTGGTCCCATGGCGGTTCCGCGGTGCTGGCGGCGGTCGAGAGCATCAAGAGCGCGCAGCCCGACCGGCAGCGGCCGTTCGCCGCGGCCATCGCCATCTATCCCGGTTGCGCGCCCAGTTTGCTGGAACTGGATTCGCCGCTCTTGATCATGATCGGCGACGCCGACATCTGGACGCCGGCCGAGCGCTGCATCGCCATGCGCATGCCGCGCGAGCCGGACCACGAATACGGGCTGGTCATCTATCCCGGCGCCTCCCACGGTTTCGACCTGGAGGAACTGATGGACGGCCCGCCGATGCAGGGCATGACCTATGACCCCATCGCGGCCGAGGACGCTTATGAACGCATGAGCGCGTTCCTGGAGAAGCACGCGGGTGACTGAAGCAAGGGCGGTTTGGTTACGTCCCCGGCTGACCCTCACCCTCCCGCCGCTTCGCGCCGGGCCCCTCCCTCTCCCGCAAGCGGGCGAGGGATGTGGAGGCTTTGGCGCGTCAGCGTCAC
The DNA here is from genome assembly GCA_028277285.1 of Alphaproteobacteria bacterium. Classification (GTDB taxonomy): domain Bacteria; phylum Pseudomonadota; class Alphaproteobacteria; order SP197; family SP197; genus JANQGO01. Next base: position 20,050 of record JANQGO010000161.1, on the reverse strand, counting down.
GGAGCCCGATCGACCCATATCGACCGATATGGGTCGTGAATCGGCCTCCGATTTGTAGATAAGAGCTAGGCCAAGGATTGGCCTAGCTCGGGCCGGAGCTGGGTGAGGCGGCGACGGGATGTCGGCGCTTACGCCTCCCGCCGCGTGCGCACGCCGGCCGCGAGTTCGTCCAGCACCGCGACCGAGGTCTCCCAGTCGATGCAGGCATCGGTGATCGACTGGCCGTAGGTGAGCGGCTCGCCCGGTTTCATGTCCTGACGCCCGGCGACCAGGTGGCTTTCGATCATGACGCCCATGATGCGCGTCTCGCCGCCGGTAAGCTGGCCCGCGATATCGGCGATGACACCCGGCTGCTTCTCGGGATCCTTGCCGGAATTGCCGTGGCTGGCGTCGACCATGATGGCTTCGCGCAAGCCCGCCTTGGCGAGTTGGGCGGCGGCGGCCTCGATACCGGCGGCGTCGTAGTTGGGCGCCGCTCCGCCGCGCAGCACGATATGCGCGTCCGCATTGCCGGTGGTCGTCGCGATGGAGGCGCGGCCTTCCTTGGTGATCGCCAGAAAATGATGCGGGTTGGTGGCGGCCTGCACGGCGTCGGCGGCGATCTTGACGTCGCCGTTGGTGCCGTTCTTGAAGCCGACCGGACAGGAGAGGCCGGACGCCATCTCGCGGTGCACCTGGCTTTCGGTCGTGCGCGCGCCGATCGCGCCCCAGGCGACGAGGTCGGCGATGTATTGCGGCGTCATCACGTCCAGGAACTCGCAGGCCGCCGGCAGGCCGAGCGCATTGACGTCGAGCAGCAGGCGGCGCGCCAGGCGCAAGCCCTCGTTGATATGGAAGCTGTCGTCGAGCCGGGGATCGTTGATCAGCCCCTTCCAGCCGACCGTGGTGCGCGGTTTCTCGAAATAGACGCGCATCAGGATCTCAAGGTCGTCCAAGTGGCGACTGCGCTCGGCGATCAGGCGGTTGGCATATTCCATCGCCGCCTCAGGATCGTGGATCGAGCACGGGCCGATGATGACGACGAGGCGGTCGTCCTCGCCGTGCAGGATCTTGTGGATCGCCCGGTGGGCGCCGTCGACGGTGTGCGCGATGGCGGGGTTGGACGGCGCTTCCTCGATCACCTCGGCGGGCGTGCTCAAGGGGTCGATGCTTTGGATGCGAAGGTCGTCGGTCAGCTTTCTGGGGGTGTTCATCGTATGGCTCCGGGATGTTGGGGGCCGGCGGCCACAAAAAACGCCGCCAAGGGCCCTGGCGGCGGTTCGGGGAAGTCGGCTGTGTTTTGGTCTTAAGCCGAACGATCCTCTGCCGGCGCCAGGGGCGTCGGATAGCGGAAGTACCAAAAGTACGCGGTATGGCGGCCAGTCGAGGTCATGGGGCAGGGTAGATACAGAGAACAGGGGCCGATGTCACCCCCTTCTTGCGGCGTACCCAACGTGGCGATTCATATGATCTTGAAGCCTTCCGCCGACAAACTGGCCGTGTGCACAAAGAGGGAGCACAAATCTTGCACCCGTGCACGCCGTCGACTAGGTTCGCGCTCCGATTGTAGGAGCGTGCGGCGATGGGCACTTGAGCCGCTGAAATCCTTGAAGCAATGCAACGCGTTCTCGTCATTGGCTCGCCCGGTGCGGGCAAGTCGACCTTCGCGCGGCGGTTGGCCGAGGCGGCGGGCTTGCCACTTGTCCACCTGGACCGGGCGTATTGGCACCCAGGTTGGATCGAGTCCGACAAGGCCGAATGGGTCCAGCGTGTCGAGACCATGATCGGCGAAGAGGCTTGGGTCATGGATGGCAACTACAGCAGCACGTTGCCGCGACGACTTGAGCGGGCCGACATGGTGGTCTTTCTCGATATGCCGCGATGGCGGTGCTTGTGGCGGGTAATCAAACGCGTGGTCCGCGACCACGGAAGAACCCGGCAAGACATGACACCGGGATGCCCCGAACACTTTGACTGGGCGTTTCTGGTTTACGTCTGGCGGTTCCCGCGTGATCGGCTGCCCAGTGTGTTGGCGGATCTAGAGGGGTATCGCGGCGAACGCGTTACGCTTAGATCATCGCCGGACGTTGAGAGGTTTCTTGAAGGGTATCGCCAATGAAGGTGGACCTGCCTGTATGATTCGGTATGGCGAAGTATCGTGAAGATCGTCGTTGCATCAGGAAATCCGATTAAGGCCGACGCCGTCCGGCAAGGTGTCGCGCCGCTGTTCCCCGAGCTTACCGCCGAGGTTGCTGGCGTCGCGGTCCCGTCGGGTATCGGGGAGCAGCCGATGAGCGAAGCCGAGACCCTGACGGGCGCGCTCAATCGCGCGACATGGGCAGGTGAACGTTATGCGTCGGCCGATTTCTGTGTCGGTTTGGAAGGCGGCGTCGATGACGACGGCGATGAGATGTTGTCGTTTGCCTGGGTCGTCGTGCGCGCGAAGGACGGCACGCTCGCCAAGGCGCGAACAGGGACATTCGTTCTGCCCGACCCGCTCGCGCGGCTGGTGCGGTCCGGCGTTAACCTGGGCGAGGCGGACCGACAGGTGTTCGACCTGTCAGACAAACGTTTGCGCGAAGGCACGATCGGCGCGCTGACCGATGGGGCGGTAACGCGCGCGTCTCTCTATGCCCACGCCGTCACACTGGCGTTCGCGCGGTTCAAACAGCCACACCACTACCGGCCCTAGTGCCAGATGTCCGGCAGCGTCTCCTTCTTGCGCGCGATGTAGTCCTTGAGTCCGTCGTCGATGCCGGGATCCAGCGGTGGCGGTTCGGTCTCCCTTAACACCTTCTTCCAGGCGGCGTTGGCGCGGGCGGCAGCGTCGGTGGCGCCGGCGTCCAGCCAGTTCTCGTAGGCCTGGGTGTCGGCGAGGTCGGAGCGGTGGAACGCGGTTTCGTAGTTGGCGAGCGTGTGCCGGCAGCCGAAGAAGTGGTTGCCGGGGCCGACTTCCGTGAAAGCATCCATGGCAAGCGCGTTGTCGTCCATCGGCAGGCCCTTCACGAAGGTGTGGAGCGCGCCCAGGTAGTCGGCGTCGAGCATGAGTTTTTCGTAGCCGATGGTGAGGGCGGCTTCGAGCCAGCCGGCGGCGTGCAGGACGAAGTTCGCGCCGCACAGGATGGCGGTGTTCATGGAGTTGACGCTTTCCTGCATCGCCTGGGCGTCCGGCAGTTTGGACGAGGAGAACGCGCCGCTGCAGCGAAGCGGCAGGCCGATGCGCCGGGCCAGTTGCGCGGCGACATAGGAGCCCAGCGTCGGTTCCGGCGTGCCGAAAGTGGGCGAGCCGGTCTTCAAGTCCACCGTGGTCAGGAAGTTGCCGAAGACGGCGGGCGAGCCCGGCCGTTCGAGCTGGCCAAGCGCGACGCCGACCATCACCTCGGCCATGGATTGGGCGATCATGCCGGCCATGGTGACGGGTCCCGTCGCGCCGCCCAGGATGAAGGGCACGACCACCGGGCACTGGTTGGCGCGGGCATAGGCGCGCAGCGAGCCGGACATGGCGCCGTCGTAGACCAGCGGCGAGTTCATGTTGATGTTGCCCATGATGACGCAGTTCTTTTCGACGAAGTCTTTGCCGAACGCGATGCGCGCGAGGTCGATCGAATCCTCGGCGCGTTCGGGCATGGTGACCGAGCCCATGAACGGTTTGTCACCGCAGGTGAGGTGGGCGTAGACCATGTCGAGATGGCGTTTGTTGACCGGGATGTCGACGGGCTCGCACACCGTGCCGCCGGAATGGTGCAGCCACGGCGAGGCGTAGGCCAGTGTGATCAGGTTCTGGAAGTCCTTGAGCGTTCCGTAGCGCCGGCCGTTATCCATGTCGTGCACGAAGGGCGCGCCATAGGCCGGCGCGAAGACGACGTTGTTGCCGCCGATGACGACGGAACGTTCGGGATTGCGCGCGTGCTGGGTGAACGTCTTGGGCGAGTTCGCAGCGATGATGGACTTTAGATGGCCTTCATCAAAGCGCACGCGGTTGCCGTCGACGCTTGCACCGGCGTCACGCCATAACGCCAGTGCGTCGTCATCGCCGCGGAACTCGATGCCGATCTCCTTGAGGATCCTGTCGGTGTGACGCTCGATCAGGTCGAGGCCTTCCTCGCCCATCAGCACATAGGGCGGGATCCGGCGTTCGATACCGGCGATGACGGCGGGCGCTGGCGTCTTGGCGGCGTGTTTGCGCCGCGACGAGCGATCGCCGCGTTTGGGTTTGGGTGAAGGGACGGTATCGGGCATGGCAGTTCCCAAGCGCGCGCCTTGACCACCGCGCAACGGAAGAATGGGGATGCCTGCCGAGGAGACCAAGGGCCTTGCCGCCGGCGCCCCTTCAAACTTCCTGCCGGTTGAATGACGATACCGTGTGCGTCAGCATCGCGACAGGGTCTTGAGGGTGAGTTTTCATAGACGTAGGAGGCCGCGATGGCTGAGAAACACTTTCAACGCAACACGTTCGATGACGGTCTGATCGCGCGTGCGATCAAGGATAAGGCGTTTCGTCAGCGTCTCCTGGACGATCCGAGGGCCGTCTATGCGGAGGAACTGGCGAAGGTCAAGCCAGGGCAGACGATTCCCGACGGTGTCGAGATTCGGATCGCCCGGGAGGAAGAGAACGTCTTCTATCTGGTGCTGCCCTGCGTGCCCCCGTGGATGGGCCTGGACGACGCGGCGGCCGAGCGGATCGCCAAGCACGAGGCGACCCACCGCAACCCCTGCTGGGGCCTGGGCGACGCGCCCGAGTGATCGTGGGTCATCGCGTCGCCGGTTTGCTGGCAGGGGTCTGGCTGGTACTCGCAGGGTCGAGCGGTTTTGCGGCGGCGCAGACCGACGACGTCGGTGCGCCGGAAGCCTGGATCATCGACACGGATATGGGCCAGGAAGACTGGATGGCGCTGCTGTATGCGCTCGGCCGGTCTGACATCGACGTTCGGGCGATCAGTATTGTCGGCGACGGTGTTGGGCGTTGCCCTGGCGCCGAGACCATGGCGCTGGCGCTGGTGCCGTTTGCCACCGGCGAGGACGGCGCCATTCCTGTCGCGTGCGGGGCGAGCAGCCCGCTCGACGGGTTTCACGCGATGCCGCCGGCCTGGCGCGACGCCGCCGATCCCAAGAACTTCGATCCGCTGCCGGTTCCCTCTGCGGTGGCGGATCCGCGTGGCGGCGTCGACCTGATCATCGAAACCGTGCGCGCGGCCGATGAGCCCATCGGGATCCTGGCCATCGGGCCCTTGACGAACATCGCGCTTGCCTTCGACAAGGCGCCAGACATCGTCGAAAACGTGCGCGCGGTCGTCGTCATGGGAGGCGCCGTCTACGCATCGGGCAACGTTGCTGTTCCCAGCGACGACACGATGCCGGTCAACACCGTCGCTGAGTGGAACATGTTCCTTGATCCCGTGGCGGCAGACGCCGTGTTTTCTTCTGGTGTGACGATCCGTCTTGTGCCCCTGGACGCCACCAACCTTGCGCCGGTCGACGGCGCGCTCGCCGGCCGCATTTTCGACGGCATCGAGACGGCACCAGCGCGCTGGGCACACAGCGTTCTGCAAGGCGCCATCGCGTCCGGCGGGTTCTATTTCTGGGATCCGTTGACGGCAAGCGTCGCATTCGACGGGTCGGTCTGCCGGTTCACGCTGCTGCCGCTGCGGGTCATGGCCGGCACGGCGGTGAGCGGCTGGTCCTATCCCGGCACGGCGGACGACTTTCCGGCGACTAACTGGCGCGGCGAACCGCGCCACCATCTGGCGACGGCCGATGCAGGCGGCCTGGTCAGGGACATGGCCAAAGGCAATTGGGTCATCGTCTGCATCGAGCCCGACGTCGACGCGTTTGTCGCGGGTTTTCGCGCGTCCCTGTCGGCCGAGCCTTAGGTTACGACATCACACGTGCTGGTCGATCAGGATGGGATTGCCGTCGGGATCGACGACCATGCAGCTTGCCGGGCCGGTGGTCGTCTCGTCGGCCTCGCTGACCGGGACAATACCGTCGGCTTTCAGCGCCTTCTGGATGTCGCGGACATCGGTGAAACCTTCCAGCCGCCGGCCCGACGCATCCCAGCCGGGATTGAAGGTGAGCGTGTTTTTTTCGAACATGCCCTGGAACAGGCCGATCACGCAGCTTGGAGAGCGCATGATAAGCCAGCCCTGATCGGCATGGCCGCCGATCGCCCGAAAGCCGAGCTTCTCGTAGAAGGCGCGCGACACCGCGATGTCCTTGACGGCAAGACTGACGGAGAAGTTTCCAAGCTGCATGGTGCGCGTCCTCCTGTTCCATCGGGTAAGGGTGCGTGATGGCATAGAAGGCCGTGCAACCCAATCGCACATTCGATCAAAAGTGCTCTAGGATGACCGTCCTGTCGGGTTAGGGGCTGTCAGCTGAGGGGACTGCCGCGATGCTGATGGTCGCGATCAAGATCATCGTAACATCGGTCATGGTGCTGGGCCTGGCGTGGCTCAGCGAGCGCGCCGGGCCGAAGACCGCGGGCGTTCTGGCCGGGTTTCCCTTGGGCATCGGTGTCAGCCTGTTCTTCATCGGTGTCGAGCAGGGATCGACCTTTGCCGCTGTCGCGTCAACCTCGACCATTGGCGGGCTGGGCGCGGCACTGATCTTCTGCTTCGCCTATTGGCAGATCTCGAAATTCCTGGGCGGCTCGCTGGTTCACTGGTTTTCCTACTGGAAGGTCCGGGGATCGCCGGTTTTGTGGAGCGCCTTCTTGACCTCGCTGGTGTCCTTCGTCGTCTTCCTGATAGCCGCCGGCATCTTGGCGGTCCTGCCCCAGGACCGCTGGCTGCTGACGGTGATCACGCTCATCGTGACCGGGCTTGCCATTCTGGTGTTCCGCCGCATCGACGATGTCGAGGCCGACGAGGCCGCCGCGGTTACCGTAACACCCCTCACGCTGTTGACCCGCGCGGCGATCGCCTCGGCCATCGTGCTGGTGATTACCGGGCTGGCCGACGCGGTCGGCGAGGCGTGGTCGGGCCTCTTGTCCGGTTTCCCGATCACACTCTACCCGGTGTTGCTGATCGTCCACGTGACCTATTCAGAGCGGCAGGTGCACGGCATCATCAAGAATTTCCCGTTCGGCATCGGCAGCCTGCTGATCTTCGCGCTGTCCGGCAGCTACGTCTTCGAATCCATGGGCATCTATTGGGGCACCGCGATCGCCATCCTGTTGGCTGGCCTCTACTTGAGCCTGATCGCGTTCATCATGCTGCGTCACCGGCCGTCCGGTAGCTGATCCGGACTCGAACGGCATCACCAGCCCGCTCCCCCTCCCGGCCACCCATGGCAGCATCCTCGGGGGTGGCCGGGAGGGGAGCGGGCCGGCGCCGGTCGCGAGACAACAAAGAATGCACTAGCCGCCGCGCCGCGCGAGGATGCGGCCGCCGCCCATCTCGCCGGTTTCGTAAAGGCCGACAAAGAAAGCGTAGGCGCCGTCCCATTTATCAAAATGCGCCTGACCGAAGCGGGCGACGGTCTGATCTTCCAGGCTGCGGTACATGGCGAGACGTTCGACCAAGATCGCGTGCCATTCTTCGCTCAGGTCTTCGAAGGTTTCGACCTCGCAGCCGTTGTCGGCAAAGCGGCGGCTATAGGCGTCCGCTGAACTGAGCTCGGCCATCGCCATTTCCCGCGACAGGCGCTCCAGCGCCGCCGGCTTGGTGCGATCCGTCGTCATGATGTCGGTGAAGGCCATGCGGCCGCCTGGTTTCAAAACGCGCACGCATTCGGCGATCAGCCGGTCCTTGTCGGGGATGTGGCAGAACGATTCCTGACTGATCACGACGTCGAACGTGGCGTCGTCGAAGGCCAGGTCGAGCGCGTTGCCCTGGCGAAAGGTGACAAGGGTGTCGAGCCCCGCCATCGCCGTCAGTTTGGCCGCGCCGTCGACCCGGCTTTGGGTCAGGTCGTTTCCGGTGACGCGGCAGCCGTAGTTGTGGGCGAGATACCGCGCCGGCCCGCCCATCCCGCAGCAGACATCCAGAACGTGCGACGATGCGGTGATACCGGCGAGCTCCGCCAATCTGTCGTTGGCCGCGAGGCCGCCATAGTGGTCCTGGTCATAGGCCTGAAGCTGATCTTCACTGAGCGCGCCCAGATCGACACCGTCGCGTTCGAGCTTCTCCAGGATCTGATGCTCGTTGATGGGGTGGGTGTCGTAGAAGCCCGTCACCTGGTCGAAAAGGTGAGATTCGGTCATGACGGTGCCCCCAGTCCTGAAGAAGACCATGACCTAACCGCAAATGCCTGCTCATCACAAGCGCGCTGCCGTGAACAGTGACTATCATGTGCGTGTGGCGCATGCGTTGACACCGTCGTCCCGGGGGCGCTGTTATGGACGTGCTGCCGCGACCTCAGCCCTGGAGAACACGATGCCGGTTATACGACGCGACGACGTGGCGGTGCGCGAAGGTGGCGATTACCCCGCCCCGTTCGACGGCCGGTTGGGCCGCTATCAGGATTGGCCGCTGGGTGATGCCGGTGGTCTGACGCAGTTCGGCGTCAACCTGGAGACGTTGTTCCCGGGCTCGACGTCGTCGCTGCGCCATTGGCATGAGACGGAGGACGAGTTCCTCTATCTGCTGGAGGGCGAGCTGGTACTGGTCGACGATGACGGCGAGCACGCGATGGCGCCGGGCGACGCCGCGGCGTTCAAGGCGGGCGACGCCAACGGTCATCACGTCAAGAACACGAGCGGCAAGCCGGCGATCTATCTGGTGGTCGGCACGCGCGCGCAAGAAGACCGCTGCCACTACAGCGACGTCGATCTGCTGCTGACCAAGACGAAGGACGGCTCGGCCTTCACCCATCGCGACGGGTCGCCTTTGCGCGCAAAAGGCTAAACGCGCCTCCTGACATCAGGCTGTCAGGAGGCTTGTGGCACGGTGTTCTCCCGGTCATCACGAGATGAGGACGACTGCCGTGAGCGCGCTTGCCGACTACAACGCCCAATCGGGAACGCTGATCCCTGTCTGGACGCTCGAGATCCAGACCCGGCCCGACGATACCGACCGCATCCTGGACGCGATCATGGCGGTCCATCCGTTGAGCTATGGCCGCTATCAGCGCACGGCCAGCATTTCCGCGGTCGGCATGGAGACGACGCAGCCGGAAGCCGGCTCGACGACGACGACCCACGTCGCGAGTTTCGAAGCGGGTGCGACGGAGACCTATCCCATGGTCGAGCTCAAGATCTCGATCGAGCGCGACCGGGCGGCGCTGGAGCGGATCATGGACGCGATCCTCTACGTGCACCACTACGAACAGCCGGTGATCTTCGTGCGCGAGGACTGGGCGAGCCGGGCCGCCTATGACCCCAACAGCGACAATCCCAACCGCTGGTGGAACGACGGGCGCGGGTTGCCGGAGCGCATCGTCTGATCAAAGCCGGTTGTCCCCAAAGGCCGAGTTGGGCACCATCGCCGGAGCTTGTATTGGAGCGTCCGGGGGAGGGCGATGCAGGGTCTGGCGATCGACATCGCGCAGATTGTGTTGGTATTGGCGCAGGCGGCGTGGCTGAGCCTGGGCGCGCTCGATAACCTGCGCTATCCCGCGATCAACCGCGACGATGTCGGCCGCGTCTTGCGGCTCGAGACACTGGCCGAGCACGAACCGAAGTACTACGCGATGATGGCGTGGCGGCGCATCCACAGTGCGCGGACCGTACGCGTGGTCTTCGCGCTGATCGTTGCCTCAGAGTGCGTTGTGTCCCTGGCGCTCTGGTTCGCCGGGCTGGGTCTCGTGCTGGCGATGGCCGGTATCGTCGCTCACGATCTGGCAAGCGGCTTCGCCATCCTTGCCGTGCTCGGCTTCATCATGATCTGGACCGCGTTCCTGATCGGCGGCCAGTGGTTCCAGTACTGGCACGGCAACCACGGCCAGATGACCCACTTCCTGGCCGCCATCTGGGGCATCGGCACGCTGATCGTCTTGGCGCTGTGAGCGAACCGCCCGCGCTCAGCTCTTGCCGTCGCTGTTGAAGATGACGGTCTGCACAAGCCAGCGGCCGTTGTCGTGGCGGCGCAGTACGATGACCTGCTTGGCGGGGTCCGATGCCTCACCGTCGGCCGTGACCCACGACACCGTCGTGACGGCGACAGCCAGATCGTCGCGTCCGGCGACCTCCCAATCGGTCAAGGTCAAGGAGGCCAGACCGCCGAAATTGGCCGTGATGAATGTTGTTATGTTGTCGCGGCCGATGACGCGCGGGTGGTCGGGCGGCATCAGCATGCCGTTCTCGTCCCAATAGGTCTGCCATGTCTCGATATCGCCGACGACCAGGTCGTTGGACCAGGTCTCGACGGCCAGCTTGATCGCGGCGACATCGCCATCGGACAGACCCTGTTCACCGAGCACGGGGATCGAGCCGTTCATCGTGTTCCTCCAGTTGAGACGCGAGGCCAAAAAGGTAACACGACGCGAGAGGACGTGACAAAAGCGCCGGTGTCATCGCGCTGTCATCAAGACGGAAAATGGAGCACGCCCTTGTGTTGGTCGGTGCTGTGACGGGCGGGCAACGGGAACGCCCTTTCGACAGGATCGTGCGGCCCGTCACAGACGTCGCGCGCCCGGGCGTATGTCATGGTTCGCGGGCGCTAGGCGGCTCTGTTGGGGGCCGCGCAGAAATCACGAGGCCGGCATGCAGCGCTTGGCTCTGATGGCTTTTCTTGTTTGTTTCGCGGCACCGGCGATGGCCGATCCGCAGGGCACGCGTTACGACGGCGCGAGCACCGGCACGGTGCAGGCGGCCGTGAACGATACGGTCGTCCACGACGACGTTGATCCGCGCACCCAGTACGACCTGGCCATGAAGTACTACACAGGACATGGCATGCCGCTCGATCACGCCAAGGCGGCCGCGCTGTTCCAGGCGGCGGCGGATGGCGGTGTGTCCGACGCGCAGTTCCGGCTTGGCGCCTATCACCTGAACAGCACCAGCCCGCAGCATGACTTTGCCGAGGCGGCGCGGCTGTTCCGGTTGGCCGCCGAACAAGACCACGCGCGCGCCCAGTACCTGCTGGCGATGATGTACGAACGCGGCGACGGCGTGCCGCAGGATCTGGTGCGCGCCCACATGTGGTTCGATCTGGCCGCCGCAGGCGGCTTCGCTGCCGCGGATCAATACCGCGACGACCTGTCGCTGCGCATGTCGATTGATGAGATCAGCGAAGCCAGGCGTCTCTATCACGAACACGCGTCGAACTAGACGCCAGTCGCTCCACTTCCGGCGTCGCGTGGTCCCTTAATGCGTCGCGCCGACGTTCTCGTGATCGGCCAGCGCCGCGACGATCTCGCACTGCCCGACGCGGTTGCCGGTGCACGATTGGATCATCCGCTCAAGCTCGTCTTTCAAGACGGTCAGCCTGGCGATTCGGTGTTCCACCGATGCCAACTGTTCGCGGGCGATCCGCGTGACGGATTCGCAGGAACTGTCGGGTCCGGACGACAAATCCAGGAGGTCGCGGATCTGGGCCTGCGAAAAGCCGAGCTCGCGGCAATGCTGGATGAACACCAGGCGCGCGGTGTGGTCGCTGCCATAGAGCCGCGTGTTGCCCGGCGAGCGGTCGGGTGCCGGCATCAGGCCGATCTTCTCGTAATAGCGGATGGTCGGGATCTTGCAGCCGGTCTGCTTGGCCAACTGGCCGATGGTGATCGCAGTCGCGGCCATTCATTTTCTCCTTGAATCTATAGTGACTATAGATCGTAGGCTGCTGGCGTCAACAACGAGAGTGCCCGGGCGCCGGGCAAGGACGACCTGACCATGGCCGGTTGCGGCTGCTACGATATCGAACCGTTTGACGGCAGCACGACAGGCTTTAAGCGCGTGCTTTGGGCGGTTATCGCCATCAACGCGACCATGTTCGTGGTCGAGATGGTGGCGGGCGTCCTGGCCGGATCCCAGGCGCTGAAGGCCGACGCGTTGGATTTCCTGGGCGATACCGTGACCTATGGCCTGACCCTTTTGGTCATTGGCATGCCGCTGGCCTGGCGCGCGCGCGCCGCCCTGTTCAAGGGCATGACCCTTGGCGCCATGGGCCTATGGGTGCTGGGTTCGACCATCTACCACGCCTTTATCCTGGGTGTGCCGAAGGCCGAGGTGATGGGCGCCATCGGGTTCCTCGCCCTGGTAGCGAACCTTGTCAGCGTTCTTCTGCTGCTGCGCTTCCGCGACGGCGATGCCAACGTGCGGTCGGTCTGGCTGTGCAGCCGCAACGATGCCATCGGCAATGTCGCGGTCGTGATCGCGGCAAGCGGCGTGTGGGCGACGGCGAACGCATGGCCGGATCTGATCGTCGCCGCCATCATGGCAAGCCTGTTCCTGTGGTCCGCCGTCCAGATCGTCCGCCACGCGCGCGCCGAGTTACGCCAGGCCGCGGCGGTTCCGGCCGAATAGGGCCGCCTTACATCCCAAGACCTGACGATCTATGGTGGACGACTGCCCCGCGTCCGAGTGATGTCACGGTATGAGCGACACGCGCTCCAACAGTGATCGGCCTGCCGGCCGCCGGCCCAAACGCGTCCTGGTGCTGGGCGCCACCGGCACGATTGGCCAGGCGGCGACCCGTGCCGTTCTTGGCGGCGGGCACGATGTGACGTGTTTCGTGCGCCAGACCGCGGGACCCCGCGGCGTGCTCGACCCGGATCGGACGCGCGCGTTGCTAGACGGGGCCACCCTTCGGTTCGGCGACGTCACCAATACGGCGTCGTTGCGCGACGACGGGTTCTGTGGCGACCGCTTCGACGTCCTGGTGTCGTGTCTCGCATCGCGCGATGGCAGCCCGGGCGGCGCATGGGCCATCGACTACCAGGCCAATCTGGATGCGCTGAACGCCGCCAAGGAAGCGGGAGTCGCGCACATCGTGCTTTTATCGGCGATCTGCGTACAGAAACCGCGCCTGGCGTTTCAACGCGCCAAGCTGGCGGCGGAACAGGCGTTGATCGAATCCGGCGTCACGTACACGATCGTGCGGCCGACCGCTTTCTTCAAATCGCTCTCCGGGCAGATTGACCGCGTCAAGCGGGGCAAGCCCTTCATGGTCTTCGGCGACGGCTCGTTGACGGCCTGCAAGCCGATCAGCGACCAGGATCTCGGCGCCTATCTGTCGGCGTGCATCGAGGACACGTCACGCCACAACCGCGTGCTGCCGATTGGCGGACCGGGCCCCGCGATCACGCCCATGGAGCAGGGCGAACATCTGTTCACGCTGCTTGGGCGCCCGCCAACGTTCAAACATGTGCCCGTTGGACTCCTCGACACGATCGCGTGGTCGCTGGGCGCGATGGGCCGCGTCGTGCCCGCGCTTGCCGACAAGGCGGAGTTCGCGCGGATCGGCCGCTACTACGCGACCGAATCCATGCTTGTCCTCGACCCAAAGACAGGCCGCTACGACGAGGCCGCGACGCCGTCGACAGGGACCGACACCCTGTTCGACTTCTATGCCAAGGTGCTTGCGGGCGAGGCCTCGGTCGAACGCGGCGAGCACAGCGTTTTCTGATCTTTTTGAGCGAGGGCCGGGCGGGCCGACCCCTACGCCGCTTCCATATGATAGCCGGGCGTCGATTTCGACAGCGCCAGTTCCTCCTCGTCCATGTCCTCGGCGATGTCCTCGAAGAGCGGCGTCGTCATGTAGCGTTCGCCGGTATCCGGCAGCATGACGAGGATGACCGAGCCGGGCTCGGCCTTTTCGGCGACCTGGACGCCGACGGCGAAGGTCGAACCGCCGGAGATGCCGGTGAAGATCCCTTCCTTGGCCGCCAGGTCGCGCGCCCACTTGATACCTTCCGGTCCCGGGACCGGGATCAGGTCGTCATAGAAGGCGCTGTCCATCGCTTCCTGCAGAACAAAGGGAATGAAGTCGGGTGTCCAGCCCTGGATCGGGTGCGGCTCGAAGTTGGGATGGCTTTCGGCCGGCGAACCGTCGGCGCCGCGCTTGTTGACGTAGCCGCTGCCGACGAGCTGGGCGTTGGCCGGTTCGGTCAGGATGATCTTGGTCTCCGGGCGCTCCTTGCGCAGGACCCGGCCGACGCCGCTGACCGTGCCGCCGGTGCCGTAACCGGTGACGAAGTAGTCGAGCCGCTCGCCCTCGAAATCGCCCAGGATCTCCTGCGCGGTCGTCGCTTCGTGGATGTCGGCGTTGGCCTCGGTCTCGAACTGGCGGGCCAGGAACCAGCCGTTGGCCTCGGCCAACTCGACCGCCTTCTGGTACATGCCGAAACCCTTCTGGGCGCGCGGCGTCAGGACGACCTTGGCGCCCAGCATGCGCATCAGCTTGCGCCGTTCGATCGAGAAGCTGTCGGCCATGGTGACGACGAGCGGATAACCCTTCTGCGCGCACACCATGGCAAGGCCGATGCCGGTGTTGCCGCTGGTCGCCTCGACCACGGTCTGGCCCGGCTTCAGCGTGCCGTTACGCTCCGCCGCCTCGATGATGTTGACGGCCAGCCGGTCCTTGACCGACGCGGCCGGGTTGAAGGCCTCGGCCTTCACATAGATCGTGACGTTGTCGGGCCCCAGATTGTTGACCCGGATGACCGGCGTGTCGCCGATGGTGTCGAGCACGCTGTCGAACCGGCGGCCGCGGCCGCTGGTTTTGCGGATACCTGATGTCGTCATGAAAACCCCCTTTAGGCTCACGCGGCCACGGCGTCTCTGCGTGGCGGGCGGCAGGTCAAGTTGAATGGCGGTGGATCTAGCGTAGAGATTAGTGGCCGACTGTTTCGGATCAACCTCGCGATGCCGCGCTGAAAGACGAATCGTGTTTCAATCGGGTTTCAATGCCGGCGTGAGGGACGCCGGACAGGGTCTGGAGTTAAACGCCATAATCGCACCACCCCAGTTCGTTTCCGGGGGCGACTATATTGCCCGTCTAGGTGACGATGCGTTCTGGGCGCCTTACGTGGAAGAGGTCTTGGGGCGCCACGATCTGCTCGGCCGCCGGTTCGATCTTGCAGCTGGATCAAACCCGACCTATCCGACGTTCATTCGTGGTGACGTCGTCATCAAGCTGTTTGGCTATGTCGGTTCCTGGAGAAAAGGGTTCGCGGCCGAACGTGCGGCGCTCACGGCCGTTGCGGGTGATCTGACGATCTTGGCGCCGAGGATGCTGGCGGACGGCCGGTTGTT
The DNA here is from genome assembly GCA_028277285.1 of Alphaproteobacteria bacterium. Lineage (GTDB taxonomy): Bacteria > Pseudomonadota > Alphaproteobacteria > SP197 > SP197 > JANQGO01. The sequence goes on along the minus strand of JANQGO010000161.1, from coordinate 4,944 downwards.
CGATGACCCGGATGCGCCCTGGCCCTACCTGATCACGTCGGCTGTGGCCGGCACCGCGTCAAGTGACACGGCATTGACGGCACACGAACGGCGTGCGGTCGCCGTGCAGTTGGGCGAGCAGATCCGGCACCTGCACGGGCTTTGCCCGCGAGGCGTCGCTGGGCACGAAGATTGGCGCCCAATCGACATGGCGACGGCTTTGCAAGAGAGCTCCCTGCCGCGCCATCTTGCCGAGCAGGCCGACGCCTTCATCGCGCGTTTGGCGCCATTCGACCGCGTCTTCGTGCACGGCGATCTGTGTGCCAATCATGTCTTTGTCTGCGAAGGTCGCTTGAACGGAATCATCGACTGGGGCGATGCGCTGGTGACCGATCGTCACTATGAGCTGATCCAGCTCTATCGCGACATGTTCGCGTGCGACAAGGCGCTGTTTCGCGCTTTCCTGGACGCCAGCAACTGGCCGGTTATGCCGGACTTTCCCCGCCAAACGCTGGGACTGGCGCTCTATCGCCAGGCGATCGGTCTGGTCCAACACAGGACGATGGACGTGTTCGAGCCGATCGCGGCGCAAATCCCTCTCGGCGATGTCGCGACACTGGACGAGCTCGCATTGGCGCTCTTCCGCGTCTGATGCTCTTTGCCGAGTTCAGGCTGGTCAGCGAACACCTTGAAGATATTGAGCAGCGCCGTGTTTGCCGCGGCGGCCCGAGATAGCTTACGGACGTTCTTGTAGCGCGATGATGTCCTGTTAGGCTGTGCGGAGGTGGTGCCAAGAGAGGTAGGACAATGACGTCGAGCGTATCATGGGTGTTTGAGGTTGCCGTCAAGGCGGGCGAAACCGACAACCTCAGGAAACTGATCACCGAAATGGCCGAGCGGGCGGAAGCCAACGAGCCTGACACGTTGACGTTCGAGTGGACGATCAGCGCGGACGGCGCCACAGCGCAAGTCCACGAGCGCTATCCCCATTCGCATGCGGCGCTGACCCACCTTGAATCGTTCAATCAAAACTTCGCCGACCGCCTGATGGCTCTGGTCGAGCCGCAGCGCATGACCGTCTACGGCAACCCCGACGAGGCCTTGAGACGGGAACTGGCCGGGGCCGATCCTGTGTTCATGGAAAGCGCTGGCGGCTTCACGCGATAGATGTCGAAAGGGGCTGCCGCTCTGAACGCCGGACCGAGGGGCAGGGGAGGCTGCATCAAACGACGATGCCTTTGAGATCGAGGAAGTCGTCGGGCCACGGGCGGTCGCCGAGCGCGCAGACCATGCTGCCGCGATAGACCAGGGTCCGCCACATGTTGTCGCGGTCGAGCAGGCGGATCTCGTTGGTCATCTCGCGATAGCCGTTCTTGCGGTAGATCGCCGGGTCGTAGGCGAAGAGTACGCAAAACTCGATCGCGCGGTGCTTGAGTTCGCGGTGAGCGAGGTCGATGGCGCGCCGCGCGATGCCCTGGCGCCGCAGGTCGGACGCGACGGCGACATCGCCCAGCATGGCGATGCGGTTGGGCTCGCCGCCGATGGTGACATCGCGCTCATAGGCCGCGACATGCGCGACCACGTCCTGCCCACCGGTCAGGCCAAGAATGCGGAATACCGGCGTTTCGATGTCCGAGACGTCACGGAAGGTGGCGTTGTCGAAGCTGTGCTCGATGAGGGTTTTGACGCCTTCACGCAGCGTCGGCGTGAGTTTGATCTCCGGAATGAGACGCAGATCGATCATGATCGCCACGCTATGTCCTCGGGCCTATGTCCGCGCCAAGCCCGCCGTCCTGAGCAGGGCCAACGCCACGTTGCAAAAAAACTGAATCCATGAGAGGCCGCAACTTGGGCCAAATTGCTTATAATTTTATGGAAATAATCCTTACAACCTCTTGAAATAACTTATTTCTACAGTATACAATTATAGAGGGCGTCGGGGTTCCTTAGCAACACGTTTGTGACTTATCGAGGGATTTCGCAGCTACTTCTGCGACCTCTGCGCTTGCCGGGACAACCATGTCGAGGAGGAGGGTCGTCAACATGGGTATGCCTTGCGGCCGCCGATCTATGCGGTTCTGCCGATTGGGCCTGTCACCTGGCCGGTTATGGCACGCTTGCCGCGATTTTCTGACCGATCGCCGCGGCGCCGTCGCGATTGTGTTCGCGCTTGCGTTGATCCCGCTTTGTCTGGCCGGCGGCGCGGCGATCGACATGGGCCGCGCCTATCTCGTGAAATCGCGGTTGGGCTATGCGCTGGACGCCGCGGGACTGGCGGTCGGCGCATCATCGGTCACCGATGAAGACGAACTCCAAGAACTCATGGAAGCGTTCTTCGAGGCGAACTATCCCGCTCACGAGCTAGGCGTCGCCGCGACGCCGGAGATGACGCTGACCGACGACGAGATCGAGTTGGAGGCGACGGCCACGATCGACACGACGCTGATGAACGTCATCGGCATCGACACGCTGAACGTGACGGCGTCGACCGTCATCGTGCGCGAGACCAAGGGCCTGGAGGTGGTCCTGGTGCTGGACAACACGGGTTCCATGGGCACGACCAAGATGAACAGCCTGAAGGAGGCCTCGCGGACCTTCATCAACATCCTGTTCGGCGACAGCACGGAGAACGAACTGCTGCTGGTCGGCATCGTGCCATTCGCCGCCGCCGTCAATGTCGGCACCGGTTTCCCGCACCTGAACAACGCCTTCGACGAAAACGACTACGACCCGTTCGACTGGGAAGGCTGCGTCATGGCGCGCGCCGGCAACAGGGACCGGACCGACGCGCCGCCGACCAGCAACAACAACCGGTGGCAGGCGTTTCTGTGGCCCGATGACCGCAACAACAATTGGGCGGGCCGTAACACGTCGCGATGGGCGACGCCGAACCGCTACTGCCCGGCGGAACTTCTGCCGCTGACCAGCACCAAATCGACGATCGACGCCAAGATCAACGAAATGGACTCGGCCGGCAACACGCATATCAACACCGGTCTGGTATGGGGCTGGCGCGTCATTTCGCCGACCGAACCGTTTACCGAGGGCCATGCTTACGACAACGACGAGTTTCAGAAAGCTATCGTCTTGATGACCGACGGCGAGAATGTCATGAGTTCGTCGGTATACTCCGCCTATGGCTACCTGTCGGAAAGGCGGCTTGGCACCCGCAATGCCGGCACGGCGATCCGGCGGCTGAACAATCGCACGACAGCGGTATGCAACAACATCAAGGCCGAAGGCATTGTTATCTATACGATTACGTTCCAGGTCAGCTCGAACACCGTGCGCAACCTGATGCGCGGCTGCGCGAGCGAGCCGGACAACTATTTCGATTCGCCCAGCGCCGGCGAGCTGCAGGCCGCGTTCCGGGCAATCGGCCAGGAGCTCAGCAACCTGAGGATCGGCCGCTAGCGCTGTCGGCTTTCGACCGGAAAACGTGGCCGTCTGCGTCCGCTACCTGACGCATCCGCAAGTGGCGGTCGATCCGGCCGTGCCGGTGCCCGAGTGGTCGTTGAGCGATGTCGGTCGCGCGCGTGCCGAAGCGTTCGCCGGTCACCCCTGCCTGCGCGAGACCACCCGCATCGTGGCGAGCGGCGAGGTGAAGGCTGTCGAAACCGCCGACATCATCGCGCGGGCGCTGGGTCTTGCCGTCGAGGTCCGCGCCGCCATGCACGAAAACGACCGCTCGGCGACCGGTTTTCTCCCGTCCGATGAGTTTGAAGCGGTCGCCGACCGGTTCTTCGCCGCGCCTGAGACAAGCGTGCGCGGATGGGAACGCGCGATCGACGCGCAGGTGCGCATCGTCGGCGAGATCGAGGCGGTCCTGGCCGGTCATGACGGCGGCGACGTGTTGTTCGTCGGTCATGGCGGGGTCGGCACCCTGCTGTTATGCCATGTGGCCGGGCGCGCGATTGCCCGCGAACACGATCAGCCGGCCGGCGGCGGCAACTACTTCGCGTTCGCCAAGGATGACCGGCGCCTGCTGCATGGCTGGCGGCGTATCGCTACACCACCACGGAGATGCTGAGCGCGGCGGTGATGACGACAGTCATGATTACCAGCAACGGCCAGGTGAAACGCAGCCACGTCTCGTAGGGCACGCGGCCCAGCGCCAGGCCGCCCATGACGACGGCGAAGGTCGGGTTGATGAAGTTCACCAAGCCGTTGGCCGACTGATAGGCGGTGACGACAAGGCTGCGTTCGACGTCGGCGAAGTCCGCCAGCGGCGCCATGATCGGCATGCTCAAGACGGCAAGGCCGGACGAGGACGGCACGAAGAAGGAGAGCAGGACCTCCAGCCAGTACATCACGTTGATGAACGCGACCTCGTGCAGGCCCTCGACCGACTGTTCGGACCAATAGAGGATCGTGTCGGAGATCAGGCCGTCATCCATGACGACGACGATGCCGCGGGCGACACCGATGATGAGTGCGACGCCCAGGAGGTCGCGGGCGCCGTCGACGAAGGTGTCGGTGAACTCGTGCTCGCTCATGCGGTCGACCACGCCGACGACGATGGCCGCGACCAGGAACAGGCCCGACATCTCGGCCATCCACCAGCCTTCGGCTGAGACGCCCCAGATCATGATGGCGAAGGTCGCGCCGAACAGCACCAGCACGATGCGCCGCTTCAGCGTGAACGGCACCTGGTTCTCGGCGCTATGGCCTTTCAGGAAGTGCTTCTCGTTTGCCTCGCGCCGGTCGGCGACAAGCGATTTCTCAGGGTTCTTGCGCACCCGCTCGGCATAGCGCATGACATAGAGCACGCAGATCAACCAGCCGACACCCAGGATGATGGCGCGCAGCATGATGCCGTCGGTGAAGGGAACACCGGCGGCATCCGAGGCGATCACGGTGGCGAACGCGTTGACCGTGGAGCCGAGCACGCCGACGGCGGCGCCCAGCATGATGACGGCGACGCCGGTCACCGCGTCGTAGCCGGCGGCGATCAGTACCGGAATG
>JANQGO010000101.1 GCA_028277285.1 Alphaproteobacteria bacterium | reverse complement strand
ACGTGCCGACCTCGTTGTCTTCGTCACCTGCCGCGCCGGTTCGGTGACGACGGAGCGGTGGCGTTACCCGGCGGCGGGCCAGGCCAAAATCGTCCAGATCGATATCGATCCCGCCGTCATCGGCGCGACCTACGAGCCGGACGCCGCGATCGTCGGCGATGTCCGACTGATTCTGGAGGCGCTGCTGGTCGAACTCGCGGGGCCGGCCGCCGAAACCGGCGCGCAGGCGATTGTCGCGGAGGCCAGACGCGCGAAGTTCGCGACCTTCGACATGCTGGCCCAGGCCGATGCGACACCGATCAGGCCGGAACGCCTGGTTGCCGATCTGCGCGCCGTCATGCCTGACGACGGTGTCGTTGTCGTCGATCCGGGCACGCCGTGCCCCTACTTTTCCGCCTACTACACCTTACCGCGCGCCGGCCGGCACCTGATCTCGAACCGCGCCCACGGCGCGCTTGGTTACGCGCTACCGGCCATTATCGGCGCCCAGACGGCACGGCCGGACGTGCCGTGCGTCGCGGTCATGGGCGACGGCAGTTTCGGCATGGCGGCGGGCGAGATGGAGACCATGGTGCGGCTCGATCTGCCGGTCACGCTCGTGGTCGTCGCCAACGCGCACTACGGATGGATCCGCGCCGGCCAGCGCCACCGCTACGACGCACGTTTCTTCGCCACCAGCTTCAGCCGGACCGACCACGCCAAGGTCGCCGAAGGGTTCGGGTTGAAGGCCTGGTCGGTGGAGGACCCGCATGCCCTTCGCGGCGCGCTCGCCGACGCCATCGCCCATGACGGTCCGTCGCTGGTCGACGTCACCTGCCAGCCGCTCGACGAAGCCAACGCGCCAGTCAGCGAGTGGGTCGCTTAGAGCAGACCCGCCTACTCAGAGATAGAGAGCGTGTCTTAAGTGGAATGCCCGGCGGTGGAGCCACCGTCGATCTGCAGGGCCGATCCGGTGATGAACCGCGCGTCCTCCGAGGCCAGATAAAGGATCGCCGAAGCGATTTCCGAAGGTTTGCCGAGCGTCTTCAGGGGCGCGTAGTCGATCACCGCCTGCTCCGCGGCGGCCGGATCATCGGCCTGCTCGATGCCGTCGCGGCGCACCATGTCGGTATCGACATAACCGGGACATACGCAGTTGACGCGGATGTCGGGCGCCAGCTCCAGCGCCATGGCGCGCGTCATATTGACGACACCGCCTTTGGACGCGCTGTAGACCGTGAGCGTGCCGTCACCCATCAGACCGGCATCGGACGCCAGGTTGACGATATTGCCCTTACTCTGTCTCAGCGCCGGCAAGGCCGCGCGAATGCAAAAGAACGTGCCCTTCAGATTGACATCCAGCGTCTCGTCCCAGGCGGCCTCATCGAAATCCTCGATCCGCCCGTCCTTGCCGACACCGGCGCTGTTGACGAGCACATCAAGGCCGCCAAGAGCGTCGAGCGCAGCACCGACGGCGGTCTCGCATCCTGCGACAGTACCGACATTGCCAGGCGCGGCGACCAGGCTGTCACCACTGCCGAGAGCCGCGATCGCGGAAGCCGTCGAGCCGGCCGTGCGCCCGTTGACGGCAACCCGCGCGCCGGCGGCCAAGAACGCTTCGACGGTGGCGCGTCCGATACCGCGCGTACCGCCGGTGACCAGAACCCGCTTGTCGGTGAAATCAAACTGCATGGCCGCTTCCTTCGTTTGTCGTGCTTCGAAACATCCCGTGCGATCAACCTATCACGCTGTGGCCGGCAGACCATCCAGCGCAGCTTGCTTGGCCTCCGTCAGCGCCTTGACGGACTGCCCGCCCTTGGCCAAAACACGCAGGCCGAAATAGACCGACAAGAGGTGCTGGGCCTGGGCCTTCACCCGTCCGGCGTCTCGCTCTCCGTCGGTCAGCTCCAACAGGGCCGTCTCCAGGCCGCCGGCAAGCCGTCGAAAACCCGCTTTGACGGCCCGTTCCGTATCGGGGTCGAGCAAGGCCTGGTCGACTGAGGCGTTGCACAGGAAACAGCCGCGCCGGTCCTTGGCCCGGGCGATCGCCGTGATCGGCAGGCTGAGGAAGCGGTCGAGGCGATCCACGGGCGTTCCAGATCCCGTCAGCAGCGCGACGGCGCCGTCGACGGCTGTCGCTTCATAGAGCGCCAGCGCCTGCAGATAGATCGCGTGTTTGTCGCCGAAAGCGGCGTAGAGACTGCCTTTCCTGAGATCGGTCGCAGCGACCAGATCGCTCATGGAGGTGCCGGCAAAACCTTTGGTCCAGAAAACATCGAGGATGGCGGCGAGAGCGACGTCTTCATCGAATTCGCGCGGTCTGCCCAGGGTCTTGGTGTCACTCATTTGTGATCATCCCATTTCTTGACCGATCGGTCATTAATATCCATTTGCATGGTACCGGCGGCCAAGACCGCCGTTTCACAGGACAAAATAATGACCGATCGGTCAAGAACAAGGGTTTTTCCTTACTTGCCGATCCGACACCGCAAGGAGACCGACGTTATGAGCAACAAGACAGGGACCACGTCCCCCTATTCCATCTCGCAAGGTTCCACCGTTGACGAGGACATCGCCGAGCTCGGCGACCGCTTGTCGCGCTATGGCAAACATGCGGCACGATTCACCGTGGCCGGCGTGCTCGGCTGGATCGGCGCCATGAAGTTCACCGCCTACGAGGCCGGTGCCATCGAAGGGCTTGTCGCATCGAGCCCGTTCACAAGCTGGCTCTACGACGTGCTGAGCCTTCAAGGCGTTTCGAACCTGATCGGCACCATCGAGGTCGCGACGGCGCTGTTGATCGTCGCCGGACTGTGGCTGCGCGGCGCCGCCGTGCTCGGTGCCTTGGGCGCCATTGCGACCTTCGTCGTCACACTGAGCTTCCTCTTTACCGCCCCCGGTTGGGAAGCGAGTCTGGGCGGGTTCCCGGCGCTCTCCGTCGTGCCCGGCCAGTTCATCATCAAGGACACGGTGCTGCTCGCGGTCGCGGTCTGGCTCCTGGGTGATGCCCTGAAGAGCGCACGCTGACGGCCACACCACCACGACGCGGCGGTCGGTCCAACAAACCGGCCGCCGCGTCCGTCCGACTAGAGAATGTCCTTGCCCATCCAGCGATAGAGACCGGTTTCCTCCGGCCGGTAAGGGTCATCGTCCAGACTGACGCGCTGAAACGGCTCCATCGCCGCATAATTGGCAAACGTCCAGACCGCCAGGCAACCGGGATTGGGGCCCAGACGGCCGATCCGGCGCAGCACGAAGTTGAGGGCGGCTTCCGGATGGTTGACCGCCCGCGCCTTGAAGTGATCGGCAATCGCGTCGGCGGATGCGCTCTCAGGCGCGGCGAAGTATTCGATGCAGATCAGACCGTCGCGATCGACCGGCGGACCCTCGACGAGTTCGTCGTAACAACCGCCTCTTGCCAGATGAATGGCGCGAAAGGTCGCCTGCTCGGCCGCGTCCATGGCCGCCTCGGGCGTGCGAAAATGGGCCTCCCACTCATCCATCCGCTCCATGCCCTTGCACTGCCAGAAGCACATGTAGGCGGGCGTCGGTCCCATGCGCATGGTGCGGCCGAAATTGCCGACCATGCCGTCGTCCGGATCGGTCCATGACGACTGATCGGCGAAACGCCGGAAGATCTCCATCGGCATGAAGCGGTCGCGCTCGATGTACTCCGCATAAATCATGGTCGCCCCCTGATGACCGGTGTTCCCGCAGAGGGTATCGTCACCGCGTGTTCATCGGGAGTCCATCATGACCGAGCGTTTTCTTGAAGGCCGCGCCGCCGTCGTCACCGGCGGCGCCTCGGGCCAGGGCCACGCGGTTGCCCTGGCGCTGGCCAAAGCGGGCTGCGACGTCGCCATCGGTTCGTACCTGTTCGACGACCCGAGCGCCGAAGAACGGGCCGACACGTCACGCCTGACACAGGCCGATCTGGAGCGGGCCGTCGCCGCGATCGAGGACCTCGGCGTCCGGGCCGCCGGCTGCCATCACGATCTGAGATCCGACGAGCTTTGCCAGGGCCTGGTCGATCTCGCGGTCGAGCGTTTCGGCAAGGTCGACATTCTGATGAACGTGGCCGGCATCAGCATGCTGCAACCGATTGTCGGCCATGACGACGCGATCTGGCACCGTGTCATCGACACCAACCTCACCGGCCCCTACCGGATGATCAAGCGCTGTTTGCCGGGCATGATTGAGCGTGGCTGGGGACGCATTGTCAACGTGGCCTCGACCGCTGCCAATATCGGCGACGCGGAATACCCGGCCTATTGTTCGTCGAAGTCCGGCGTTCTCGGCTTGACCCGTTGCGTCGCCCTGGAAGGCGCGCCCCACGGCGTCACCTGCAACGCGATCAATCCCGGCTACGTGCGCACGGGCATGATGATCAGCGAGTTCGAACGGCGCACGCGCGAACGCGGCGACAACCGCAGCGTCGAACAGCAGATCGCGGATGTCGAAGCGAGCTATCCCCAGGGCCGCTTGATCGAACCGGAGGAGATCGCCGCTTTGGCTGTCTTCTTCTGCCGCGACGACGCGCGCGGTTTGACCATGGAGAGCATCAACGTGGCTGGTGGTAGCCTTTGGTGACCAGCTTGATCTAGGAGCCGACGTAGTAGCCGCCGTTGACGTGCAAGGTCTCGGCGGTGATGAAACTGGCGAGATCGCTGGCGAGAAAGGCGATCGCGCATGCCACCTCGTCCGGCGTACCGAGCCGCGCCAGCGGCGTCGCCGCAAGAATGAAATCGCCGCGCTGGCGCATCAGGTCGTTCACCATCGGCGTATCGATGATACCGGGCGACACCGCGTTGACGCGGATGTTGCTGGGCGCCAGCTCGTGCGCGAGCGAGCGGCTTAACCCGAGGACGCCTGCCTTGGCGGCACCGTAGTGGGCGTGTTCGGCCGTACCGCGATGGCCGGCGAGCGACGCGATGTGAACCATCGAACTTCCCGCAGGCATCAACGGGATCATGGCGCGCGCCGTAAAGAGAACGCCGTCCAGGTTGATGCCGATGACCTCGTGCCACTGGTCATCGGTCATTTCGGGCACGCTGACCTGCGGGAAGAACCCGGCGCCCGTCACAAGCGTGTCGACCTTGCCGAAGCGCTCCTTGGCCAGCGCCGCCACCGCGTCGGCGTCATCCGGCCGCCGGGCGTCCTGGACTGTCGTTGCCACACGCGCGCCTGAGGCGTCGAGCTCAGTGGCCAGTGCCGCGACACCTTCCTCTGCCACATCGGTCAGCACAAGATTGGCGCCGGCGTCAAAAAAACGTCGCGCCGTGGCGCCGCCAATGCCGCCGCCGGCACCGGTGATGACCGCCGTCCGGCCTTCAAACGAGATCATATGGTCCACTCCCTGCGACGTAGCGGATGCCAGCACATTTTTTCGTGACCAGCGCATCCCCGCGATGAGGACGCGAGTATAGTGGCGAAAGGCGGTTGCGATGGAGAATGTTGTCCCCCTGCCGAAGTCCAAGGCGCCCGTGCAAGACGCCCCGGCACCCGGCGCGCCGGTGGCGCGCGATGCCGACGCGGGCGACCCGCTGGCAGCGTTGATCGAGGCGGCCGCACGCGGCGATCAAGACGCCTTCGCCCGGCTGTTCGACCTGACCCACGGCAAGCTCTATGCGCTCTGCATGAAGATCCTGCGCAGACCCGACCGCGCGGAAGACGCCCTGCAAGGCGCCTATTTGCGGATTTGGCGCTGGGCGCACCGCTATGACCCGGGCAAGGGGTCGGGCTTTGCCTGGATCGTCACGATCACCCGCAACGTCGCGTTGACGCTTGCCATCCGGGGCGGCCGCGAAGTCCCATCAAGCCCCGAACTGGACGCGCGCGAGATTGTCAGCAGCGAGCCCGATCCCCTGGAACAAGCCATGCGCCGGCAGGAAACCCAGGCACTTGCCGCCTGCCTGCAACGCCTGCCGGAGACCCAACGCCGCGCGATTACGCTGGCCTATTTCGAGGGCCTGAGCCATCGGGAGCTTGCCGATCGTCTGCAGGTACCCTTGGGCACGGCCAAAAGCGCGATCCGCCGCGGCATGATACGGCTGCGCAACTGTCTCGAAGGCAGCGAACAGGAGATCGGCGTCAAGGACGCACTGGCGGGCGAATACGTCCTCGGCCTCTTGCGTGGGCCCGCCCGCAGCCGTTTCGCCCGACGGCGCGATCACGATGCGCGACTGTGTCAAATGGCCGACCGGTGGGAGTACGCCCTGGCCGCCCTGGTCGACACCTTGCCCGATGTGGATGTCGACAACGCGGTTTGGCGTCGCATCGCTGACGCGTTGCCCCATGGCACACAGCGCGTTGTCACTGACATGGCCTTTTGGCGTCCCGTCGCCCTGGCACTTGGCGCGGTTGTCATCGGCCTGGTCGTTCTGCAGATTCTTCTTTAGGCGCTGCATCCGCGTCGGTGGTTCCCGGGTAACTCCTTTGCCAACAGGGAGCACCCGACATGAACGAACCGACAGCAACACCACCTTCGTTTCGTCGCTTGATCGACCGGCGGAGCCTGTTCCGGAAGGCAGGCGGCGCGACCTTGTCCGCCGGCGCGGTCGCCATGATGGCCGGAGCCGACCATCTGATTGCTGCGCGCGGCGCATGGGCGGCATCCGCCGAGCAGGACGTCGCGATCCTGAATGTGGCACTTGGCGCGGAACTGGAAGCGGTCGCGGCCTATGCGACCGTCGCCGAGGCCGGCATACTTTCCGACGCCGTCGCGCCGACCGCGGTTACCTTCATGGGTCACCACCAGGAACACGCCGACGCGCTTGCCGGGACGATCGGTCAGCTTGGCGGTATGCCCGTTGAACCGCTGGCGCAGTACGACTTCCAGCTCGATTCGATCAACAACGAAGCCGACGCGTTGTCGTTTGCCGCCGATCTCGAGGCCGGCGCGGTCAGCGCCTATCTGGGTGCGGTGCCGGCGTTCGAGGACCGCAACCTCGCCCAGGTCGCTGCGTCAATCCTGGGCGATGAGGCCATGCACCTCGCCGTCCTGCGCATGGTCCTGGGCGAAGACCCCGTCCCCAACGCGTTCGTCTCATAGAGAACGCGGCTTTAGTCCCCCACTGGCCGCCCCGGGTTCCGCGCCGGGGTGGCCGCCTTCTTCAAGACGCCAGCATGGACCGCGCGACCTGCTCGAAGATCGGCACGGCGCGCTCCAGCTTGTCGATTTCGACATACTCGTCGGTCTGGCCGCTCATGCCGAGTTCGCCCGGCCCCAGAATGACCATCGGCAGATCGAGAGCCGGACAGATGACGGTGGCGTCGCTGTAATAGGAAACGCCGCCCGGAACCGGCCGCTTCCCGGAAACGCGTTCGCACACATCGATACAGGCCGTGACAAACGGGTGGTCGATCGCGGTTTCAACGGGCGGTTTGAAATCGATCTGTTCGATCTCGATGTCATCGCCCAGATGCGCCCATAGCGCGTCGATGACGGCGTGGGGTTCCTGTCCCGGCAGTAGCCGCAGATCGATCTGCGCCTCGCAACGGTCCGGCGTCAGGTTGACCACGGTCCCGCCGTTGATTGTGCCGACGGCCACACTGGGCGCGCCGAGCAATGCGTGCTCCGCGATTCCGAAATCGAACTCCTCAAGCGCCGACAAGACATGCGTCATGCGCGTGATGGCGCTCTGGCTCACGGTCGCGCCCCCCTCATCCGCCGAGGCGTGGCCGCCTTTGCCGTGGGCGACGAGCCGCAGCCACAACGCGCCCTTCTCCGCGATCAGCATGCCGAGCGACGTCGGTTCGCTGACGAGAAAATGTCCGGCACCTCCGAGGTCACCGTTCTCGATCATACGTTTCGCGCCGAGGCAGTTCGAGCTCTCGCCCGCGCTGAACGCCAGGATCAGGTCGCCGCCCAAGGAAACATCCTGCCGCGACAGATTGATCGCCGCGCTGATCATCGCCGCCATGCCGCTCTTCATATCGGAGGCGCCGCGACCGTAGAGGCGGCCGTTTTCCTTGTACGCCGAAAACGGATCGTGCTGCCACGGCTGGGCGCCCGGCGGCACGGTGTCGAAATGTGCTGAGAAGATAAGGCCGGGGCGGCTGCCGTCACCCTTCAGGCGCGAGACCACATTGGCTCGGCCGGGCAGGAAGACGTCGAGCTCGGACGCCAAGCCGTGTTCGCGGAGGTAGCCGTGAACCAGTCCCGCTATCTCCATCTCGCCACCGGGTGGGTCACAGGTATCGATGGCAATCAACCGGCTCAGCAGATCCAGTGTTTCGGACATGGACGGGGAATCTCTCCGTTCTGGTGCGGCCGCGCGAGCATATCGGGTTGAACCCTCTCGGCAAGACGCGACGTAGTGTGGTCGCCGTTACAGCGTCCAAATGACGGTTTGACTATGGTTCGCCCCGCAAACTTGCGGGATTTCGCATGAACAGGCGGCCTGTTTCTTGGTCCCGTACGCATTGGACGCTATAAGGAACCACTGGAACTCAGGGGATCGTTGGCAAATGAGCGTGATGCACCGTCTTCTGCACTCCATGCTGGCCTTTGCCGTGTTGGCGCTGCTGGTGGCTCCGGCCTCCGCCGATCTCGATTCCGGCTGGGACGCCTTCGACCAGGGCGACTACGAAACCGCCTACCAAGAGTGGATCGGCATGGCCAGCAAGGGCGATGCCGCCGCGCAATCCTATATCGGCTACCTCTATGAGTTCGGCCTGGGCGTGCCGCAGGACTATGCCCAGGCCGCAGACTGGTATCGCCGCGCCGCCGAGCAGGGCGATGCCTATGCCCAAGGCAACCTGGGCTACCTCTATGACAGCGGCCTCGGCGTTCCCCAGGACTACCGTATGGCCGCGAACTGGTACCGTCAGGCGGCCGAACAGGGCGACAGCTATGCCCAGGGCAACCTGGGTTACCTCTATGCCTACGGTCTGGGCGTTGAGCTCGACTACAACGAAGCCATGATGTGGTTCCTGCGCTCGGCCAAGCAGGGCGAAGCGTTTGCCGAGCGCAATGTCGGTTTCCTCTACGAGAACGGCTACGGCGTCGTGCAGGACTATGCCATCGCGGCAACGTGGTACGAGCGCGCGGCCGCCGACGATGACACCTTCGCCCTATCGAGCCTCGGCTATCTCTACGAGAACGGTTACGGCGTGCCGCAAGACTACCGCACGGCCGTCGGCTGGTATCGGCGCGCGGCCGAGCTCGGCGATTCCTATGCGCAAGCGGCCTTGGGTCGCATGCTCTATGACGGGCTTGGCGTACAGAAGGATCTTGTTGAGGCCTACGAGTGGCTGGATCTGGCCGCGGCCCAGGACGAACCCGGCGCCGCGGAATTGCGCGACAAGATCGGCGCTGTCCTGACGCCCGAGCAGATCGAAGACGCCGAAGAGATCGGCGCCGCGGAGACCACGGCTCTGGTCCGTGCCGCACAGGAATTGCTCGCTGCGCTCGGTTACGATGTCGGCGCCATCGACGGCATCGCCGGCCCCAACACCCGGGAGGCGGTCACCGCTTATCAGAACGCTCAGGGTTTGCCGACGAGCGGCGCGATCGATGAAGCGCTGCTGACATCGCTGCGCGAATCCCTCAACAACCGCCTGCGCATTGCCGAGAACGAGCAGTCGTCTCTGCCAAAGCTGACGCTATGGGGCACGGGCACGGGGTTCTTTGTGACCTCGCGTGGCGAGATGCTGACCAATCAACACGTCATCGATGGCTGCCTGCAGGTAACGGTCGAGGACTACGGCGTCGCCGAGGTGGTCGCGGCCGATCCGGGCAACGATCTGGCGTTGCTGCATTTGGCGGATGCCGACCCCGACACGATCAAGACGGCCGCTTTTCGCGACAGCCCACGTGTGCAGCGCGGCGAGACCGTGGTCGCCATCGGCTTCCCGCTTCAGGGCACGCTTTCGTCGTCCGGCAACATCACCGTCGGCACGATCAGCGCGTTGGTCGGGTTCAACGAAGACATTCGCGAATACCAGTTCACCGCGCCGATTCAGCCCGGCAACAGCGGCGGCCCGCTGCTGGACAGCAGCGGCAACGTAATCGGCGTTGTCTCGTCGGAGTTGGTGAGGGGCTACGACGATGTCTCGCCCCAGAACGTGAACTTCGCCATCAAAACCCAGATCGCGCTGATTTTCCTCGATTCCCAGGAGGTCGCCTACCAAACGGCGGCGTCGACGGAAGATTTGGAGACGACGGATATCGCCGACAGTGCCGAGGAGTTCACCCACCTGGTGGAGTGCTGGGGCAAGTAACCCCCCGTCTTTTCATTCTGACATCGTCGAGAAGCCCTTGCGTGGCGCGCCTTGCCGCCCGATGCTGTGCCCGACAGTTCGACGCAAGATGACAAGGGGCCATGATGGCGCGCGATTCCCGTTATGACGTGCTTTTCGAACCGGTAGAAATCGGTCCGGTCACCTCAAAGAACCGCTTCTATCAGGTGCCCCATTGCTCCGGCATGGGTTTTGCCATGCCGGAGACCTTGAACCGCATGCGCGAGATCAAGGCCGAAGGCGGTTGGGGCGTGGTGTGCACCGAATACTGTTCGATCCACCCCAGCTCCGACGATCAGCCTTATCCCTATTGCACCATGTGGGACGATGCCGACGTCAAGACCCACGCCGCGATGACCGAGGCGGTGCACCGCCATGGCGCGCTTGCCGGTGTCGAGCTTTGGTACGGCGGCTATTCATCGGCCAATCATCTCAGCCGCGCACCGTCGATGGGACCGAACAGCGTACCGTCATGGCATGGCACCAACCAGACCCGCGCGATGGACAAGACCGACATCAAGAACTTCCGCCGTTGGCACCGCGAAGCGGCGCTTCGTTCGAAGGAAGCCGGGTTCGATATCGTCTACGTCTACGCCGCCCACGGCTACCTGCCGGCCCAGTTCCTGTCGCCGGTGCAGAACCAGCGTACGGACGAATACGGCGGCAGTTTCGAAAACCGCGCGCGCCTGATCAAGGAGCTCTTGGAAGACACCAAGGACGCGGTCGGTGACGCTTGCGGCGTCGTCATTCGTTTTGCGGTCGACAACCTGGATGTCGATGCCGGTGTGACCAAGGACGGCGACGGCCGCGCACTTGTCGAGTACCTCGCCGAAATCCCCGACCTATGGGACGTCAACATCGCCAACTTCCCGGCCGATGCCCGGACCTCGCGCTTTGCCGAGGAAGGCCACCAGGAAGGCTATATCGACTTCGTCAAACAGGTGACGACCAAGCCGGTCGTCGGCGTCGGCCGCTATACCAGCGCGGACCGTATGGTGAGCGTCGTCAACAAGGGCATCATGGACATGATCGGCGCGGCGCGACCCTCGATTGCCGATCCCTACCTGCCGAAGAAGATCGAAGAAGGCCGTATCGAAGACATCCGCGAGTGCATCGGTTGCAACGTCTGCATCATGGGCGACGGTCACGGCGCGCCGATCCGCTGCACCCAGAACCCGACCATGGGCGAGGAATGGCGCCGCGACTGGCATCCGGAGATCATCACCAAGAAGGCAAGCGACGCCAAGGTCCTGGTCGTCGGCGCCGGTCCGGCCGGTCTCGAGGCGACACGCGCGCTCGCCGACCGCGGCTACGACGTGGCGCTTGCCGAAGCGACGAGCGAGCTGGGCGGCCGCGTCACGAAGGAGTCGTCCCTGCCGGGTCTCTCCGCATGGAGCCGCGTGCGCGACTATCGGACCTATCAAATCGAGCAGTTGGGTCATGTCGAGATCTATCGCGACAGCGAGCTCGACGCCGATCAGATTCTGGAGTTCGGCTTCGACCACGTATGTATCGCCACCGGTGCCACGTGGCGCCACGACGGCGTCGGACGATCGAGCCACCGCGCGATGGAAGGATGGGACAATGCCCATGTCCTGACACCCGACGATATCATGGCGGGGGCGACGCCGAGCGGTCCTGTCGTCGTCTACGATGACGACAACTTCTACATGGGCGGCGTGATCGCCGAGGCCATCAAGACCGCCGGGCATGACACAACGATTGTCACCGCCGACGGTCTCGTATCGAGCATGGCCCACGGCACGCTCGATCAGGACCGCATTCAGGCGCGCGTCCTGGAGCTCGACATCAACGTCGTGACGTCGCACATGGTCCAATCCGTCGCCAACGGCGTCGCGGCACTCGCTTGCGCGTACAGTGGGCGGGAGCAGAACCTACCGTGCGCGACGTTGGTCAACGTGACGGGACGCCGGCCCAACGACTCGCTTTATCACGACCTGATGGAGCGAGAGAGTGCCTTTGGCGACGCCGGCATTCGCTCGGTCACCAACATCGGCGACTGCAGCGCACCCGGTCTGATTGCCGCGGCCGTCCATGCCGGACATCTCTACGCCCGGACGCTCGAGGGCGACGACATTGTAAAACGGGACCGCGTCGCGCTTTAGCCGCGCCCTTCGTTCCCGTGTCGAACCGCGACTCCGACGACACCAATCAGCCGGAACGCCGCGACCTGCTGATCGGTAACGGCGCGGCGCTGGCCACCATATTCGTATGGGGCACGATCTTTCCGCTCGTCGAACAGTTGCTGCGGCATTGGGACATCTTTTCGACAACCGCCGCGCGCCAGCTCATCGGCTCCATGGCGCTTTTGACGCTGCTGGCCCTGCGGCAAGGTCAGTTCCCGCTGCGCCGCACCCTGCCGTGGCGTCACATGATCGTGCTGGCGTTCTTCGGGCCGGTCTGCTCGTCGACGTTGACCACGCTCGCGGTCTCGCTCGCCGGTTCCGTGGCCGTCGCCATCATCTATGCCACAGGCCCGATCATCGCGGCGGTGACGTCGTGGGTCGCGTTTCGTGTGCCGCTTCAGCCGGGCATCGTCATCGGCATCGTGTTCGCCTGTGTCGGCGGCGTCATCTTGACACTCGGCCGCCTTGACGACGCCAGCTTCACGGGCGGCGAAGGGTTCATGGTGCTGAGCCTGATCTCGTGGACATGGTACTCGGTCGCCTGCCAGCGCCGGCTGAAAGGTTTCAGCCAGCTCGAGATCGCGGCATTCTCCATGCTGCCCGGCGGGCTCATCTTGAG
Organism: Alphaproteobacteria bacterium; assembly: GCA_028277285.1. Taxonomy (GTDB): domain Bacteria; phylum Pseudomonadota; class Alphaproteobacteria; order SP197; family SP197; genus JANQGO01. The sequence continues at coordinate 9,098 of JANQGO010000101.1, read as the reverse complement.
CGGCATTGTGATCGTGCTGGCGACGACGGGCCTTTATGACGTGCACCTGCCGATCAACCTTACCACCATCGCGCTCGCGCTCTTCATCGGGATTGTGCCGATCGGCATCGGCAATCTGACATGGCATACCGGCGTCAGCCGTCTGGGCGTCACCATGATGGCGATCTATGTGAACTTCGTGCCGGTCATCGCCGTCCTCATCGCCATGGCGTTTGGCGCCAGGCCGACACTGTTCCACCTGTTCGGCGGTGTCGTCATCATGATCGGCGTTCTGGCCGTCCAGGCTCGCGCGCTCCGTAACGTCAAACGCTGAACGACGGCTCATTTGACCCCGGTCCCCTAACCATGTAGTCAACGGCTCTGGTTCACGTGCTCAGACACAAGGGAGCGGCCGATGTTGTGCAAGACGATGCAGACCTTCGAACCCCATGTCGCCCACCACGCATCGTGTTGCCATGCCCTCCCATATCGAACTCAAGAACGTCTCCTGGTCGACGCCTGACGGATCGACGCTTCTCGACACCATCAACCTTGCCTTTGGCGCTGAACGAACCGGCCTGATCGGCCGCAACGGCATCGGCAAGACCACCATGCTGCGGATCATGGCGGGCGAGATCGCGCCGGCTTCAGGGACCGTCCATGTCACCGGCACTATCAGCATGCTGCATCAGCAGAGCGGCCCGCCGGCGAAGAAGACGATCGCCGATGCCTTCGCCATTACCGCCGAGTTGGACCGCCAGGCGCGCATCGAAGCAGGCACGCCGCTCGACGGCGACCTGGACAACGTCGACTGGACCGTCGAGCCCCGTGCGATGGCGGCGTTGGCCGATGCGGGGCTTTCCGACATCGCGCTGGACCGGCAGCTCGACACGCTGAGCGGCGGTCAGGCGACCCGCGCCGACCTCGCCGCCTTGATGTTCGCCGAACCCGACCTTTTGCTGCTGGACGAACCGACGAACAACCTGGACAAGGACGGCCGCGCCATCGTCGCCGACATGCTGAGCGCCTGGAAAGGCGGCGCCGTCGTCGTCAGTCACGACCGCGAACTGTTGCGGCGCATGGATCGCATTGTCGAACTCTCCGGTCTGGGCGCCCGTGTCTACGGCGGCAATTGGGATCTTTACGCCGAACGCAAGGCGGAGGAGCGCGATGCCGCCGAGCATCGTTTGGCCGTCGCGGAACGCACGATGTCACAGGTCAAACGCGACCTGCAGAAAGCCGCCGAACGCAAAGCACGCAGCGACAGCAAAGGGCGTAAGAGCAGGATCGGCGGCGGACAGCCAAAGATGTTCCTCGACTTCAAGAAGGAGAACAGCGAGCAGTCGATGAATCGCGGGACCACCATGGCCAACCGAAAACGCGAGGAAGCCAGCCTGGCCCTTAAAGAAGCGAGAGAAGATGTGGAGACGCTCAGGGCGCTCAGCGTCACGCTCCCGCCGTCGAACACGCCATCCGGCAAGCGTCTCGTGGCCCTTGAAGATGTCTGCTGGAACACGCCGGACGGCAAGGCCGTCTTGTCGGACGTGTCACTGACGCTGGTCGGACCGGAGCGCGTCGCGGTGACCGGGCCGAACGGCGCCGGCAAGTCGACCTTGCTGCGACTGGTCACCGGCGACCTCGAACCCGATCGCGGCGCCGTGCGCCAGGGATGCCGGATCGTCATGCTGGACCAGAATGTCGCCCTGCTCGACCCGTCCTTATCGATCCTGGAGAATTTTCGCCAGATCAATCCCGACCAGCCGGAGAACACGGCCCGCGCCATGCTGGCGCGTTTTCTCTTCCGCAACGAAGCAGCCCTGAAGACGGTCGCGGCTCTCAGTGGCGGCGAACGCCTGCGTGCCGCCCTGGCGATCGTGTTGGGAAGTCATGAAGCGCCGCAATTGATCGTGCTCGACGAGCCGACCAACCACCTCGACCTCGACTCCATCGCCGTCATCGAGGCCGCGTTGGCCGACTTCGACGGCGCGCTGCTGGTTGCCAGCCACGACGAGGACTTCCTGTCGGCCATCCGGATCGAGCGGCGCATCGATCTGAGCGAGTCGCGCTGAGGCTCTTGGCCCGACCCAACGGCCAATTTGGCGGATTTCCGTTTGTTGGTCCTGGAAGTTGGGTCCCATGGCGCTATCATCCGACAAAATGACACGGGCCTGGGGAGGCACGACGACCATGTTGCGCGGACAAATGATGGATACGCCGCTGATGATCTCCGGGATCTTGGCGCACGCGGCCCAGGCCCACGGCAAGCAGGAGATCGTCACGCGCACGGTCGAGGGGCCGATCCACCGCTACACCTACCGCGACTGTTACGCGCGGACGCAGCAGCTGGCTCACGCGCTGGTGGCGCTGGGCGTGAAACCCGGTGACCGCCTTGCGACCTTCGCCTGGAACACCTACCGCCATGTCGAGCTTTACTACGGCATCTCCGGCATCGGCGCGATCTGTCACACGATCAACCCGCGCCTGTTCCACGACCAGCTGGAGTACATCGTCAACCACGCCGAAGACCGCTTCATCTTTCTGGATCTGAACCTGGTCGAGTTGCTGGAAGGACTCGCCGACCAGTTCCCCAAGGTCGAAGGCTATATCATCATGACCGACCGGGAGCACATGCCCGAGACGACACTGAAGAACGCCCTGTGCTACGAGGACCTGCTGGAAGGCCAGCCGGAGAGCTATGACTGGCCGCTGTTCGACGAGAACACGGCAGCCGCCATGTGTTACACGTCGGGCACCACCGGCAATCCGAAGGGCGCGCTCTATAGCCATCGCTCGACCGTGCTTCATGCGATGGGTCTTCTGGCCGCCGGCACCTTGACCATGGACTCAACGACCTCCGTCTTGCCGGTCGTTCCCATGTTCCACGTCCAGGCCTGGGGCCAGGCCTATGCCGCGCCGATCTGCGGTGCCAAAATTGTCATGCCGGGTTTCAGGCTGGACCCGCCCAGCCTTCTCGAGTTGTTCAACGATGAAGGTGTCAACCTGACGCTTGGCGTGCCGACGATCTGGCTGGGTCTGTTAAACCACCTGAACGAAACGGGCGCCAAGCTGCCGGCTGGCTTCGTGCTGGTCAGCGGCGGCGCGGCCGCACCGCTCTCCATGATCAAGGCCTACGAAGAAGACCACGGCGTCACCTACGTCCAGGGCTGGGGCATGACCGAAACCAGCCCGGTTTGCGCCGCCGGCGGCGAGGGACCGGGGTTCACTGAGCTCGATGAAGACACCCGCTACGCCCGAAAAATGAAGCAGCGCCGCCTTTTTGGGGTCGAGCTCCGTATTCTGGACGACGACCACAACGACGTCCCCCACGACGGCAAATCATCAGGCGAGCTGGTGTGCCGCGGCCCGTGGATTGCCAGCGGCTACTTTAACGACGATGAGGCGTCCAAGGCGGCCATAACCGAGGACGGCTGGTTCCGCACCGGAGATGTCGCGACCATCGACGAGGACTCCTTGCTTCAGATCACCGACCGCACCAAGGACCTGATCAAGTCGGGCGGCGAGTGGATCAGCTCGATCGACCTTGAAAGCGTCGCCATGGGCCATCCGGATGTCCAGGAAGCGGCCGCCATCGCCATGCCGCACCCGAAGTGGACGGAACGCCCGATGCTCGTGATCGTATCGCGCGACGGCAGCAGCCTAACCGCCGATGACGTGCTCGCGCATCTGGACGGACAGGTCGCCAAGTGGTGGCTGCCCGACGATATCGCTTTCGTCGACGAACTGCCGCACACCGCAACCGGCAAGGTCTCAAAACTGCAACTGCGCGAGCAATTCAAAGATCATAAACTGCCGACCATCTAAGGCGCGCCTCACCCAAGGCTCACGCCCTCCTCCGTCTGACGGGCACCCCCGCCCAAAGGAAACACCATGGACTTCGACTATTCGGACAAGGTCAAGGACCTGACGAAACGCATCGGCGACTTCATGGCCGAGCACATCTATCCCAACGAACATGTCTATGAGGATCAGGCCCGCGACGGCGGATGGGATCAGGTGCCCCCGATCATCGAGGAGTTGAAGAAGAAGGCGCGCGCCGAAGGCCTGTGGAACATGTTCCTGCCCGACAGCGAGCGCGGCTTTGGCCTCAGTAATCTCGAATACGCGCCGCTGTGCGAAACCATGGGCCGCAGCTTCATCGCGCCTGAGGCCTTCAATTGCGCGGCACCGGATACCGGCAACATGGAGGTGCTCGAGCGCTACGGCACCGACGACCAGAAGAAGCAGTGGCTGGAGCCCCTGCTCGCCGGCGAGATTCGGTCGGCCTTTGCGATGACCGAACCACAAGTCGCCTCCTCCGACGCCACCAACATCGAGTCGCGGATCGAGCGCGATGGCGACGATTACGTCATCAACGGGCGAAAGTGGTGGATTTCCGGTTCCGGCGACCCGCGCTGCAAGATCCTGATCTTCATGGGCAAGACCGATCCCAACGCCGAGCGCCACAAACAGCAGTCCATGATCCTGGTGCCCAAAGACACGCCCGGCGTCTCCGTGGTGCGGCCGATGACCGTGTTCGGCAACGATCACGCGCCCCACGGTCACATGGAGCTCACGTTTGAGGATGTGCGCGTGCCGGCCAGCAATCTTCTGCTGGGCGAAGGCCGCGGATTCGAAATCGCGCAAGGGCGTCTGGGACCGGGCCGCATTCATCACTGCATGCGTCTGATCGGCCTGGCTGAGCGCGCGCTGGAAGCCATGTGCCAGCGAGTCGAGGACCGCGTCGCCTTCGGCCGGCCGCTGGCGACCCGCGACACCATCCGCGCCGATATCGCGAATTCGCGTATGGAAATCGACCAGGCGCGGCTGCTCACGTTGAAGGCCGCCGACATGATGGACAAGGTCGGTAACAAGGAAGCGCGCTCGGAAATCTCGATGATCAAGGTGGTCGCGCCCAATGTCGCGCAGACCGTGATCGACCGCGCCATTCAGGCCCACGGCGCGGCCGGCATCAGCCAGGACTTTTTCCTGGCGCACGCCTGGATGTACGCGCGCACCGTGCGTTTTGCCGACGGACCCGACGAAGTCCACCGCGGGGTCATATCCAAGGAGGAATACCGTCGCCAGGCATCCCAGCGGCGTTGAACCAGATTAAAGACTCCTCTAGCGTGCTGCACCGCACAACGATTGTTCTTTCCACACCCGTGGAAGGGCACCAGCCCACTCCCCCACCCGGCCACCCATGGCAGCATCCTCGGGGTGGCCGGGTGGGGGAGTGGGCCGGCAGTGGCAACTAGAACAATTACTTCGCAGTTGCGGGAGATCCCCATGTCCTTGGTGAACTATGAGAAACGTGGCGCGGTCGGCGTCGTGACGGTGACGAACCCGCCGGTCAACGCCATGAGCCCCGGCGTTCCCAAGGGTATCGTCAACGGCGTCGCAGAGGCGAACGCCGACGATGACGTCAAGGCCATCGTTTTGATCGGCGCCGGGCGCGGCTTTATCGCCGGTGCCGACATCCGCTATTTCTCCCTGCCCTGGCCCGAGGGCGAAGAAAACTTCTCCGACGTCATCAAGAGTTTCGAAGGCAGCGCCAAGCCGGTTGTCGCGGCCATTCACGGCCACGCCCTTGGCGGCGGGCTGGAGGTCGCGATGGCCTGCCACTACCGCGTCATCGTGCCGACGGCCCAGGTCGGCCAGCCGGAGGTGAAGCTCGGCTTCCCGCCCGGCGCCGGCGGTACCCAGCGCCTGCCGCGCCTGGCCGGCGTCAAGGCCGGCCTCGACATGATCGTCTCGGGCAATCCCGTGCGCGCGCCGCGCGCCGCCGAACTCGGCATTGTCGACAAGGTCATCGATGGCGACCTGCTGGAAGGCGCGCTTGCCTTCGCCGAGGAAAAAGCGGCGTCGGGCGGCCCCCACCGCCTGGCCCGCGATCTCGACGCCAAGCTCGATGACGCCGGCATCTTTGATGCGAAGCGTCAGGAGATCAAACGGCGCGCCCGTGGCATGCGCGCGCCTTACGCCTGTATCGAATGTGTCGAGGCCGCGGTCGAGTTGCCATTCGATGAGGGCATCAAACGCGAGCGCGAGATCTTCGAGGACTGCGTGAAGTCCGATGAATCGAAAGCGCTCCGTCATGTCTTCTTCGCCGAACGCGCTGCCGGAAAGATCCCCGGCATCGCCAAGGATATCGCGCTCAGGCCGGTCAAAACGGCAGGCGTCCTGGGCGCCGGCACCATGGGCGGCGGTATCGCCATGAACTTCGCCAATGCCGGCATTCCCGTGCGGATCCTGGAGCAGAACCAGGAGGCGCTCGACAAGGGCATGGCGCGGATCGAGAAGAACTACGCCAATACGGTCTCCAAAGGACGCCTCTCCCAGGACGACATGGACAAGCGCATGGGGCTGATCGAGCCGGTGCTCGACTATGCCGCGCTCGGTGATGTCGACATGGTGATCGAGGCGGTGTTCGAGACCATGGACGTCAAGAAGAACGTTTTCGCCAAACTGGACGCCGTCTGCAAACCCGACGCGATATTGACCAGCAACACGTCCTATCTGAACGTCGACGAGATCGCCGCGACGGTCCCGGGCCGCTCGGGCAACGTGCTGGGCACCCACTTCTTCAGCCCCGCGAACGTCATGCGCCTTCTGGAGGTCGTGCGCACGGAGAACGTCAGCGACCAGGTGCTGGCAACGGTCATGGATGTCGGCAAACGCATGCGCAAGCTGCCGATCGTCGCCGGCGTCTGTCACGGCTTCATCGGCAACCGCATGCTGGAAGGCTACTTCGGCGAAGCCGCGCTGATGGTCGAAGAAGGCGCCCCGCCCCAGCAGATCGACAAGGTGATGTACGATTTCGGCATGGCTATGGGACCCTTGGCGGTGAGCGATCTGGCCGGACTCGATATCGGCTGGAGCAAACGCAAGGACGCCGGCGGCGGCGAGGCGGTCCACGAGCGCGGCAGTTTCGTCTCCAACAAGCTGTGTGAGATGGGCCGTTTCGGCCAGAAGACCGGACGCGGTTACTACATCTACGAACAAGGCAACCGCACGCCCGTTCCGGACCCTGAAGTCGCGCAACTGGCCAAGGACGCGGCGGCGCATTTCGGTCTTGAGACCCGGGACTTCTCCGATCAGGAGATCCTGGAGCGGTGCATGTATCCGCTGGTCAACATCGGCGCGCAAATCCTGGATGAAGGCTTCGCGCTGCGCGCCAGCGACATCGACCTCGTTTACATCAACGGCTACGCCTTCCCGGTCTGGCGTGGCGGACCCATGCATTGGGCGGGCACGGTCGGTCTGAAGACCGTCTATGACGCCGTCTGCCGCTACCACGACGAGCTCGGATTTGCCCACTGGAAACCATCGCCGCTGCTGAAGCGGCTGGCCGACGAAGGCAAGGCCTTCGAGGACTACGATCAGGAGGACTGAACCATGCGTGAAGCCGTCATCGTCTCCACCGCCCGCACCCCGATCGGCAAGGCCTATCGCGGCGCCTTCAACAACACCCACGGCATCACCATGACCGGCCACGTGATCGAGCACGCGGTCGAGCGCGCCGGCGTCGAGCCGGCCGGGGTCGAGGATGTCATCATCGGCTGCGGCCTGCCGGAAGGCGCCACCGGCCACAACCATGCACGCCTGGCGACGATCCGCGCCGGCCTGCCGGTGACCACGGCGGCAACGACCATCAACCGCTTCTGCAGTTCGGGCCTGCAGGCGATCAGCTCGGCTGCCCAGCGTGTCATCGTCGACCAGGTCGACGTCGCCGTCGCCGGCGGCGTTGAGCAGATCAGCCTGGTGCAAAACGACAACATGAACCATTACAAGGCGCACGAAGACTGGCTGATGGAGCACAAGCCGGCGCTTTGGATGTCGATGCTGGAGACCGCCGACACGGTCGCCGCGCGCTACGGCGTCAGCCGCGAGGCTCAGGACGAATACGCCCTGCAGAGCCAGATGCGCACGGCAGGCGGCCAGCAGGCCGGCCGCTTCGACGACGAGATCGTGCCGCTGCCCTCGGTCAAGCTGGTCAAGGACAAGGAAACCGGTGAGGTCAGCGAGCAGGCGGTGACGCTGGAGAAGGACGAAGGCAACCGTCCGTCGACGACACTGGAGGGCCTCGCCGGTCTGGACCCCGTGCGCGGCGAGGATCAATTCATCACCGCCGGTAACGCCAGCCAGCTTTCCGACGGTGCCTCGGCCTGTGTCGTGATGGAGGCGTCTGCCGCGGCCAAGCACGGCATCGAGCCGATGGCAATCTACAAGGGCATGGTGGTCGCTGGCTGCGAACCCGACGAGATGGGCATCGGCCCGGTGTTCGCGGTGCCGAAGCTTCTGGAACGCAATGGCCTGACGGTCGACGACATCGACCTGTGGGAACTGAACGAGGCGTTCGCCGTCCAGGTCATTTATTGCCGGGACAAGCTGGGCATCGACAACGAGAAACTCAATGTCGACGGCGGCTCGATCTCAATCGGCCATCCCTATGGCATGTCCGGCGCGCGCATGACCGGCCACGCGCTGATCGAAGGCAAGCGCCGCGGCGCCAAAAACGTCGTCGTCACCATGTGCATCGGCGGCGGCCAAGGCATGGCCGGCCTGTTCGAGATCTGCTGACAAGCGGGCTTTGCGGGATTAGGCACCATCCATGACGTCGGGGCGCGATACACGAGCCGCCAACGACCCGGAGACGATTGACGTTCGGGGTGACGAAACGCTCGACCTAACGCGTTTGGAGCCCTGGCTGCGCGACAACCTGGAAGGCGCCGAAGGCCCGCTATCGGTGCGCCAGTTCGGCGGCGGTCACGCCAACCTTACCTATCTCCTGTCATTCGCCGACATCGAGTTCGTCCTGCGCCGGCCACCGCTCGGCCCGGTAGCGCCCAGCGCCCACGACATGAAGCGCGAGCATCGTGTCTTGAAGGACCTGTGGCGTGCCTACCCGTTGGCGCCGCGCAGCTTCGTGCTGTGCACCGACCCGGACATTCTGGGTGTCGACTTTCACGTACTGGAACGGCGCGACGGCTTTGTCATCCGCGCCAACAACACGACCGTCATCGACAACGACCCGGCGCTTTGCCGGCGCATCGGCCGCATGATCGTCGACAGCCTGGCGGACTTTCACCGTGTCGACCCGGCAACCGTCGGTCTTGGCG
>JANQGO010000054.1 GCA_028277285.1 Alphaproteobacteria bacterium | reverse complement strand
TAGAACTCCTTGTGCAAGGGCGCCCGGCGGCCGGCCAGGTAGGCGACCTCGGCGTCGGTCAGGGTTACGCTGTAGATCACCGCGTCGTCCACGCTGCCGGCGAACGAGTTGGTGTGCGTGATGCGACCGCCGAAATGGACCCGATCGGACGAGGTCGACAAGTCCATGTCGTTCGACTTGCCCGTGTCCGTGTCCATCGGAGCGCCGTCGCCGTAGTAGCGAATGGTCGTCCCGTCGTACGACATCGCGTAATGGTGCCATTCCAGCGCCTCTTCGTCGGAGAAGATCGTCTCTTCCCAACCCCAGACGTGCGCCCCAACGCCGCCGGGACCGCCCAGGCTGCCGATGTTGAAGTGGCTGCCGTTGCCGCCCTCGCCCGCATCGGTTCCGGTGAAGCCGAAGATCAGGCTCCAGTCAGGAATGCTGGTGTTGTCGGCCTTGGCCCAGCAGGCGATCGTCCGCAGCATGTTGCCGCTGATGCCCACGCCCGTGATCTGGATCTCCTGATCGTCCCCGCCGGGCAGGACCACGACCTGGCCGCGATCCGGATCGCTCGTAAACGTGATGTCACCCACGATCGTCCCGTCATGGCCGTTGCCCGAGCTGTCGTTGGCATTGCCGTCCAGGGCGTAGAAAGCCACCAGGTTGGCGGCGTCCGGCTCGACCGGAATGATCAGTTCGGGCGCATCGGGATAGAGCCGGATGTCATCGATGTACACGACGCCGCTCGCGCCGGCGCCTTCGATGCCGATGATCAGCGAAGTGACATTGCTCACGTTGCCCACCGTCGACAGATCGATGTTCCAAGGCTGCCACGCCGCCCGGGCGATGTCACCGGCGTCGCCGTCATAGGCGATCTTCGTGCCATTGATCTTGACGTACAGTTGGCCCGTGTTGCCCGCGGCGCCGGCAAACGCAATCGCCAGGCTCTGGACGCCATTGGCCGTCCAGTTCTGGTTCAGCGAGAACGTTGCCTCGGACATCGCGGCGGCCGCGTTGTCGTAGAACAGCGGCATCGACTGACGACCACTCTTGACGATCGTCTGCTCGGCGAACGGCGACTCCAGATGACCGACCGTCGAACCGTTGTTGTTGACGCCGTAGCCGTCGATCCACGTCTGATAGATGCGATTCTCATCATCATCGTAACTCTCGAAGTCCTCGACCACCAAATACGCCTGCGTAGCGAAACTCCAGACGCCGCCGGCCCAGGACTCGGCATCCTGAATCTCGGTAACGCTCCAGTAGTAGGTGGTCCCCAGTTCCAGGGCGCCCGGCGCGAAGCTGGCCGTATCCACTGTACCCGCCAGATCCAGGGCATTAGGATCGGTTCCGAGACTGACCTCATGCGAGATCGCATCTCGGCCGGAACGCCAGACGAGCATCGTATCGACACTCACGTCCGCGGCCCCGTCGGCCGGCTGCGGTTCGCGCGCGTTGGCGGGGATGGACATGAAGCGTACCTCACTCAGGCCGAACTGCCCGATCACACCCCAGGCGGAATTGACCGTGAGCCTGACGAAGCGGGCCGCCACACCGGCGAAGTCGATCGTCGTGTTGGCGGTGTAGCTGGGCAGAGCCGTACCGCGCGTCAGTTCCACATCGCCCAGGACGCTCCAATCGGTGCCGTTCTCGGAATACTCCACCGTAACGTCCTTGAGCCCGAAGCCCAGCACC
>JANQGO010000040.1 GCA_028277285.1 Alphaproteobacteria bacterium | reverse complement strand
AAGCTCCCGGTCACCCGGGGCTGCCTGTGCGGCGCGATCCGCTGGCAGGCCGACGCTGCACCCGAATGGGTCGCCTATTGCCATTGCCGGATGTGCCAGAAGGCGCTGGGCGGCATCTTTGGGGTCTTCGCGACGTTTCCGTTAGGGACCTTCCGCTACACCCAGGGTGAGCCGCGCTACTTTCAATCGTCGGGGTGGGCGCGGCGCGGCTTTTGCGCCGACTGCGGCTCGTCGCTGGATTTCTGGCTGGTCGATGACGAGGTACCGGCGATCACGCTCGGCACCTTCGACCGGCCCGGCGACTGGCCGCCCGACCTCTACCATACGGGCATCGACGGCAAGGTGCCCTGGCACACCATCGCTGACGACCTGCCCCAGCGGCGCGAGAGCGCCTACATCAAGGAGGCCAAAGCGAAAGTGGCAGCCGGTAAGACCTGGTCTTGAACCCTTGAGCAGGCAGACCCATCGTCTAGGGCATGGCAATCAAGGAGGACGCCATGACGGCAGGGAACGGTGCGAAGAAGGCCAACGCGGTCGGGATTAATCACATCGCGTTGGAGGTCGGTGATATTGACCAAGCGCTCGATTTCTACGGTGGTTTCTTAAACTTCGAGCTTAAGTCAAAGAGCGAGAGCGCCGCCTTTATCTATTTCGGCGATCAGTTTATCAATTTTGCCAAAGGACGTTCGCAATCACCTGATGATAAACGACATTTTGGCATTGCGGTTGACGACAAGGAGTTGGTCCGCGAGACCTTGAAGGCGATGGGCGTCGAGGTGCTGCCGGGCCGGTTCCTCGACTTCCTGGACCCCTGGGGCAACCGGGTCGAGATCACGACCTATCAGAACATCCAGTACACCAAGGCGCCGGGCGTCTTGAAAGGCATGGGCCTGGAAGGCCTCGAGAAGACCGATGAGGCGAAGAAGGAGCTGGCCGACAGGGGCATGGCGCCCGTCTGACGCCCGCTCTTGCGTGGCCCTAGCGCATTCCCCGTTTACGTAGCATCGATGCCGATCGTTCTCCTCATCGCGCACCGGGATTGACCGGGTGCCCATGAACACGGATGCCGGATCTCCGCTGCGCTTGTCCGGCATGCGAGGACTGGATGGGGGCGAGACCGGTTCCGTGTAACGCGGGGCTGCCCTAGGCCGCGTCCGCCGGTTTGGTCGCCGTCCACTTGTCGAGTGCGGCCCGCGCGCCGCTCTTGACGCGCTGCCATTCATCGGCGTCGCGCGTGTCGGTCTTGGCGGTCAGCTCGATGACATAACCGTTGGGATCGCGGAAATAGATCGAGTGGATGAACCCGTGGTCGGAGATACCGCGTGTCTCGATGCCCGCGTCCTTGCCCTTCTGGAACATCGCGTGCAGCGTCTCCATGCTGACTTCCAGCGCGATGTGCAGGTCGAAGTCGTGCTGGTCTTTGAACGTGAAGGGCTGGCCCGGCGCCTCGAAGAAAGCGAGGTACGACCCGTCGCCCATCTCGAAGAAAACGTGGAGGACGCGGGTGTCGCGGCCGGTATGCGTGGTCGCGATCTCGAACGCCTCGGCCAATTCCAGGCCCAGAAAGTCCTCGTAGAACTTGCGCGTTTCGTCCGCGTCGCGGCAGCGATAGGCGTTGTGATGCAATCCAAAGATGTCGGCTTTCCCACTCATCGACCGTCTCCTTCGCAAGGCTTGACCCTTAGATCGGCCCGCGGCCGGGCCCAATCAAGATACGCCGATCCGGCCTGCTCAGATTTGCGCAAGGCAAGCTGGACGGTCAGGCGTGGGCGTCCCGGATCGCCCGCCACACGGCGTCCGGTGTCGCCGGCATGTCCAGATGGGTGACGCCGATCGGGCGCAGCGCATCCAGGATTGCGTTCATCACCGCCGGCGGCGCGGCGATGGTGCCGACCTCGCCGACGCCTTTTACGCCCAGACTGTTGGTGCCGGTCGGCACCGGTCGGCTTGACCAGTCGATCATCGGCAGGTCGCCGGCGCGCGGCATGCAGTAGTCCAGGAAGGTCGCCGACTGGAACTGGCCGGTCTCGGCGTCGTAGTGGCACAGCTCCATCAGCGCCTGGCCGACACCCTGGGCGACGGCGCCGTGGATCTGCGCCTCGGCGATCATCGGGTTGATGACCGTGCCGATATCGTCGACGCACACATAGTTGACCAGCGCGATAACGCCGGTGCAGGGATCGATCTCGACCTCCGCGACATGGCAGCCGTTGGGGAAGGTCGCGGCCCGCACCTTGTTGAACGCGGTCTCGTCCAGGCCGGGCTCCAGCCTGTCGTGGGGAAAGTTGTGCGGCACATAGGCGGCCTCGGCGATCTCGGCGAAGCTCGCCTGGCGGTTGGTGCCGGCAACGGCGAACATGCCGTCGGCGAAGCTGACGTCGTCGACGTCGGCCTCCAGCAGGTGGGCGGCGATGTGCCGGCCCTTGTCGATCACCTTATCGGTTGCCGCCACGATCGCCGGACCGGCCGAGACCAGCGAGCGCGACGCATAGGTGCCGAGCCCATAGGGCTCGCGTTCCGTATCGCCGAACGCCAGGTCGATGGCGTCGATCGGCAGGCCCAGCCGGTCGGCTGCGATCTGCACGAACGCCGTCGCGTGACCCTGGCCATGACTGTGGGTGCCAACATGCAACGTGGCGCTGCCGGTCGGGTTCACCCGAAGCCGCGCGGACTCATAGCTGGTCGGCGAGCCGTCGGCGGCCGATTCGATATAGGTCGCGAAACCAAGACCGCGATAGCGGCCGACGGCTTGCGATTTTGCCCGTCTTGACGCGAAGTCCGACGCCGCCGCGCCGTCCAGCGCGCGATCCATCACCGCGCCGAAGTCGCCGCTGTCGATCGTCAGGCCCGTCACGTTGGTGGCCGGCAGATCCTCGGGCCGGTACATGTTGCGGCGCCTGATCTCGATGCGGTCGATGCCCGTTGCGATCGCGGCCTCGTCAGCCAGCCGCTCGATGACATAGGCGGCTTCCGGCCGGCCGGCGCCGCGATAGGGCGCGGTCGGCACCGTGTTGGTGATGATGCCTTCGATGAAGAGATCGACGGCGCCGATCCGGTAGATGCCGGCGATCAGCGGTGCGTAGAGATGGATCGGCAGGGCGGGGCCGATGCCGATCAGGTAGGCGCCCAGGTTGGCTTTCGTGTGAAGACGAAGTGCCAGAAACCGGCCGTCGCCGTCCAGAGCCAGCTCGGCTCGCGTCTCCTGGTCGCGCGCCTGGCTGTCGGTCATCAGCACCTCGTGCCGCGTGCCCGTCCAGCGCACGGGACGATCCAGACGCCGGGCAAGCCAGCACGCGACGATGTCTTCGGGGTAGGGCGTCGAGCCGCGCATGCCGAACCCGCCGCCGAAATCGGGCGAGACGATGCGCAGCTGCGATTCCGGGATATCGATCAAACCGGCGAGCCGCGTGCGCAGCAGATGCGGCGCCTGGCTGCCCAGCGTGAATATCAAACCGCCGGTGGTCGCGTCCGGCTCGACAACCAGCAGGCGCGGCTCCATCGGGTTGGCGGTGATGCGGTTGTTGACGAGGTCCAGGATGACGACATGGGCGGCGTTGGCGAACGCTTCCTCGGTCGCCGCCGCGTCGCCGCTTGCCCAGACATAGGCGAGGTTGCCCGGTGCGTTCTGCCAGATCGTCTCCGCGCCGTCGGCCCGCGCCTGGTCCATGGTGACGACGGCGGGTCTGTCGTCATAGTCGACGTGCACGGCCTCGGCGGCGTCGTGGGCGGCGTCGCTGGTCTCGGCCACGACAACGGCCACCGCATCGCCGACGACCCGCACGGTGTCGCGGACCAGGGCGGGCCGGGGTAGGTCAGGCAGCGGCCTGCCGTCGCTGCCGTCGAACGCGATCCGGTTGGGGATCGGTTTGACGCCGTCGGCTTCCAGGTCGTCCCCTGTCAGCACGTCGACAACGCCCGGCATGGACCGCGCCGCCGACGCATCGATGGCGCTGACCGTGGCGTGCGCGTGGATCGATCTGACGAACGCCAGATGCAGCGCGCCGGGCACGTGATAGTCGCCGACATAGTTCCCGCGCCCGGTCAGGAACCGCCGGTCTTCCTTGCGCCTGACCGGCGCGCCGATACCTTGTGCTGTCATGGAGGGGACCCTAGAGCGGATCGTTGTGAGGTGGAACCGTTCAACGGTTCCACCTCACAACGTGAATCCGCTCGTCATCTATGACGAGGGCCCGGCCCATCTCATCGCCAAGCAAATTGACGGGGTTTCGGGCGGCAGAATTGCCGCTCGGCGCCCGTATCGCCGCTGAATCGCCCCCAATTTGACGGCACACGCACAGTCGGTGTCGCCTGCGTGACAATGGCGGGTCCGGGCGGGCGCTAGTGAAGCGCCCTGGCATTTGTTAGGACAGGGCCAGCAGGGGAGAGGCATTCATGAAGAGCCATGCACGGGTCGTTGTTATCGGTGGCGGTGTCGTTGGCGTCGGCACCCTCTATCACCTGGCCAAGAAGGGCTGGTCCGATGTCGTTCTGGTCGAGCGCAAGGAACTGACGTCGGGCTCGACCTGGCATGCGGCGGGCCTCCTGCCGCTCTTCAACATGAGCTACTCCGTCGGCCAGGTGCACAAGTTCGCCGTGCGCTTCTATCAGGAGCTTGAGGAGGAGACCGGCCAGCGCGTCGGTTTCGCCAAGGTCTCCAACATCCGCCTCGCCACGAACCGGGACCGTATGGACGAGTATCGCCAGTATGCCGGCGTCGCCGACACCATCGGTGTCGAGGTCAAGTTCCTGACCCCCGATCAGGTCAAGGAGGTCTGGCCGCTGTGCAACACCGAAGGCCTGGTCGGCGCGATCCAGCATCCCGAGGACGGCTACATTCAGCCCGCCGACCTGACCCAGGCGCTGGCCATCGGCGCGCGCAACAACGGCGCGGAGATCTATCGCAACACCACGGTCACCGGCATCGAACGCACGGCGTCCGGCGAATGGCTGGTCAAGACCGACAAGGGCGACATCACCTGCGAGCACGTGGTGACGGCCTCCGGCAGCTTCGCGCGCCAGGTCGGCGCCATGGTCGGCCTCGACGTGCCGGTCATCCCGGTCGAACATCAGTACATCGTCACCGAGCCGCATCCCGAGATCCAGAAGCGCAAGGCTGACGGTCTGCCTGAGATGGGCGTGCTGCGCGAATCCGACGGCTCCTGGTACATGCGCGAGGAGCGCGGCGGCCTGATCCTGGGGCCGTACGAGAAGGGCGCGCCCGCCTGTTATGTCGACGGTCCGTCCGACGACATGGAATACGAACTCTTCCAGGAAGACCTGGAGCGCCTGGAGCCGCATATCGAATCCGCCATCAACCGGGTGCCCGCCTTCGGCGAGGTCGGCGTCAAGCAGGTCTATAACGGCGCCATCTGCTACACGCCCGACGGCAGCCCGATCATCGGCCCGGCCTGGGACCTGCCGAACTTCTGGCTCAACGAGGGCCACAGCTTCGGCATCACCGCCGCCGGCGGCGCCGGCTGGCAGCTCGCCGAGTGGATGGTCGAGGGCGAGCCCACCATCGACATGCTGGGCGTCGATCCCCGGCGCTTCGGCGACTACTGCACGAAGTCCTATCTCGTCGAGAAGAACGAGGAGGCCTATGCCAACGTCTTCACCATCCACTATCCCGACGAGGAGCGCGAGGCCGCCCGCCCGCTGCGCCAGGCGCCCTGTTTCGACCGCCTGAAGAACCTGGGCGCGGTGTTCGGTCAGAAGTTCGGCTGGGAGCGCGCCAACTGGTTCGCGCCCGACGGCATGCCCCAGGAAGACGACTGGTCGTTCCGGCGCTCCAAGTGGTTCGAGCACATTGGCAACGAAATCCAGAATGTCCATGAAAACGTTGGCATTTTGGACATGACGGCTTTCGCCAAGTGCCGTATCTCCGGCCCCGGCGCCGAAGCCTTCCTGGACAACCTTGTGGCCAACCGGCTGCCCAAGAAGATCGGCCGCGTCGGCCTGGTCCACGCGCTCAACACGCGCGGCGGCGTGCATTCGGAGTTCACGATCATGCGCGAGGCCGAGGACTCGTTCTATGTCGTCTCCGCCGGCGCGCTGCAGCGCCTCGACCACGACTGGCTGAAGAAACACATGCCGGCGGACGGTTCGGTCCGTTTCGAGCATCTGACCAACCAGATGGGCGTGCTGGTCGTCGCCGGACCGAAATCGCGCGAACTGCTGCAGCAGGTGACCCGCGACGATCTCTCGGGCGGCAGCTTCAAGTGGCTGTCGGGCCGCTGGATCGATGTCGGCCTGGCGCCGGCGCTCGCCATGCGCGTCAACTTTGTCGGCGAGCTTGGCTGGGAGCTGCATCATCCGCTGGAATACCAGAACCACATCTTCGACACCGTCATGGCGGCGGGCGAGGATCTGGGCATCAAACCCTTCGGCATCCGCGCCATGGAAAGCATGCGTGTCGAGAAATCCTACCGCATGGTCGGCCAGGAACTCTCGATCGAGTACGCCGCGCTCGAATCCGGGCTGCATCGCTTCGTCCACCTGAACAAGGGCGAGTTCATCGGCCGCGACGCGCTGTCGCAGTGGCAGGAGCGGGGCTTCCAGAACCAGTTCGTCACCATGGAGGTGCACGACGTGACCGACGCCGACCCGCTCGGCAACAACCCGATCTCGCTGAACGGCGAGGTGGTCGGGCGCGCGACCTCCGGCAACTACGGCTTCCGCCTCGGCAAGTCGCTCGCGCTCGGCATGGTGCGTCCCGACCACGCGGATGTCGGCACGGAACTCCAGATGGACATCCTGGGCACCAGCCACCCGGTGACGATCATCGAGGAATCGCCGTTCGATCCGGAGAACGAGCGGCTGCGGGCTTAGGACACCGGCCTTTAGGCTGCGATAGCAGCGAGCTTTGTAAGCGCGACGTCGTTTTCGGGGCGCCTTTCGAAGCGCGTTGCGACGGCCTGACGTCGACGTGGTGTCGACCGGAGATACCGTCTTCCTCCACAGGCCGGCACCATTCGCCGCACCGAGCCGCTACTTCTTCATGAGGTCACGGCCTAAACTCCTGACCGTGCGACGACACGACGAATGCCGGGCTCAGGAGAAATCGATGACTTCTTTCCGCGTGACGTTAGCGGCCGTGTGCGCCGTCTTCTTTGGATTGTCGGCTGTGGTGGGGGCGGCTTCCGCGCAGCCGTCAGACGCGGCGCAGGACCTCTGTTCGAAGGAGGGTCTGATGCGGCTGGTGCCGCAACTGCGCAACGCGGACGGGAACTTTCAAGTGCCTGACCCGACGAAGGATCTTGCGGCGTTTCTCGCCGCGCAGCAGGGGCTGTCGAATGCCATCGACATGATCCTCGCCCAGGCGCACGCCACGGGCGATCCCTACGCTGTCGCGGCCGGTCGGAACGCGCCGCTCACCTTCGGCGCCCATTGGCGCGCCGCCGAGATCGGCATCCAGACCGACGGGCGTACGATCGGCTTTGCCGATGCGGATTTCGCCGCTTATGGCGGGCGCTCCTTCCTCGAGGGATTGCGTCCGATCGAGCGATCGGACGGCGTCTTCTACGCCATTGAAGCGGGGGGTGGGTATCCCGCTCTCGTCTATCCGATGCCCACCGTGTTGCCGTGCGTGAACCGGCTCTATCTGGCAGCCGACAACACCGTCGGCTCCTGGCCGCCGCCGACATACGCGCTCGGTCCCGAGGCGGGGGGTGAGGCCTTTCTTATCGTCAACATTTGTCAGGACCTCGGGACAGGGACCACGTTGTCCGGCGGCGAAACGGTGCTGGGTCCGGACGCGATGCTGATCCTGGCGTTCCAATGGGCCGACACCGACGACATGGCGCCCTATCGAACGGACGCGGACGCCCACCAACACTAAAGCAGATCGTATTCTATCTGAATCGCGATCCGCTCAAGGGGCTCAGCCTCGTCAGTCCTCAGGCAGCGTCTTGCCGGCCATTTCCGGCATGCGCCAGGTGAAGAAGAGCGCGATCGCGGCGGCGATCATCACGTAATAGATCGGGGTGAAGTCGTCGCCCGTGCGTTCGACCAGATAGGCGGCGATCAAGGGCGTCGTGCCGCCGAACAGGGCAAGGCAAATGTTGTAGCCAAGGCCGCCGCCCGTGCAGCGCACCTTGGCAGGCAGCAACTCGACCATCATCGGCACCGACAACGCCCAGCCCGCCGCGCTCAGGCAGGCGAGCAGGAGCTGACCGACCAGGACCAGGCCAAGTTCCGGCGTGTGCATCAGGTACCAGGCGGGCCAGCCGGCGACGATCGTGCCGATGAGCGAGACATAGAGCACGGCCTTGCGGCCGAAACGGTCCGCGGCAAGACCCGTGAAGGGGATCAGCGCGGTCATGGCGATCAGGCTGACGGTGTTGATATCCATCGCCTGCGCCGTCGTGAAGTGCATCTGGTCGGTCAGGTACGAGACCGCGTAGACGAAGAGCACGAAATAGCTGACCGAGATCGGCATGTTGATGCCGACGATCGTGACGATCGTGCGCCAGTGGTTCTTGAACGCGCTGACGATCGGCACGGCGAGGACTTCGTCTTCGCCCGGCATGGCGGCCGACTCGGTGAGGCGGCGGCGAATGACGATGCCGATGATGGCGATAACGCCGCCGAACAGAAACGGGATACGCCAGCCCCATTCTTTCATGGCGTCGTCGCCGACCACCGCACTGGAAAGTGCCGCCATGCCGGAGCCCAAGAGACAGCCCGCCATCATGGCGCAGGCAATCCAGCTGCCGACGAAGCCGCGCCGGCGCGCTTCCGCGTTCTCGACCAGCAGGACGGACGATGAGCTGTACTCGCCCGCCACCGAGAGGCCCTGAATGATGCGAATGGCGACCAACAGGATCGCAGCGGTGACGCCGATCTGCTCATAGGTCGGCAAGACACCGATGGCGAAGGTCGACACGCCCATGGTCGCCATACACAGGATCATGGTCGGCTTGCGCCCGATCCGGTCGCCCAGATGACCGCCGATGATGCTGCCCAGCGGCCTGGCACCGTAACCGGCAGCCAGCGCGCCGAATGCCGCCAACACCGACGCGAAGCTGTCGCCGGACGGAAAGAAGCTGGCGCCGATGATGGTCGCCAGAAAGCCGTAGGCGGTGAAGTCGTACCATTCGAGGACGTTGCCGATGACGCAGGCGAATACCGTCTTCGGCGTCGCTTGGCTCGTGCGCGCGGCCGCCGCCCGCGGCGATACCGCCGTGTTTTCGCCCATACTTAGCCCAAGTTTGAACTGCGCGCCGGCGGCACCCTAACAGACACGCGCGGCGGTTGCACGGTGGCGGCTGTTGCGGTCTGCCCTAACGCCGCACCGATGCCAGCGCATAACGCCGCAAGATGACCTCGCCGGGGATCGGCTGCAGGAACATGTTGTCGTAGAGGCCAGCCACGACGAGGGCCACGAGGCCGTGGCTCGGTACGATGAACATGCGCTGACCGCCCCAGCCGACGGCGGACGCCCAGGTTACCTCGCGCTTGGCGACCAGCGAGCGGCCGAGCCACCAGTGGTAGCCGTAGAAGAAGAGGCCCTGACCGTTGATCTGCGGCGTGACTGATTGCGTGATCCAGTCGGCCGAGACGACCCGTTCGCCGCGCCATAAACCCTCGTCCAACACGAGCTGGCCGAACTTGGCGATGTCACGGGGGCGCAGGCGAAGACCGGAAGCCGCGATCGGCGTGCCGTCGGGATAACGCACCCACTCGACATCGCTGATGCCGAGCGGCTCGAACAAGACCTCCTGGGCGAGCGTGTCGAGGTCGCGGCCTGAGACACGCTTCAGGATCGCCGCCAGCAGCGCCGTGTTGCCGCCGCCATAGTTGTAGGAGACGCCGGGCGGGCGCACGAGCGGCTGCTCCAGCACATAGCGCACGGGATCCGGTGCCACAGACATCTGGCGCTCGCTGTTGGCGGGGTCGCTATAGGGCGTGTTCTCATCCCACGCCAGGCCCGGCGACATGGTGAGCAGATGGGCAAGGGTGATGCCGGCCTTCTCCGATGTCTTGAGATCGTCATGTTCGGGAAAGAACGAAAAGACCGGCGCATCGACGTCGTCGAGCCAGCCGCGATCGAACGCGATCCCGACCAGAAGGCCGGTGACGCTCTTGGTCATCGAGCGGAGGTCATGGCGCATGCCGGCATCGTAGGTGACCTGGCCCAAGGGTTTGCCCCAGGCCTGGTCCTCGCCGGTGAAGTAGCGCTCATAGACCAGAGCGCCGTGACGCGCGATTACCACGCCGTGGACATTCGCCTCTTTCCACGCCGTGAACTGCTTCGTTATGCCGGCCAGCAGCGCGCCATCCACGCCCTGGTCGCCCGGCGCGGCGACGGTCCAGCCGTCGCTAAGGTCGGGCGGCGCTGCTGGGTGTTGCGCGTATGAGTCCATGGGAGTGGCCACTTTGTCCTTGTCGACGCGCATCGTGGACTGCCGGGAACGCGCCGTCGATGCCTGATTGTTGGTGAACGAAATGGCGATTGTCGTGGCGCGGCACTACGGAAAAGGCGCACGGTCGGCGCGGCGCATGCTCAAGAGACCGAAAAACGAAATGGCCGCGGCGATCGCGACGAAGTAACCCGGCGTGAAGTCGTCGGATGTTTCCTTGATCACGTAGGTCGCCAGGATCGGGGTCAGGCCGCCGAATATGCCGATGCCCAGGTTGTAGGCGGTCGACACCGCGCTGACGCGAACGCTCCGGGGGAAAAGCTCGGCCATGGCCGCCGGCTGACCGCCCATGTAGGTCGCCAGCAGAACCGCGAAAAGGAACTGACCGAGCCAGATCAGAAGGGGATCGGGATGATGCATGAGCCAGAACAACGGCAAGCCCAGCACCAGACCGAGGCCGGAGCATATCAACATCAAGCGCTTGCGCCCGACGGCATCCGACAGCAGCGCGCCAAGCGGCGCGACGAGAATCAGCACGACCATGTTGGCTGTGTTGATGTCGAAGGCGAGCGCCCGGTCAATCTTCTCGAACTGAACGAGATAGGTCGTCATGTAGACCAACAGTAGCCAGTACGACGTACCCCACCATGCGGTCATGGCGACGACGTGCAGCATGTCCCTGGTGTGCCGGCGACAGGCCTCGGCGATGGGGAAGCGTTCCGTGGCGGTTGCGGCATCCTCCGTCACCCGACGGCGCAGGTACCATCCGGCGGCACCCAGAATTGCGCCGCCAAGGAAAGGCAAGCGCCAGCCCCAGGCGTGCAGTTCAGATTCGCTGAGGAGACTGCTGACCAGGGCGCCGACCGCGGAACCAAGGCCCATGCCGATCCAGGAGCCGATCATCGTCCAGACCGAACCAAACGCGCGCCGTCCCGGGCGGGCCCGTTCGGCAAGGTAGACCGTCGAGACACCGTACTCGCCCGCGGACGCCAGTCCCTGAAGCGCGCGGCACACCGTGAGCAGCACGGGCGCCAGGATGCCGATTGTCTCGTACGTCGGCATGACGACGATCAATGTCGTGGGGACCGCCATCAACACGACCGACAGGGTAAGCGCCCGCCGGCGGCCATACCTGTCGCCGACATGACCGAACAGTATCCCGCCGATGGGTCGCAACAGGAAGCCGACAGCGAAAACGCCGAAGGCCGCGATCAGGCTGGTCAGAGCGTCGTTGCTGGGGAAGAACTGGGTGGCGAAGATGGGCGCGAAGTAGCCGTAGATGACGAAGTCATACCACTCCAGCGCGTTGCCGATCGCGCCGGCCAGGCGAAAGCGGCCCCGACGTTCAGGCTGCATGGGCGGGCGGGCTGGGCAGCGATGCCGGCCGGCAACCCGCAGGTCCTGCCCATATCGCCGTGCGGCGCGACGGGCCACACTCATCCAACTGAGGCGGCGCCTCGGGCGTCTCGATGGGTACGTTCATGGCTGCACAGGCCCGCGATTCAAGACCCGCATGGTGGACCAGCGCCGTTGCGCGGTCGATCAATGATTGATCGTTCGTACGATTTCCTAAGGCGCGGTGGAGGTCGCGAACTGCGCGTCGTCGCGGCTGGTGCCGGCGCGTGCCATCGCGCCATTATCCGACACGGCCAACGTACCCTGGGGCAGAAGGTTGGGCAGAAGATCGGGGCTGGCTTCGACTTCCGCGACCGTGACGTCCCAGGCCGCCAAGCGG
>JANQGO010000249.1 GCA_028277285.1 Alphaproteobacteria bacterium | reverse complement strand
CCGGCACCCGGATCAGCCCATGGACCGGGCGGCCCTATACGCCGATCTACTTTCTGGTCGCTGCCGACGGCGAGCCAGTGGTTCCCGACCACGAACCGGTCGAGATTTCCTTTGAGGATCACGCCGACGTTTTGGCCAGTGACCTCGTCGCCTCGCCTGAAAAAGTCGCGCTCAAGCGCGCGCTGTCGATTAAGGGGCGGACAGTGACGTGACGTCAAAGCGATGCGACCCTCACCCTCCCAACGCTTCGCGTCGGGCCCCTCCCTCTCCCGCAAGCGGGCGAGGGGAAGAAGACTGCCGCCATGCTCCCTCGCCCCCTTCAGGGGGAGAGGGCAAGGTGAGGGGGTGGTGCCTTTGGCAGGATGGATCGACGTCGACTCGTCATATGTCAGTCGACCGGATCGGGGGCGTCCCAGTCCAGTTCCGGATTGGGCACCGTGCCGCGATGGGCCGCGCGGTACTCGTAGACATCGGTGATCATCGTTTCCGTCCACCAGCCCGACCGGGTCGGCGGATACTTCGGCGGGTTGTCGGGGCCCTGGAACTGGGGCAGGCAGCGCACGACCGTCCGGTGGTTCGCGGCAAAGAACAGCGGGAACGACATGCGTTCCTTGCCGGACGTGTTGATCACCCGGTGCGGGGTCGAGACGAACTCGTCGTTCGTCCAGCGCATCAGCATGTCGCCGACATTGACGATGATGGTGCCGGGAATCGGCGTTGCCTCGATCCAGTCGCCGTCTCGGTTGCCGACCTGAAGACCGCCGATCTCATCCTGCAGAAGCAGCGTGAAGCACTCATAGTCGGTGTGGGCGCCGATGCCGATCATGTCGGGATCGATCTCGCCTTCCTGGGGCGGATAATAGAGCAGCCGGAGCTGACTCATGGGCTTGTCGAGGTGCGGGTCGAAGTATCCCTGGGGTAAGCCAAGCGCGATTTCGAAGGCGTTGAAGAGCTTGAAGCCGAGGTCCATGACGGCTTCGAAGTAGCCGTAAACGCCATCCTGAAAACCGGGCAGGTCGTCCGGCCAGACGTTGGGTCCATACATGATGCTGCCGGCCAAGTAGTCGGGATCATCGGCCGGTAGGTCCGTGCAAAGCTCGAAACCTTCCTGGACATCCGGCTTCGCGTTGGGGCCGGCGTAGAGGTCGCCGAAGGGTATGTAGCCGCGGTGACGCCCAATCTTCTTGGCGTCAACTTCCATCTTCTTTTCAAAGGGTTGTCTAAAAAACCTCTGAGTCTGCTTCATCAGTTCATCAATGGTGGGCTGCGCTATGCCATGGCCCTTGATGTAGAAGAATCCGATCTGCCGGCAGGCCTCGCCTATCTCCTCGGCGACCCGCCGTTTCTGCGCCTCGGTGCCGTTGAGAAACGGTCCGAAGTCGATCACCGGGATCGCGTCGAAGTCCAGACGCTTCGCAGCGATGGTGTCGATCTTGGTCATTGCGGAGGTAACGGCCATAAACGCAGTCTCCTGAACAGCCGTTCAATAATGCCAAATCTTGACGGCGGTCAGCAAGACACGCACCGGCTGTGGTCACAGCATCAGCAACCCGCCGCTGGCAATGACCGTCTCGCCGACCACGTAGCGGTTGCGCGGCGAGGCCAGAAACAGCACGACCTCGCCGATATCCGACGGTTCGGCGGCGTAACCCACCGGGATCTCGGGAATGCGTTTGGCAAGCCAGTCCTGGCTCTTGGCCCGTTCGGTCGCGACCGCGCCGGGACTGACGCCGTTGACCAGTACGCCGTCGGGCGCGAAGTCCTTGGCGAAGGTCTTGACCAGGCTGGCGGCGGCCGCTTTCGAGGCAGCGTAATGGGGCAGGGTCGGCTTGGCGGTATAGGCATCGACGGTCACGATGCAGACGACACGGCCGTAACCGGCCTCGCGCATCGGCCTGCCGAAGGCGCGCGTCATCAGAAAAACGCTCTTGGCGTTGACGTCGAAGACACGATCCCAGGAGGCGACCGTCATCTCGTCGAACGTTTCCTGCGGATAGATCCCGGCGTTGTTGATCAGAATATCGACACGGCGGCAGTCGTTGAGCACGGTGTCGCGGGCTTTGTCGACGGCGGTTTGGTCGGTGACGTCCGCGGCGATGGCCAGCGCGCCGTTGCCGATGTCTCTTGCTTCGGCGTCCGCCGCGTCCTGGTTGATGTCAACCAGGCAGACCCTGGCGCCGCGCTCGGCGAGCAGCCGGGCAATCGCGTTGCCGATTCCCGCCGCCGCGCCCGTAACGACCGCAACCTGACCTTCGAACTCGTTTGCCGTCATGGCGCACCCCCCGACTTTTTGACCGTTCAAGCCTGATCGATGCCGAGGTATTCCGCAATCTCCGCTGTCGGGGGGTGATCCAGGATGTCGGCCGTCGGGCCGGTCGCGACGATCCGGCCGTTGTCCACGAAGGCGACGGTCTCGGCGATCCGCCGGGCGTCGGCGGGATCGTGGCTGACCATCAAGACGGATGTCTTGGTTTCGTGGCGCAGTTCGTCGACCAGTTCCAGCATGGCGCGCCGCATGGCCGGACCGAGCGCGGCGAACGGCTCGTCCAGCAGCAGAAGCGGACGGCGCATAACCAGACTGCGCGCCAGCGCGACACGCTGGCGCTCGCCGCCGGAAAGCTGGCGCGGCAGCCGTTCGCCGAGGTCGCCGATGCCGACGCGGGTGAGCGCGGCGTCGATCGCCATGTGGTCCTCACGCGAGAGTTTAAGGCCGGGGTCGATGCCTAGGCCGGCGTTCTGGGCGGCGGTCAGGTGGGGGAAGAGGTTGTGCTCCTGAAACAGCATGGTGACCGGCCGCCGGTCGGGCGGCAGGGCGGTGATGTCGATGCCCTCGACCGTGATCGTGCCGCCGGTCGGCTGATCGAAACCGGCGATCAGCGACAACAGTGTCGTCTTGCCCGCGCCGCTGGTGCCGATCACGGCCATGATGCCGCCGCGTTCCAGGGTGAGGTCAAAGCGCATGGCCTGACCGTCATAGGCGAACGTGAGATCGCGGACGTCAAGAAGAGGTGCGGCCACCGACAACCCTTTCGATCAGCAGGAAGACGCCCAAGCAGACGACCGCCAGTACCAAGGCGATGACGGCGGCCTGGTCCATGCGATAGGCCGCCATGCTGCGGTAAAGCATCAACGACAGCGTTTCGGTATCGCGCGAGCCGAACAGCGCGATGGCCGTGAGGTCACCCAGGGAGAGCGCGCCGGCGATCGCCAGACCGAGCGCGGCCGGCCGGCGGATGGCCGGCCATTCGACCAGCCGCAGACGATTGGCGCCCTTGATGCCGAGGCTTGCGCACAGGCGGTCATGGTCTTCCGACACCCGATAGAAACGCGGCCCCACGGTGCGCAGCACATAAGGCACGAAGATGATCCCGTTCACGATGATGACGAGCCAAAGCGCCAGGCCCAGGACATCGGCAAACGGCAGCAGCAGAACGAACAGGCCGGCACCAAGAACGGTGGGCGAGACCACCAGGTTGAGCGAGCCCAGAAGCTCCAGGCGTGCCGCGAGCTTGGGTCGCCAGCGCCGGTACTTCAGGTCGCGCGTCGTGACCAGCAAGGCTGTGCCGAGCAGCAGAGCCAGCAAACCGCCACCGAAACCGACGAAAAGACTGCGCGTCGTTGCCTGCCACAGGGATGGCATTTGCAGAACGTCGATCAACGGTCCCGTCAGTCCGGCGGCGACGACGGCGATCAACGGTGCGACGACAAAGAGCGCGGCTAGCGCGAGCACGATAGTGTCGAACATACGTGCGCCCAGATGGTGCCGGTCCGGACGCGCGGCGTCGCGCGCGAGCGTGGCGCCCCCTTCGGCCGTGCGCGCGAGCGACAGAAGGGCGGTCGCCAGAAACGCACACAACACGACCTGCAGGATGGCGAGCACGACAGCGCGCGGAATGTCGAAGTCCAGGCGCAGCGACTGATAGATCGCGACTTCCAGCGTCGCGTTCTGCGGCCCGCCGCCCAGGGTCAGCACGACGGCGAAGCTGGTGAAGCACAGCAGGAAGACAAGGACCGCGACGCCCGGTACCACCTCGCGCAGCCGCGGCCATTCGATCAGGCGAAAGATCTGCCAGCCCGACATGCCGAACTGGCTCGCCAGACGCCAGGATTCGCCGGGAATGGTTTGCCATGCGAGCAGCAGCAGGCGTACCGACAGCGGCAGATTGAAGAAGACATGGGCGATCAGGATGCCGCCCAGGCCGTAGAGGATCTGCTGGCGCGCCAGGCCGGTCGACGCGATCAAGTCGTTGACGATGCCGTTCTGGCCATAGATCGCGGCCAGGCCGAACACCGCGACGATGACCGGCATGACCAACGGCAAGCCGAACAGGCCGAGCAGCACCTGGCGGCCGGGGAAGTGCGGGCGGCGCGCCATGGCGCGCGCGACCGGTATCGCCAGGCCGACCGACCGCTACGTCTGGCGTGTCCTGCGCTTCACGTTGCTGCAGGCGAGCCTGTCG
>JANQGO010000446.1 GCA_028277285.1 Alphaproteobacteria bacterium | reverse complement strand
GGCCCAGAACCATGAAGCCGAGCGGACGGTGGGTCCAGCTCGTGAAGCCGAACGGCACCTTGTCCCAGACTTCCCAGAACTGAGCCGACGGCATCACGTTGATGTTCACCGTGATATCGGCATCGGCCCACTGCTCGACCATGCCCTGAACCGCCAGCAACTCCCAAGCCGGTTCCTTCTTGCACGCGATCTCGATCTCGATGCCGTCGGGATGACCGGCTTCGGCCAACAGAGCCTTTGCCGCGTCGACATCGCGGCTCATGAACGGCAGCTCGAAGTAGTCGGGATGGATCGGCGAGACATGGTGATGTTCCGCCGGCGCACCCAGGCCGCGATGGGCCAGATCGAGAATGGCCGGCGTGTCGATGGCAAGACGCATGGCCTTGCGGACACGTGCATCGTCGAACGGTGCCTGATCGACCTGACCACGGGCGACCGCCGTCTGCGCGGTGTTCGCCGAGTGGATGGTGACATGCGGCATCGCTTCGAACGCATCGAGCTGAACGATATCGCCTTCGTACATGCCGTGGACCTGCTTGGAGGCCAGGGCGCCGATCGCCGCCGACGGATCGTCGCCGAGATCGTGATACTCCAGCCGGTCGATATGCGGACCTTCACCCCAATAGTCATCGCGGGCTTCCAGGACCGAGATCTGGCCGACATCGTGCTGCACCAGGTTGAAGCCCTCGGTGCCGTTCGAACCGACGCCGAAGACGCCGTTCTCCGCGGGATCGAGGATCAAGAGCGGATAGTGGAAAAGATGCTCGGGCACCGCGACCTGCGGCACCTTGGTGTTCAGGCGGACCGTCTTGTCGTCGACGATTTCGATAGCATTCTCATCCCACAGGCCGACTGCGTTGCCTTCCTCGTCAGAGTTCATCATGTAACCCTGCATCAGGCCGACAACCGACGAACCGGTCGCGGGGTCCAAGACACGCCTGAGGTTCCAGGCCACGTCTTCACTGTCGAGCGGCCGGCCGTCGTGCCAGTTGACACCTTCACGGATGTGCAGCGTCCAGGTGCGAAGGTCGTCGCTGGCTTCCCAGCTCTCCAGCAGGTGAGGCCGCGTAACGTTGTCCGCGCCGGTCTTGGTCAGGTAGCTGACGACCTGGCGGGCGACGTTGGAGTCCATAACCCACGAATAGGTGTGCGGGTTGCTGATCTCCAAGACACGCATGGCGATGCGCACCGTGCCGCCCTGCGGCATGTCTTGAGCGCGGGCCGCCGGCGCGAAATCGCTGCCGGTCAGCTTGCCGGCAAACGCATAAGCTGCCGTCGCCGAAACGCCCAGAAGCGCCGAGTAGCGGACGAACTCACGCCGGTCGAGCCTGCCATCGGCCAACTGCTCCTTGAGCTTTTCATAATACGGGTGTTCACGTTGGGTCATAACGTCTCCTTGCTCCCATGGTGGTCTTATGCCACAGCTGTTTACGGAGCCTCGGCCAGGGGCCAAAGTTCCACCTGCGGTCATTGTTTTCGCCACTGCGTTGATGTCAACAGACTTCCCTTGCAACCACCCCCACAGCGTCAAACATTGTTCCGTTTGCGACGCTGCGGCCGGCACTGCTCGACGAATTGGCGGGTTGAGGGCAGGCTGGCCAGAGAGGAAGATACCCGTTCAGATTTGTTGTGATTGCTTACAGGCATGAGTGTCCTCAGTTTCGCGCTTTACGCGGTGATCGCCGCGCTCAGCTTTTATCTTCTGATCGTCGGCAAGGCGCTCCTGCTTCCGGTCGTCGTCGCGGTTGTCTTTTGGTATCTCATCGCGACCCTGGCATCGACCTATCGCCGCATCCATGTCGGCGATATCCACCTGCCTGGCTGGGCAAGCCTTACGCTCGCGATCCTGACCTTTGTCGGTTTGCTGACCGGCGTCATCGAAATGGCGCGCGGCAACGTGTCGGATGTTGTCGCCGCCGCGCCGACCTACCAGCAGAACCTGGAGGGGTTGATCGATCGCGTCTACGGTTTGATCGGGATCAAGGAGGTGCCGACGATCTCGCAGCTCCTGCAGTCGATCGACCTTGGCAACATCGCAACGCAGTTGGCGTCCTCGCTGACCAGTTTTGCCGGTAATGTCGGCATCATCCTGGTCTACGTGCTGTTTCTCCTGGTCGAGCAAGGTAGTTTCAACGCAAAGCTGGAGGCCATGGTCTCCGATCCGGAACGGCGCGAGCGTGTCCGTCGCATGATCGAGCGGATCAACGCGGACGTCAGGACCTATATCTGGATCAAGACCTTGATGTCGGTGCTGACCGGCGGCGTCAGTTATGTCGTCATGCGCATCGCCGGTGTCGACTTTGCCGAGTTCTGGGCCGTCATCATCTTTCTGCTGAACTATATCCCGACCATCGGGTCGATCCTGGGGATTGTGTTCCCGGCGGTCCTGGCGCTTGTGCAGTTCGACACCTTCGGCCCGTTCCTGATCGTCCTCGTCGGAATCGGCGCGGCGCAGGTTGTGATCGGCAACGTGCTGGAGCCAAGGCTGATGGGACGTACGCTCAACCTCAGTCCCTTGGTCATTCTCTTTTCGCTTGCGCTTTGGGGCTCGATCTGGGGGATCATCGGCATGTTCTTGAGCGTGCCGATCATGGTGATCGCGGTGATCATCATGGCGCAATTCCCGCACACCCGTCCGGTTGCGATCTTTCTCTCGGCCAACGGGCAGGTGGCCGAGGTGGATGATCCCGACAAGCGGACGTGACAACACTTCATGGGACCGCACTGATCTGACCGAATTGATTCGTGGTCGCTGACGATGCTTGATGCGTTCCAACAATTCTGGGCTGAACTGATTGCAGTGGCGACTTTGGTGCTGACGATCGTCCTGTCGATCGGCGTCATCTTGCGCAAACGCAACGAACGCTCAGCGCTCGGCTGGCTCGGTGTTATCCTGCTGTCACCGCCGCTGGGCTCGATCGCGTTCCTCTTGCTCGGCATCAACCGCATCCGCCGGCGCGCCCAAAAGACGTTGAAGCCGGACCAGATGGAGCTGGTCGATGGCCGCGAGGGCTCGGGCCTGCCGCTGCAGCTGACCAACGAGACCTTGCTGGCGGATGATGGCGACTTGCCGCGACTGGCGCGCCTGGTTGACCAAATCGTCGAACGGCCGCTGGTTGACGGTAATCGAATCGAGCCCTTGGTTGGCGGCAGCATGGCCTATCCCAGGATGCTTGAGGCAATCGACAAGGCCGAACGTTTGGTCGTCCTTGCCACCTACATCTTTCGCCGCGATGACGTGGGCGCTTCGTTCATTGCTGCTTTGGGGCGGGCAAAACGCCGTGGCGTCGTGGTGAAGGTCCTGATCGACGGCGCGGGATCGCACTACTCATGGCCAACGGTCATGCAGGACCTGTTGGACGAAGGTGTCGACGCGGCGCGTTTCCTGCACTCGTTCTGGCCCTGGCAAATGCCCTACTTGAACCTGCGCAGCCATCGCAAGCTTCTGGTCGTCGATGGCCGCATCGGCTTCACCGGCGGCATGAATATCACCGGCAAACACGCGCCCAAGGACGGCAGCGACGTCCACTATCGTGACGTTCACTTCGAGCTCAAGGGACCGATCGTCGGCCAGCTCTTGGATGTCTTCGAGGACGACTGGCACTTTACGACAGGCGAGACACCGGATTCCGGCATCTGGCTGAAGGACACGACGCCGGCCGGCACCATGCATGCGCGGGCGATCAGCGATGGTCCCGATGACGGGACCGATAGCCTCCGATGGGTCATGCTCGGCGCCTTGACCCAGGCCAGTCAACGCATCTCGATCGCGACGCCTTACTTCGTTCCCGATCAGCAATTGGCCACGGCGCTTTGCCTGGCTGCGCTCAGAGGTGTCGAGGTCGACATCGTGATGCCGGACAACAACAACCTGCCCTTCGTCAAATGGGCATCGACGTCGCGCATGGACGAGCTGCTGCTGTCAGGTTGCCGTTTGTGGATGTCACGGCCGGACTTCGATCACTCCAAGCTGTTTGCCGTCGATGGCACGTGGAGCCTGATCGGTTCGGCCAACTGGGATGAACGCAGTCTCAGGCTCAACTTCGAACTCAACGTCGAATGTTACGATGCCGAGTTCGCGGCGCAGATACACGCCATGATCGATAAGCGGCGGGGCATGTCGAAGGCGGTCACGCTCGATATGCTGGATGCCCGCTCGTTGCTGGTGAAGCTGCGCGACGGCGTCGCGCGTCTATTCTCGCCTTATCTTTAGGAGACGCCCGAGCCGTCTCAAAGACCACTGCGGTTCATGCCGGAGGAGGCGGGGTCCCAGGGCATGGGCAACAGGCGGGCCATCGCGTCGAGCAGGGTCTGGTCGATGGTTCCCGTGACGGGCAGGCCATAGTCTTCCTGAAAGGTGCGGATGGCCTGTCGGGTGTTCGGGCCGGAAACGCCATCGACAGATCCATCCAGCCGGTCGTGTTCGCGCAGGTAACGTTGGACGGCGGCGGTGTCGTTGCCGATGAGGTCGCTTGCCAGCGGCGCCAGGCGCCGTGTCTGTTGCGCCGGTCGAACGCTCAGCGTCTCGCGCAGGATCGTCGCGCGTTCCAGACCGGCGCGGCGCTCGTCTTCCGTCAACACGCCCAGCAAGCGCCGGCGATACTCCGATGCCGTCGCCGAGGCGTCGGCGTCGTCACCGGATCGCGCGATCAGAACCCAGGCATAGGCTTCGATGATGTCCTGGTCCAGGCCAATGCCGTTGGCGAGCGCATAGGCCAGGTTGATCTGACCGGCGGCACTGCCGCCGATGGCCGCGGCATGATAGGCGGCCGCCGCGCGTCCGGGATCGTGAGGCACGCCGCGGCCGAAATGGTACATGACACCCAGGTTGTTCTGGGCAATGGCGAAACCCTGTTCGGCCGCCAACGCATACCAGTGGACCGCCTGTTCATAGTCTTGGGCGACGCCGATACCGCGTTCGTACATCAGGCCTAGGTTATTCTGCGCTTCGGCAAGACCGCCATTGGCGGCCTGCTGGTACCAGTGAAGCGCCTGTTCGGGATCGTTGCCGCTGCCGCCGGCAACGAAGGTACGGCCCAGATTGTACTGCGCGGCCGCCATGCCCTGGCTTGCGGCGCGGTGGTACCACAGCGACGCCAGGTCGTTGTCGACCGGCACGCCGGCACCTTTTTCCAGGGCGACGGCGAGGCTGAACTGGGCCGGGCCATAGCCTTGCTCCGCCGCCGCCTCGTAAAGCTCGAACGCCTTGCTCAGGTCCTGTTCAAAACCCAGGCCCTGGGCATAGAAATCGCCCAGGCGCTGCTGCGCGGCCGGCAAGCCGCGCGCGGCCGCATAGCCGTACCAGGCCGCCGCCTCCTCATAATCGGGTTCGCCCAAAAGACCGGCCTCGTAAATCACGCCGAGGTTGAACTGAACGTCGACATGTCCGGCCCGGCCGAGGTCTCGCCACTGAGCCACAGCCGATGCGTAGTCGCCTTGATGAAACGCCATCCAGCCGTCCGCGAACTCGGCCTTTGCCGCCGACGTGCTGAGCACGATCAAGACCGCCGCCAGCCAGCGGCCGAGGCTTGGGCAACGCTTTGTGATGCGCCACACTGGCGGTGTCATGTCCGTCGATTCCGCTCCCGTTGCGCCACCTTACTGGTGGCCGGCCGCCGCCGACCTGGCCCGGCGCGACGCCATCCTTGCTCCTATCATTGCTGACTATCCGGGTGAAGCCCTGGAACCCCACGGCGACATTTTCCGAACGCTTGCCCGCGCCGTCGTCGGTCAGCAGATTTCGGTACTGGCGGCCGAGCGCATCTGGGACCGCCTGATCGCCGAGGTCGGCGATGTCGCGCCCGCGAACGTGAGCGCGCTGTCGGCCGCGCGGTTGCGGGACTGCGGCCTGACACGCCGGAAAGCCGACTGTCTCGTCGCGGCCGCCCATGCCGCGATGGCCGAGGACCAGGAATGGTCCTCCTGGCTCTTGCTCGACGATGAGGCGTTAGGCGCGCGGCTCATGCGGTTATCCGGTGTCGGGCCGTGGACCGCCCATATGGTGCTGATCTTTGCTGCCGGTCGCGCCGACGTCCTGCCGACCGGCGACATCGGGCTGCGCCGCGTGGCGGGCGATCTCTATGGTGGGAACGGCGGCACAATGGACGTTGCGGGGTTGACCGCGTTGGCCGAGAACTGGCGACCGTGGCGCTCGGTCGCCGTGTGGTATCTGTGGCGTTCGCTGGACCCGGTGCCCGTGGCGTACTAGCGCGACGGCTTCGTTCTAGTGATCGCGGGCGTAGAAGGCGAGGCCGACCAGGCCCAGAACCGCAATCACGGCCACCGTGATAAACGGGTCGACGCTGCTGATCCCGCCGATGATCCAGTTGACCCAGCCGAACGCTTGCTCGCCGATATTGGATCCGTCCTGGATGTGCTGGGCGATCAGCAAGGCGACGATCGTGCCGATGGCAACGACGCCGGTGCCGGTGACAAAGGACATCAAGCGCGACCAGAACGATGTCTTGTGTCGCGATGTCGCGAAGATCCGCTTTTTTACCCGGGGTTCAGATACGATCATCACGTCATCCCTTCGGTAACCCCGCTACCTGACGCGCTCAGGCCGGAGGCTTTGCGTCCCGGCGTCGCCGCCGGTTTGCCGTTTCGGGGATAGCGATCCCACCCGTTTGGGGACCTAGCGCTCCATGCGCTATCTATCCGTACACTCAATTCAGTAGCGCACATGCAAGATTGGAGTCGAGTGACAGCGCTCACAAAGCTGTGGATTGCCCGCCTTTGGGGCCTCTCAGCACCCCTCTTGACGGTGTTGGGCCCGGTGACGATCATCGCGGCGAACCTCTTCCGGAAACACCTCCATGTCATTCGTGCCGAATCGGCTGGTCGAACGGGTCCAGCTCCCGCCAATTCCGCAAGCCTGGGCGTGGGTCGACGGGCTCGATTTCCCCGCCGACCGGCCGCTCCTGGACGTCTGCCAGGCGGTGCCGGGTTACCCGCCGCCTTCCGACCTGACCGATCATCTGGCCCGGCGCGTGCGCGACGGATCGACCGCGGTCTATACGGATATCGCCGGCCTGCCGGAGCTCAGGCAGGCCTTGGCCAGGGATATCGCCGCACGGTACCGCGCGGATGTTCCCGCCGACGACATCATGATCATGGCCGGCTGCAACCAGGCCTTCTGGAACACCATGGTGGCGCTGGCCGGCAACGGCGACCAGGTGATCCTGCCGTCACCGTGGTACTTCAATCACGAGATGTCGCTGCGCATGCTGGGTATCGAGGTGGCGCCGCTGCCGTTCCGCGCCGACCGGGCGGGCGTGCCCGACCCTGAGGACGCCCGCAAACTCATCGGCCCGCGGACCCGTGCGATCGTCCTGGTGTCGCCCAACAACCCGACCGGCGCGGTCTATCCGCCGGATGTTCTCGACGCCTTTTTCGATCTGGCTCGGGAAGCGAACTGCGCCCTCGTCATCGACGAGACCTATCGCGACTTCCTGCCGGCCGACACGGCGCCCCACGATCTCTTCGCCCGCAAGGACTGGGGCGACACCCTGGTCCATCTCTACAGTTTCTCGAAGGTGTTCTGCCTGACCGGCTACCGCGTTGGCGCCATTGCCACCGGTGAGGCGCTACGCACGTCACTTATCAAAGTCACGGACTGCGTGCAGATCTGTGCACCCCATATCGGCCAGGAAGCGGCGCTTTATGGGCTGCGCCACCTGGATGCCTGGCGGACCGACAACCAAGAGATGATGGCGGGCCGCGCCGAGGCGCTGACGCGCGCCTTTCAGCGCAACGATCTGACCTATGACCTGGTCAGCGCCGGTGCCTATTTCGCGTTTGTGCGCCACTCCTTCGGCGATGAGCCGTCGGAGAGCGTCGCAAGGCGGCTGGCCACCGAACACGGTCTCCTGTGCTTGCCGGGAAGCTGGTTCGGCCCGGATCAGGATGCCTATCTGCGGTTCGCCTTCGCGAACCTCGACCAGTCGGTCATGCCGTCCATTGTCGAACGGCTGGTCGAAAGCCAGAGTTAGAGCAGACCCGAGTTACGTGGAAACGGTCTCGACCCCTTCCAGTCCTCGCATGCCGGACAAGCGCAGCGCAGATCCGGCATCCATGGACACGTTACCCGGCGTAACGGCCGCCGGCCGTGTTCATGGGCGCCGGGTCAAGCCCGGCGCGCGGGGAGGTAAAGGATCGGCATAGGTTCCGCGTAGCCGGGAATGCGCTGGAGTCAGTGGCCTAGCGCTCCCGGAAGGATTCGTGCCTCAGCTTCAAGACGGGCTTCAGCAGATAACGCAGCACCGTGTCGGTGCCGGTGTGGATGTCCAGCGTCGCTTCCATGCCCGCGGTGATCGGCTGTTCGCCCGGCATGGTGCCCAGATAGCTCTGATCGGTCGCCGCGATGACGCGGAAATAGGTGTGGCCTTCCTCGTCCTGGTGTGAGTCCGGCGAGACCAGGATGACCTCGGCGTCCAAGCCGCCATAGCGGATGTAGTCATAGGTCGAGATCTTGACGATCGCCGTCTGGCCGGCCTCGACATAGCCGATGTCCTGAGGGTTCAGGCGTGCCTCGATGACCAGGGTCTCGTTCGACGGCACGATGTCCATCAGCGCGTCGCCCGGCCGGACCACCGCGCCGATCGTATAGTACTTGAGGCTCTTGACGATGCCGTCGATCGGGCTCGTGATCAACGTGCGCTGGCTCATGGCCGAGGCCTTGATCAGTTCCTCGCGGGTATGATCGATCGAGAGTTCGACACTGGCCAAGTCTTCAAGCGCGGCACGGCGGAACGCGATCTCGGTCTCGTGAATGCGCTCGGTTGCCTGGGCCAGCGCGGCTTCGGCTGCCGGGATGCTCTCGGCAAGTGATTCCAACTGGCCGCGGATCTGTTCGACCTCGGACTCGGCGGCCAAATAGTCCAGGCGGGAGATCAGGCCGTCGGTGATCAGATCCTCGGCGATGGCGAAGTTCTCGCGCGCCAGACGGAACTGGTCGCCTAGGCTGGCCTGCTCGGCCTTCAACTGGCGGATCTCGAAGTCCCGCTGATTGACCTCCTGCTGCAGGCCGATCAGGGCGCTTTCCATTTCATCCTGCCGGGCATGGAAGGCGCTCAGCTCGTTTTCCATGACGGCCCGGCGGCGTTCGGCGACCTCTGCCGGAAACTCCGGTTCGCCGCCATTGGCTTCGGCCAAGAGCCGCGCGCGGCGCAGCATCAGGCCGTCGAGTGTTACCCGAAGCTCGGACTCCTCCGTGTTCGAGGCCGAGAGGTCGAGGCGGACGAGGGGATCGCCCGCCGCGACGATATCACCGTCGGTGACATACATCTCCTCGATGATGCCGCCTTCCAGATGCTGGATCGTCTTGATCTGGCCTTGGGGCACGACCTCGCCCTGGGCAATGGCGAACTCATCGATCTTGGCCTGGGACGCCCACGCCAAGAGGCCGACCAGGAGCAACACGATCAAGATCGCGGTTACCCTGAGCCGCGAGGCCTTGTGCCGACCGGCGATGTCGTCGAGCTTGCTCATGCCTTGCGTGCCTCAGCCAGATGGGCCCCGGCCTTGGGTTCGGACGCGTTGGCCGCCTGGCGCGGCAGGTTATCGAACACCTTGGCCAGCACGTCCTTCGTCGGTCCGGCGACCGCGATGCGGCCCTTCTCAAGGCCGACGATGTGGGTGCAGGCGGCCAGCATGATCGGCGTGTGCGTCGCCATGACGATCGTGTGGTCGCGGGAACGCTCGACCAGGATGTCGCGCAGGGCCTTTTCGGCCTCGCGGTCCAGGTTGGCGGCGACCTCGTCCAGCAGCAGGATCGGCGGATCGTTCAGCAACGCTCGGGCGACGGCGATGCGTTGGCGCTGACCGCCGGACAGCCGGCGGCCGGCTTCACCGATATCGGTGCCGTAGCCGTCGGGCAGGTCGGCGATGAAACCGTGGGCGCCCGCCGCCGTCGCGGCGGCGATGATCTCCTCATCGCGCGCGTCCGGGTTCATGCCGGCGATGTTGTCGCGGATCGTGCCGTGGAAGAGGGCCGCTTCCTGGGGAACGTAGCCGACCCAGCGTGCGAGGTCCCGGCGCGTGAACTGGGTGAGGTCGGCGCCATCCAGCAGCACCCGTCCGTTGGTCGGCTCGTAAAGGCCCTGCATGAGTTTGATCAGCGTCGTCTTGCCGGCGCCGTTCGGGCCGACCAGCCCGATGATCCCGCCGGGCTTGAAGTGCATGTTGACGCCGTCGACCACGTTCGGGCCGTTCTCGCCGAAGCGGAAGGTGACGTTCTGCAGGATCAGCTCGCCGCGCGGGCGCGCCAGCTCGATCGTCGCCTCGGTCCGTTCCTCGGCAAGCTCGAAGGCCTCGCTCAAGTGATCGACGGACTGGTGATAGGACGAGAGATTGCGCCAGGTGTTGACCAACTGGTTCATCGGCGCGATCAGCCGGTTGCTCAGCATGTTGGTCGCGATCAACGCGCCGATGGAGAGCTCCTGGTTCAAAATCGCGACGGCGCCGAAGCTGGTCAAAACGACCGTGGTGATGAACGCCATGGAAAGCGACATGTTGGCGAAGGTGTCGTTCCACCGGCCGCGCGCGATGGAGTGGGTGATGACCTCCGCGTGCTTTTCTTCCCACTGGTTCCGGAACCCTTCCTCCAGACCCAGGGCTTTCATGGTCGTGCGCCCGGCCAGCATGTCGGCGATCAGTTCGTCGCGGCTCAAAAGGCCCGTGCGCTCCTGGCGGCTTGCCTTATCCAGGACGGCGCCGGAGACCCAGGCGACGATCATGAAGGCCGGGATGATGATCAAAAGGAGCCAGGCGATGGGCGCGGCGATGACAAAGACCAGGATGACGAAGAGCGGCACGAAGGGCAGCTCCGTCGCCAGGACCGCGCTGGGGCCTGAGTACATGTTGCGGACGTTGTCTCCGTCGCGGTAGAGCGAGTGCCAATAGCTGGCGGGCCGCTGTTCCAGGACACGCAAGGGAATCGCGCTTATCTTGTCGAAGATGCCGCGTCCCAGCTTGACGTCGATCAGCAAGGCGGCCCGCTGCAGGATGCGGCTTCTGGCCTGGCGCAGGACGAAGTCGAAGGCGATGACGACGGCGATGCCGCTGACCAGCGCGATCAGCGTCGTCGTGCCCTGAAAGAACACGACGCGGTCGTAGACCTGCAGCACGAAGATGGGTAGGCCCAGCGCCAGGATGTTGACGAACAGCGAAAGCAGCATGACCTCGCGAAACGCGGGCATCAGCGGCTTCAGAAGCTGTTTCAGCCATGTCTTGTTATGGGACAGTCCCATGGCGGGGATTGTGCCACGGGAGAGGCCCCAGCGCCATCACCTCATGACTTGTGCTTTCTCTTTGTCTCGCAACAGGTTAATGGTGTTTCCCTAAAACCACGTTGAAGCCGCGCTGGGCTATGATCAAGCAGCTGACAAGCCTGAAGGTGACCTATGGAATCGCGCTGGTGCTGCTCACCGGCATGATTGCGCTGCGCGTGTTCGACCCCGTGCCCATTCAGACGCTTGAAAACAAGGTCTTCGATTTCTATCAGCAGTTGCGGCCCCGGGAACTGCCGGAACAGCCGCTGCCGGTGCGCATCGTCGACCTGGACGAGAAGAGCTTTGCCGAACTCGGTCAGTGGCCGTGGCCGCGCAACCTCTTCGCCAAAATGGTCTCCCGGCTTGTCGACGACTACAAGGTGGCGTCCGTCGGTTTCGACATCGTGTTCGCGGAACCCGACCGGCTGACCCCCGACCAGTTGATCGAGAGTTTGGAGGGGTTGGACGCCGAGACCGAGCGGCGTTTGATGGAGCTCACCAACAACGACGCCACGCTGGCGCAAGCGATTTCCGGCAAGCCGGTGGTTCTGGGGCAGGTGGCCTCCGACTTCGGTGACATGCCGCTGGACGCGAACGAACCGCTGAAGACCGGCATCGCGCTGGTCGGTCAGGGCGAATCCGACTTGATCGCCCAACAAATCCGCAACTTCAACGGCATGATCCGCAACCTTCGGATCCTGGAAGACAGCGCGACCGGCATCGGCAGTTTCAGCGTGGTGCCCGATCCCGACGGCGTCATCCGCCGCGTGCCGCTCATCGTCGCGGTGGGTGAGCAGATCTATCCCGCGCTTAGCATCGAAACGTTGCGTGTCGCGAACCCCGGGATCACGACACTGCTGATCAAGTACGGTCCCGCTGGGGCGACGTCGGTCAATTTCACGCAAGACCTCGGCATACCCATCGATCGGCACGGCGAGGCGACGTTTTATCAGGCGCCCTATAGTCAGCATCGCTACGTTTCCGCCGTCGATGTCATCAACGGCGAGGTGCCGCCGGAGCTTCTGACCGGTCACATCGTGTTTGTCGGCACGTCCGCCGCGGGCCTCGACGATATCCGCAGCACACCGCTTGTCGGCGCATTGCCGGGTGTCGAGATCCATGCGCAGATCGTCGAGAACATGCTGACCGGCGCCCTGTTGAGCCGGCCCACCGAAGCGAAGGTCATCGAGAGCCTGGTCATTCTGGTGACCGGACTGGTGCTTTTGATCGGCCTGCCCCTGATCGGCGCCGTCTGGAGTCTGATCGCGGTGACCGTCATCAACGCCGGCGTCATCGGTACGTCGTGGTACATGTTCACCAACGAAGGCGTTCTGGTCGGCGTCGCCTATCCGCTGATCTGTTCGTTCCTGCTCTACATGTTCCTGACCTATATGAGCTACCTGCGCGAGGAGCAGAGCAAGAAACAGGTCAGAAGCGCGTTTTCGCAGTATCTGTCGCCGACCATGGTCGAGCAGCTCGCCAAGGACCCGGACAAGCTGCAGCTGGGCGGCGAGATGCGCAACATGACCCTGCTGTTCTCCGACATCCGCGGCTTTACCGCGATCTCCGAACAGTTCCGCGGCAACCCGGTCGGCCTGGTCAGCCTGATCAACCGTTTCCTGACGCCGATGACCGGAATCATCCTTGAGCGCAAGGGCACGATCGACAAGTACATGGGCGACTGCATCATGGCGTTCTGGAACGCGCCGATCGAAGACGAAGACCAGATCGATCACGCCTGCGATGCCGCGCTGACCATGGTCGAACGCACCCACGAGCTGAACGATCAGATCGAACGCGAGTGCGAAGCCGAGGGCAGGCCGTTCTTTCCGATCAAGATGGGCGTCGGCATCAATACCGGCGAGGTCTTCGTCGGCAACATGGGATCGGACCAGCGCTTCGACTACTCGGTGATCGGCGACGACGTCAATCTGGCGTCGCGCCTGGAAGGCCAGTCGAAGACCTATGGCGTCTTGATCGTCGTCGGCGAGTCGACGCAGCAGGGGGCCGCCCGCTTCGCG
Source organism: Alphaproteobacteria bacterium (assembly GCA_028277285.1). GTDB lineage: Bacteria > Pseudomonadota > Alphaproteobacteria > SP197 > SP197 > JANQGO01. The sequence goes on along the minus strand of JANQGO010000446.1, from coordinate 640 downwards.
TCGCTGGAACTGGATCTGATCCGGGTCAAGGGCAAGCAAGAGGCGGTTCGTATCTTCACGCTGCTGGGCCGCGAAGACGTCCAGAACTCCGCTGCTTTCGCCGAACTGCGCAAGCACCACCAGGACATGCTGGACGCCTACCGCGCGCAACGTTGGGATGACACAGAGAACCTGATCAACCGATGCCGCGAACTCGAACCGTCGCTCGACGAGTTCTACGATCTCTATCGTGAACGTGTGGAGACGTTCCGTTCAGAGCCGCCCGGCGCCGAATGGGATGGTGTGTTTACGGCCGAAACGAAGTAGGGGCGGCAGCCGCCAGCCGGCTTACTCGAACGCCCAACCGCGTGTCAGGTTGGGGTCGTCCAGCGTTTGGATGGCGGTGCCGTCGGCGTCGTCAGGCGCTAGGCCATCGGCGCTCAGGTTCTGGATAGACGGCGCCAACGTGAACATGGCGCTTTCGCCTGCAGCGCTTGTATCGCCGGTAGGACTGAGCGTCATCACGTACTCGTCCGCCGACCAGGCGAACGGCTCGCTGCTCGCCGCAATCTGAACCGAGGTCACGCCCACCAACGGTGCGGCCTCGGCGTTGCTCATCGTGATGTCCGTCGCTTCGCCCAAGGGTTCCATGACCAGGTCG
>JANQGO010000427.1 GCA_028277285.1 Alphaproteobacteria bacterium | reverse complement strand
ACGAAAACGAAGCGCGAACGCCACTTCGCGCTCCGCGTCCGTCACGTCGGCACGTCATTGATGTGTCTGCTTGTCGTTTTTGAACATATAACATCGGCTTTATGAATCGCAAGCACCGCTCACGATCTGGCCCCCGCAAGCCCCGCTCCGAAAACCGAAAAACCGGCAACCAGGGGCTGTGGATATATGGCCATCATCCCGTTCTGGCCGCCATAGCCAACCCGGCGCGCCGCTGCCACCTGCTGATGGCGACCGCCGACGCGCTCAAGAACCTCGAAAAAGAGGTCGATTTGCCGGGCGACCTCACGGTGAAAACCGCCGACCGCCAGGAGATCGGCCGGCAACTGGGCGCCGGATCGGTCCATCAGGGCCTGGCGCTGCAAGCCGATCCTCTGCCCGACCGAGACCTGCAATCGGCCTGTTCCGGGCACGATCTGGTGGTGGTCCTCGATCAGGTGACCGATCCGCACAACATCGGGGCGATTCTGCGCTCTGCGGCCGCCTTTGGCGCGTCGGCCGTGGTGCTCCAGGACCGCCACTCGCCGGCCGCCACCGGCGCGCTCACCAAAGCGGCCTCCGGCGCCGTCGAGAAGGTGCCGATGGTGCGCGTGGTGAACCTGGCCCGCGCGCTGGATGAGCTCAAAACGATGGGTTTCTGGATCGTCGGACTGGACGCCGAGGCGCCGGCATCGCTTGACGACGTGGCAGAGAGCGGACCGGTCGCCCTGGTCCTCGGCGCCGAGGGCGCGGGACTGCGCCGATTGAGCCGCGAGGCCTGCGATCTTCTGGCGCGGATTCCTTTCACCGGGGGCATGGCGAGCCTGAACGTTTCCAACGCGGCCGCGGTCGCGCTTTATGCCTTGCGCTCGGGCCTTCAGAGGACGCGATCCAAGAGTTAAGAGCCCGGGTGTCGCACAATCGGTTTTGCATGCACCTAGATTGTGCTAGGTGAGCCGAGGCGCCGGATTAGCTCAGTTGGTAGAGCAACCGCCTTGTAAGCGGTAGGTCGTCTGTTCGAGTCAGACATCCGGCACCAGTTTTCCCCCAACGCATTGCCAACTCGCTGATTTGTCGTGTCGCCGCAAGGTGTTACGCCGAAATCGTGAACGGCGTTCACATGTCCGATTGGCAGCTCTCATGGCGCGATTTGTGCCATGGCGGGACACGCTCCGGCCGTCCGGCGGCCTCGTTGGACCTAGCCGATCTCCAGCCTCTCGATCACGCCGTTCTCGTCGACATGAACGGTCACCCGGTCCTCGCGGTAGTCCATGGTCACCATGTCGCCGGGGCGCACGACGCGGAGCGTCAGCCCGACGAGTTCGGGGCACAGGCCCGCCTCGCCATCGTCGCCGCCGGCCTGGGCGTAGCCCGCAACCCCGACCAGCGCCGCCCCCTGGAGCAGCGCGCGCCGCCCCAATGTCGATTTGTCCATCATCCCCTCCCCTTATGGCCTGCGCCCTTGTCCACCGGGACGCGGCACGTGCGAATGTCCCAAAAGACCGCAACGATTCGCCGGCTAATAGTCCCATCGCCAGTTGACGCCCACATTGGCGCTGGCATCGGTCCCTGTCGAGGTCTCGACGGATAGGCTGTCGGTCAGCTCGACTTCCACGGTCACGGCGCCGGACCCGGTCTGGGTGCCCTGTTCGACGCCGACATAGACGTCTTCCGTAACATAGCTGCCGGCCCCGACCCGGGTATCGCCCTCGTCGTCGGACGAGACGCGCAACACATCGATGCCGAGGGTCTGACGGGTCTTGTCCAGGATGCCCGAGCCGCCGGTGACACCGCTCAGTTCGGCGACGGCCGAGGCCACCTCGAAGGCCTCGAACGCCGACAGGTTGGATGAACTCTTGCCGAACAGCACGCGCGGCAGGACCTCGGCCTGGGGCAAAGGCGGGTTCGACGTGATTTCGATATCGGGATCGAGCGCACGGCCGCTGATCGTGATGATCCCGGTCACCTCCTCGCGGCTGCTTTGGGCGGCCACGTCCAGAATCGGGTTGTCGATCTGCTCGGGGTCCAGCTCCACCACGCCGCGGGTGATCTCGAACGGCCGACCGACGAGGAGGACCTGGCCGCGCTGCACCTCGATCTTGCCGTTGACGACCGGGGCATCGGTCGTGCCGGCAATGGCGATGTTGCCGAACCACTCGGTCTCGACGCCACGGCCGCGGACGAAGAAACGGCGCGGAATGTCGATCGTGACATCAAGATCGGCGAGCCACAGGCTCGACCCGCCTGCAGACGCACCGTTGCCCCTGCCGCCGTAGACGTCCTGAACGTCCAGCACAACGACCGACGGCGGCAGTGAATTGACCAGGTTGATTTCGATTTGATCCGTCGTGATCGCGCCCTCGATGGCGCCGCGCAACGGTGTGCCGCTATAGGTGATGTTGCCGCTGGCCGTCGCCATCACATCGTCGCGGCGGACCAGTGTGGCACTGCTCAGCGACAGTGCCGCCTGGATATCCACCTCGCCCGCCAGGTTGATGTCGCCATTGGCCTCGATGCGGCCATCGCCGCCATCCCTTGCCTGAAGGGCGATGTTCAGGCTTTCGGTGCTGTCTCCGGTGACCGTCAGGGCGATCTGGTCGATCAGCGTGCCATAGACCAGATGTTCGTAGGTGCCGTCGCGCAGTGTCAGTTCACCGGCAACATCGGGGTCACCGACAACGCCCTGTGCGGTCAGCGCGGCGACCAGGTTGCCCGTCATACGCTGGTCGCTTGCCGGCAAGGTTTCCCATATCTCCGCCAGCTTGATGTTGACGTCGATGGCCGCGTCCAAGGGCGCCGACATAGCGTTCGTCGCCTCCAACGTGGAGGCGTTCAACGCCGCGCCGATGCGAGCCTCTCCGGAGAGCTGGCTTCCAGGCAAACCCGAGACGTCCAGATCGGCCGTTATCTGGTTCTCGGCCAATTCGGCGTTAAAGCGAATGTCCGCG
>JANQGO010000394.1 GCA_028277285.1 Alphaproteobacteria bacterium | reverse complement strand
GACCGATCGTGCCGGTCGGTGCGACGACGGTGGCCTGGGCATTGCGATAACCGTGGTACTCACCGAGACGCACGGCGGACTCCCAGGCGCGGATCGCGGCTTCGCCGAGATCACGGTCGGGCAGGCTGTCGTGATCCAGCGCCACCGGCGTGATCGACAGAGCCTCGTAGTTATCCTGGCCGCCGCGTGCCGCCTGACGGTGGTTGCGCATGACGCGCAACATGTCGTCGGCGTTTTCGCGGTAGCGCGGGAAGGCGCCGAGCTCACGGGCCATCTCTGCACTCGTGGCGTACGAGACACCGGTCATCAGTGCAGAGATGGCGCCGCAGATCGCTCGACCCTCTTGCGAGTCGTAACTGAAGCCACCGGCCATCAGGAGACCACCAACGTTGGCGAAGCCGAGGCCCAGCGTGCGGAAGTCATAGGACCGCTGCGCGATTTCCTTGGACGGGAACTGCGCCATCATCACCGAGATCTCGAGCGTGATGGTCCACAGGCGCACGGCATGTTCGAAAGCCGCGATATCGAAGCTGCCGTCGTCATTGCGGAACCGCAGCAGGTTCAACGACGCCAGGTTGCACGCCGTGTCGTCCAGGAACATGTACTCCGAACACGGGTTCGACGCGTTGATCCGGCCCGAGGCAGGGCAGGTATGCCACTCGTTGATCGTGGTGTCGTATTGCACGCCCGGATCGGCCGACGACCATGCGGCATAGGCGATCTGATCCCACAGATAGCGCGCCTTGACGATCTTGTGTGTCTTTCGGTCGGTGCGGCGAACGAGTTCCCAGTCGTCGTCTTTGCCGACGGCATCCAGGAAGTCGTTGGTGACGCGAACAGTGTTGTTGGCGTTCTGGCCGCTGACGGTGCGGTAGGCTTCCGAATCCCAATCGGTGTCGTAGGACTGGAACTCGATGCCGGTGAAACCCTGGCGCGCCAGTTGAATGACACGCTGGATGTAGTTCTCCGACACCATGGCGCGACGCGCATCCAGCACCGCCTTCTTCAGCGAGCTGTTCTTGCGCGGGTCGAACCGTTCGTCGTCATGGCGCTCGGTCTCGTGACAGGCGCTCATAACCTCGTTCAGGTGGTGTTCGCAGAGCTTCGAGCCAGCGACCAGCGCCGCAACTTTCTGCTCCTCGACCATCTTCCAGCCGATGAAGTCCTCGACGTCGGGATGATCGATGTCGACGACGACCATCTTGGCCGCGCGCCGCGTCGTGCCGCCCGACTTGATGGAGCCCGCCGCGCGATCGCCGACCTTGAGGAAACTCATCAGGCCCGACGACTTGCCGCCGCCCGACAGGTTCTCGCCGCCACCCCTGAGCTTGGAGAAGTTCGAACCGGTGCCGGAACCGTACTTGAAGAGGCGAGCCTCGCGCACCCAAAGGTCCATGATGCCGTTGTCGTTCACCAGGTCGTCTTCGACACCCTGGATGAAGCAGGCATGGGGTTGGGGATGCTCGTAAGCGCTCTTGGAGCGGGTGAGTTCGCCGCTTTCGTGGTCGACATAGTGGTGGCCTTGCGCCGGCCCCTCGATGCCGTAGGCCCAGTTGAGGCCCGTGTTGAACCACTGCGGCGAGTTCGGTGCCGCCATCTGCGTCGCCAGCATGTAGCGCATTTCGTCGAAATAGGCGCGCGCGTCTGCCTCGCCGTCGAAATAGCCGCCCTTCCAGCCCCAGTAGGTCCAGGTGCCGGACAGCCGGTCAAAGACCTGGCAGGCATCGGTTTCGCCGGTCGTGGCGGAACGTTCGGCCGGCTGCTTCTTCCACAGCCAACTGGGGACATCCGCCTCTTCGACGGCGACCAGTTCCTCGGCTACCCCCGCTTTGCGGAAGTACTTTTGCGCGATGATGTCGCAGGCCACCTGGGACCACGACGCCGGCACGTTGATATCGTGTTGTTGGAAAACGACAGAACCATCCGGATTACGAATTTCGCTGGTCGCTTTGCGGAACGTGATGCCGTCATAGGCGTCGTTCCCGTCTTGTGTGTAATGGCGCGAAACACGCATACTTGCCCCCACCTCCAAGGCCGTTCGTAGACTGAAATCGAGTCCCGTCTACGGGTTTTGGGAGCGTATGCCCCGGCACCCCTGACCACCCAAGATCTTGTGGGTGGCGATCCCCTAACCCTCAACGGGCGGTGATGGTGAGTCTGGAGGCCGGTGCTGTCAAGCGGATTTTGTGGGCAGCTTCGGAACAGATACTATATTTGGTAGATTGTGACAAAAATATGTGGTCCAGAATCGGCCCTATACAACATATAGTACACACGAGAGAGTTATCGAGGTCGGGCAGGCCGTTACGAAAAATACTTCATCCACTGCCTTATCCGTTCGCCGGAGAACAGCCAAAACGTCGTCTTGCGGCAAACTGGCGCGACTCGACTCCGGATGGGGTTTACGGCGCGCGGCGGACGTGATCAAACTGCGCCGTTCTTGATGGTGTGTCGCAGGATCTGGAGAGGTGAATGGCGACAATTGGGACACGACTCTATACCTGGATGAAGGGCGAACTGGTCGGCAGCGACGCGTTCGGCAACCGCTACTACCAGGAACGGGGCGTGAAAGAGAGCCGCTGGCGTCGGCGCTGGGTGCTCTACAAGGGCAAGGCCGAGGCGTCGAAGGTGCCGCCGGACTGGCATGCCTGGCAGCATCGCACGACCGCGGAACCGCCCAGCGAAACGCCGCTGCCCGAACAACCCTGGGAAAAGGAGCACCTGCCCAACCTGACGGGGACGAAGGAACGCTATCTCCCGCCGGGGCATATCTTGAAAGGCGGCCATCGTGCCGCCGCAACCGGCGACTATGAAGCCTGGCGTCCGGAATAGGCGGGGGTAAGACGATCATGGGCGGAAAAGCGATCGAGACACTGGTTGGGGCGGTGGTGGTTGTCGTCGCTATCGGCTTTTTCATCTTCGCCTACAACAAGTCCGATGTGGCCCGGGTCAACGGTTACACGGTAACCGGTTCGTTCGCGTCGGTCGGTTCGCTGAAACCGGGCGCCGATGTGCGCCTGAGCGGCATCAAGATCGGCTCGGTGCAGGACATGCGCCTGGATCCCCAATACTTCCAGGCGATCGTCTCGATGAGCATCGATGACGACGTCAAGCTGCCCGACGACACGTCGGCCAGCATTTCCGCCGATGGCCTTCTGGGCGGCAGCTATATCTCGCTGCAGCCGGGCTTTTCCGATGTCGATCTGGCCGATGGCGGCGAAATCACGATTACCCAGGGCGCCGTCGATATCATGGATCTGATCTCGCGCGCCCTGTTCGGCGGCGTCAGCCAGTCGGGCGACACCGGGGGTTGATGGCGGCGCCGGTCGCTCCGATATCCGCGACTGTGTCCGCCGCGTCGCGTCGGACAATGGCCATCAAAACGGCGCAGCGCTGACAGCACCATGCCCGCAAACGATCACAAATACCTGCCAGAAACATGGCGCGGCCCCGACGGCGAGCCGGTGTCGTGCGTCGACAAGCTCGCCTTGTTGAACGAGAACCTGGAAGAGCTCCACGAGATGGCCCAGGAAGCGCTTGAGGACGCGGTCGTCATGGGGTGTGACGAAAAGCAGGTTCGCCAGGTCCTGGCCGATCTGATCGCGGCGCTGGAGAAACCTTTCGCGTGAGGTCCGCCCTTTCTCTCTGTCTTGTGGTTCTTGGTTGGTTGGCGGCGCACGGCGCGGCCGCGCAGACCTATGAGCCCTATCCCTATGTCGTGCTGGGCGGCATGGACAAGGTTACCGCGCGCTTTACCTCATTCACGGTGCCCGTCGGCAGTGTCGCGCAATTCGGCACGCTGGAGGTAACGCCGCGCAGCTGCCAGAAGACGCCGCCCGAGGAAACGCCGGAAAGCACGGCCTTTCTGGAGATCGACGAGGTGAAGGACGAGGAGCGCCGCCGCATCTTCAACGGCTGGATGTTCGCATCCAGCCCCGGCGTGTCGGCCCTGGAGCACCCGGTCTACGACGTCTGGGTGATGGACTGCACGCTCACCGCCTACGACGCGGTCTCCGAGGACGGGGAAGGCGGTTCGGAAGTCGACCCGGACGCCGAATCCAGCGAATAGAAGTCGGCCTCGATCTTCAGCGCTTCCTTCAATAGCCGGTGATAGGCGGCGCGCGACACCTCGACGGCACCGAAACGCGCCAGGTGATCGGTCATGAACTGGGCGTCCAGCAGCTGAAAACCGCCGGCCCTCAGGCGCTCCACCAAATGTACGAGGGCGACCTTGCTGGCGTCGGTCGTGCGCGAAAACATGCTCTCGCCAAAGAACGCGCCGGCCAGGCTGACGCCATAGAGGCCGCCGACCAGTTCGCCGTCGCGCCAGGTTTCCACGCTGTGGGCATGTCCCAACTGATGCAGCATGCCATAGGCTTGGCGAATCGCGTTGTTGATCCAGGTTGTCTCGCGGCCGGGCGACGGTTCGGCGCAGGCCTCGACGACCTCATCGAACACGGTATCGACGCGGATCTCGAAGACCCCGCGTTTCAGCGTGCGTTTCAGCTTTCGCGGGATGTGGAAGGCATCGAGCGGAATGACGCCACGCCGCTCGGGGTCGACCCAGAACAACTCGGCATCGTCCTGGTGTTCGGCCATCGGAAAAACACCAGCGGCGTAAGCCCGCAACAACAGGCCCGGCGTCAGTCCCGTCACGCTGCTTCCTCGCTCATAGCCTGATGTGATGGCACCGCCGGGCGGCGAAATCAAGGCGTCGGCGTCCGATTATCGATCGAGGGGCTGTTGGGATTCGCTGTTTCGCGGATGGGTGACCGTGCCGTGGCGCCATGCTCGCGCCTGTGCTGATAGAACGGCCTATCGGCCGTTGAAAGTACGCTCGACCGGCGGCGCAACTCTCCCTCTCCCCGGCGAGGGAGAGGGCCGGGGTGAGGGGGTCGCGCGCGGCAGCGCGCGTCATAAACTCATCGCCGGCTGCGTTTCCGCTCACCCCTCACCCTACTCCGGCTAGGACGCTGACGCGCCCAAGCCTGCGTATCCCTCTCCCTCAAGGGGCGAGGGGAAACAACAAAGCATCCTGTCTTGATGGAATCGCTTCGCGGTTCCACCTCACCACGTGAATCCGATCTAGTCGTCTTCGGCCAGCAGGCGTTCCAGCCACGCGACATCGTAGTCGCCGTTGGCGAAGTCCTGGTTCGCCATCAGCCGCTGATGGAGGGGAATGGTCGTCGCGATCCCGTCGATGACGAACTCTTCCAGCGCGCGCCTCAGCCGCATCATGCATTCGATGCGGTTGCGGCCGTGGACGATCAGTTTGGCGATCAGGCTGTCATAGTTCGGCGGTACGGCGTAACCGGCATAGAGCGCCGAATCGACACGTACGCTCATGCCGCCGGGCGGATGAAAGCTGGTCACCGTGCCCGGCGCCGGCATGAACGTCTCAGGGTCCTCCGCCGTGATCCGGCACTCGATCGCATGGCCTTCGAAGCGCACGTCCTTCTGGCCGAAGCTCAACGGCGCGCCGGTGGCGAGACGGATCTGTTCGCGCACCAGGTCGATACCGGTCACGAGTTCGGTCACCGGGTGTTCGACCTGCAAGCGGGTGTTCATCTCGATGAAGTAGAACTCGTCGCCGGTATAGAGGAACTCGACGGTGCCCAGGTTCGTGTAGCCCAGTTTCTTCATGGCGCTGACCGCCATGTCGCCCAGCCGCGCCCGCGCCGCGTCGTTCAACGCGGGGCTCAGCGCTTCCTCGACGACCTTTTGATGGCGGCGCTGCACCGAACAATCGCGTTCGCCCAGATGCACCACGTTGCCGAAGCTGTCGCCGCAGATCTGGACCTCGATATGGCGCGGTTTGACCAGGTACTTTTCGATATAGAGCGCCCCATTGCCGAACGCCGCCTCGGCCTCGTGCTGGGTGCGCGAAAAGGCGCCGGCCAGATCGTCGGCGTTGTGGACCAGGGTCATGCCGCGCCCGCCGCCGCCGGCGGCGGCCTTCAGCAAGACGGGATAGCCGATCTCGTCGGCGATCGAGGCGGCCTGTTCAGGGGACTCGACGGCCTCCGGCGAACCCGGCACCAAGGGCAGGCCAAGCTCCGCGGCCTTCTCGCGTGCCACGAGCTTGTCGCCCATCAGGCGGATATGCTCGCTGCTCGGGCCGATGAAGGTGATGCCGTGTTCCTCGACGATTTCGGCGAAGCGGGCGTTCTCCGACAAAAAGCCATAGCCCGGATGGATCGCCTCGGCGCCGCTGATCTCGGCCGCCGAAACGATCGCCGGAATGTTCAGATAGCTCTCGGACGCCGGGGCCGGGCCGATGCACACGCTTTCGTCGGCCAGGCGCACGTGCATGGCGCCCGCATCGATCTCGGAATGGACCGCGACCGTGCGGATACCCATTTCGCGGCACGCGCGATGGATGCGCAGCGCGATCTCTCCGCGGTTGGCGATCAGGACCTTTTCGAACATCGCCGTCAGGCGAGAACGATCAGAGGTTGGCCGTACTCGACCGGGCTGCCGTTCTCGATCAGCACGCGCTCGACCGTACCGCTGTGCGGCGCGCGGATCGGGTTCATCACCTTCATCGCTTCGATGATCAGCAGCGTGTCGCCTTCCGCGACACTGTCGCCGGCCTTGACGAACGGCGCCGCGCCCGGTTCCGGCGCCAGATAGGCGGTGCCGACCATGGGGGAGGCGACGGCGCCGGCGTGGTCGGCGTCGGCAGCGGCCGGTGCGGCCGGCGTCGCGGCCTCCGACGGTTGCGCGGCCGGCGCCGGTGCGGCGGCCATCGGCACGCCCGTCATGCCGCGCGCGACGCGCAACCGGCGTCCGGTATCCTCGATCTCGATTTCGCTCAACCCGGTCTCGTCGAGCAGGAGCGCCAACTCGCGGATGGCTTCCGCATCGACCTTGAAGTTACTGCTCATGCACCCTTCCGTTCGATCAAACGCGCGATGGCGTCCAGCGCGAGAACATAGCCGTGGGAACCGAAACCGCAAACCGACCCGGTCGCGGCCAGCGCGACATAGGAGTGGCGGCGGAACGCGTCGCGCCTGTGGATGTTCGACAGGTGAACTTCGACAATCGGCATGTCCATCGCGTTCAACGCATCAAGCAAGGCAACGGACGTGTGGGTCAGCCCGCCGGCATTGACAATCACGCCGCTCGCCTTGCCGCGTACGTCATGAAGCCAGTCGATCAGCTGACCTTCATGGTTGGACTGGCGGAAGTCGACCTCGAGTCCGACCCCTTTGCCGTGCTCGCGCGCCGTCGCCTCGATATCCGCGAGCGTCTCGCAGCCGTAGATCTCCGGCTCGCGGTCACCCAGCAGATTGAGGTTCGGGCCGTTCAGGATGAGCACCTTTGAGGCCATG
>JANQGO010000354.1 GCA_028277285.1 Alphaproteobacteria bacterium | reverse complement strand
AGCTTGGTCGCCCGGTCGCGCCGACGCGCGAAGTGGAACAGCTCCGGTGTCGTGTCGATAAAGCGCGTGGTGTAACTGTTGTCGCGGAACGACGGGTGGTTGATCAGGTTCTCGACGAAGGCCAGGTTGGTCGCGACACCGCGGATGCGGAACTCGCGCAGCGCCCGGTCCATGCGCGCGATCGCCTCGTCCGCCGTCGGCGCCCAGGCGGTGACCTTCTCCAGCAGGCTGTCGTAATAGCGCGTGATGACCGCACCGGAATAGGCGGTGCCGCCGTCAAGCCGAATGCCGAAGCCGGTCGCGCCGCGATAGGCGGTGATGCGGCCGTAGTCCGGAATGAAGTTGGCCTCCGGGTCTTCCGTCGTGATCCGGCATTGCAGGGCATGGCCGTTCAGTTGAATGTCGTCCTGCGCCGGCACGCCCGACTCCGGCGTGCCGATGGCCGCACCCTGGGCGATGCGGATCTGTGCCTTGACGATGTCGATGCCGGTGACCTCTTCGGTCACCGTGTGCTCGACCTGGATTCGCGGGTTGACCTCGATGAAGTAGAAGTCGTTGGTGTCGGCGTCGAGCAGGAACTCGACCGTGCCCGCATTGGCGTAGCCGGCATGGCGGCCCAGTCTGAGTGCCGCCTGGCACAGCGCGTCGCGCTGGCGGTCGTCGAAATAGGGTGCCGGCGCGCGCTCGACGATCTTCTGGTTGCGCCGCTGCACCGAGCAATCGCGCTCGAACAGGTGCACGATGTTGCCATGGCCGTCGCCCAGAAGCTGCACCTCGACATGGCGCGCGCGGGCAATGAGTTTTTCGGCATAGACCTCGCCGTTGCCGAACGCTGCCTCGGCCTCGCGCTTGGCGGCCAGCAATTCATCGCCCAGGGCCGAGGCTTCATGAACGGCGCGCATGCCGCGTCCGCCGCCGCCCCAGCTCGCCTTCACCATGACCGGAAAACCGATCGCCTCGACCTCGGCCAGAGCCTGGTCCGGATCGTCGGGCAGCGGCCCGGTCGCCGGCACGACCGGTACGTCGGCCTTTTGCGCGGCTTCGCGGGCGCTCACCTTGTTGCCCAAAAGCCGCATGGTGTCGGGCTTCGGCCCGATGAAGACGAGGCCTTCGGCCGCGCAAGCCTCGGCGAAGTCGGGGTTCTCGGAGAGGAACCCGTAGCCTGGATGCACCGCGTCGGCGCGGGATTCGCGGGCGACCCGCAGCATCTCCTCGATCGAGAGATAGGCGCGCACGGGTCCCAAGTTTTCGCCGATCAGATAGCTGGCATCGGCCTTGAAACGGTGCAGCGCGAGCCGGTCTTCCTGGGCGTAGACGGCGGCCGTCGCGATGCCCAGTTCGTTGGCGGCGCGCATGACGCGGATCGCGATTTCACCGCGGTTGGCGATCAACAAGCGCTTGAAAACATGATGAGGCATGGCTGCGTCTCCCCCGTCGCAGTCTGTCGCATCCTGACCATATGGCGGCACCGCGCACTACACTGATTCGCGGTCGTTTGCCAGCGCCATGACGGTTGCGCGGGCCGCTACGACCCTCGTCCTGGTGTGCTGCGAACGGCAGAAACCTTGGTGTAGCCGGAACATCGCAGCATCGGTGCCGATTCCCCTGAGGCCGATTATGGGTTAGCGTTTCCACCGGTTTCCAGCATGTCGCGGACCGGACGTTTTGGGGGCGTCGCGGTCGGCTTCGCCATCATTCGGTCGAGATAGGGACCTCTTCTGCCGCGCCATGAACCTTGCCCGCGCCTTCGTGACGGTCTCGGGGCTGACCCTGGTCAGCCGCGTGCTCGGTTATGCGCGCGACGTTCTGTTCGCCGCGCTTCTGGGCACCGGTCTGGCGGCGGACGCTTTTTTTGTCGCGTTCAAGTTGCCCAACTTCTTCCGCCGCCTGTTCGCCGAGGGCGCGTTCAGTGCCGCCTTCGTGCCGATGTTCGCCGGCAAGCTGGAGACCGAAGGCAACGAGGCCGCGCGCCGTCTGGCATCCGACGCCATGGCCATGC
>JANQGO010000238.1 GCA_028277285.1 Alphaproteobacteria bacterium | reverse complement strand
AGGATCAGGAGCGCCGCTGCGCCCAGACAGGCGTCGAACACGTAGGCGGTCGTGATGCCACCGTCCAGCGTCGAACCCGCCAGCACGATCGCGGTGTTGGTGCCAAGCCCCAGCGAACCGGCCGCGACCTGGCACATGTAGACGATGCCGCCGGCCAGACTGGCATGCGTCACGCCCGCCGCCGTGGTCGCGGCGGTCACGACGGCGGGATAGAACAGCCCCATGCCAATGCCGGTCACGACCATGCCCGGCAAGACGCTGACGTAGCCCTCGGCCGTGCTCAGAAACGACATCATGACCATGCCGGCGATCATGAAGAGCGCGCCGGCGATCAACACGACGCGGCCACCCAGCCGGTCGTAGAGCGGCCCGGCGATCAATGAGATGCAGGCCTGCGTCGCCAACAGCGGCAGCAGTCCCAGCCCCGCCGCGAAGGCGGACCAGCCCAACCCCTTCTGCGTGAACTGCGGGACATAGACCAACGCGGCGAAGAAGACCGACGACATCAAGACGACGCAGATGATCGTCGCGGTGAACATGGGCATGCGCATGACGTCGGGGGGTATCAGCGCCGCTTCGCCCTGTCCGCGTTCGGCCAGAAGAAAGACGATCAGAACAAGCAGGCCCGCGCCGACCAGAGCGAACGTGACCGCGCGCGGGATACCGGCGTCCGACCCGATATCCAGGCCGACCAGAATCAACACGACACCGGCCGACAGCAGCGCGATGCCGCGATAGTCGATCCGCTGGCGGCCGTGGCCGGGCATGGCGGGGATGCGTCCTTGGGCCAGCCACATCGCGCCCAGCGCCAGGGGGATGTTGAGGTAGAGCACCCAGCGCCAGTCGATCGCGTCGGTCAAGAAGCCGCCCAGCAGGGCGCCGGTGGCGTTGCCGAAGGCGATCACCCCCAGGATCAGTCCGCCGGCGAGGCCCGCCCGCTCCTTGGGCAGCACCGCATAGGTCATGCCCATGACCGCGGGCCATACCAGCGCGCCGCCGATCCCGGTCAGCGCGCGCGCGGCGATCAGCGTGTTGATGTCGGGCGCGAGGCCGCCGACCAGCGAGAACACGGCGAACAGGACACAGCCGATCATGAAGATCCGTTTGCGCCCGAACATGTCGGCGAGCCGCCCGCCGGTGACGATGGTGACGCCGAACGCGACGGTATAGGCGTTGATCACCCACTGCGCGCGGTTGAGCGTGGTGCCGAGGTCTTGTTCAATCGCGACGATCACGACGCTGAGCGACGAGAAGTCGATCGCCACCAGAAACAAACCCAGCGACATCGCTGTCAGTGCGAGCGCGCGGTCACGTCCTTGCGGTTGCTCTGCGTCGATGGTCGTCACGGCTCGCCCCGGTTGCAGGCCGGCAAGACAACCACTTACCGATCTCAGCCGCAAGACCCCTGCGGCCGCCGGACGCGCGCGACATGCAGGGGACACAGGGTTGATCCCCAGCGTGGCGTCCGGGATAGTGGCCGGCGCAACGGACCGATCAGCCGGGGGCGCGCAGGGGCATGGACGACGACGACTACTACGATCTCGGCACCTATTCGCGGGCGATCACGACGCGTTCGGCAGAGGCGCAGCTTTGGTTCGATCGCGGCTTGATCTGGACCTACGGCTATAACCACGAAGAAGCGATTATCTGCTTCGAAACCGCGCTGGAACACGACCCCGAATGCGCGATGGCGCATTGGGGCATCGCCTATGCGGTCGGCCCAAACTACAACAAGGAGTGGGACAAGTTCGACCCGGAGGACTTGAAGACGTCGCTTAACCGCGCCGCCGACGCCATCGAGGCCGCACAGAGACTGGCGCCGAACGTCTCCCTGGTCGAACAGGCGCTGATCGAGGCGTTGCCCGCACGTTACCCGTCGCGCGAGGCGGTTGACGACTATCAGCCGTGGAACGATGCTTTCGCGGACGCCATGCGCACGGTGTTCCGCGCCTTTCCCGACGACTTGGATGTCTGCACGGTGTTCGTCGAAGCGATCCTGAACCGCACGCCGTGGCGGCTGTGGGATCTGCCGACCGGCGCCATCGCGGAAAACGCCGGGACCGACGAGGCGATGGTGGTGATGGAAAAGGCGTTCCATGAACTCGACCACCTCGGCGCCAACCAGCATCCCGGGCTGCTGCACCTTTATGTGCACCTGATGGAGATGTCGCCGTTCCCCGAGCGCGCGCTGAAAGCCGGCGATAACCTGCGCGACCTTGTGCCGGATGCCGGCCACTTGAGACACATGCCGACCCACATCGACGTGTTGTGCGGCCACTACCACGCGGTCGTCGACGGCAATCACAAGGCGATCGTCGCCGACCGCAAGTATCTCGGGCAACGCGGGTTCATGAACTTCTATTCGGGCTACCGGATCCACGACTATCACTTCAAGATCTATGGCGCGATGTTCCTGGGCCAGTACCAGCCGGCGATCGAGGCGGCCGAGGAGTTGATCGCGACGACGCCTGAGGAACTGCTGCGCATGGAGTCGCCGCCCATGGGCGACTTCCTGGAAGGCTACATCCCGATGAAGCAGCACGCGCTCGTGCGCTTCGGCAAGTGGCAGGAGATCATCGATCAGGAACTGCCGGCCGATCAGGAGCTTTACTGTTCGACGACGGCGATGATCCATTACGCCAAGACGGTGGCGCACGCGGCCTCGGAAAACATCGCGGGCGCCGAGGCCGAGCGCGAGCTGTTCCAGGCCGCCTATGCCCGCGTCCCGGAAAACCGCTGGGTGCACAACAACACGTGCCGCGACATCCTGGCCGTCGCCGAGGCGATGCTGGAAGGCGAGCTGGAGTACCGGCGCGAAAACCACGACATCGCGTTCGAGCATCTGCGCGAGGCGGTCAGACGCGACGATGCGCTGCCCTATGACGAACCGTGGGGCTGGATGCAGCCGCCGCGCCATGCCCTGGGCGCGTTACTCCTGGAGCAGGGCCGGGTCGAGGAGGCGGAGGCCGTTTACCGCGCGGACCTGGGCCTGGACAACTCCTTGAGCCGGGCCAGCCAGCATCCCGACAATGTGTGGAGCCTGCACGGTTTCCACGAATGCCTGGTGCGCCGCGGCGAGGTGGCGGAAGCGGCCCTGATCAAACAGCGCCTGGACCTCGCCAGCGCCCGCGCCGAAGTGCCGATCAAGGCGTCATGCTACTGCCGCCTGCAGCACGCGGCATAGAGCAGATGCTGCGCATGGGCGTTCTCACGTTGGCGCGTCGGTGAGCTCTGCTTCGTGAACCGTTAGGCCGAGGCCGGGGGCACTCGCGTCGCTCGCCCGGGCGGTGTCGAGCACGCCGGCCTTGCCGAACATCAGGCTTGGTGCGGTGAGATCGCGCTTCAAGAGGTAGGTGCCGAAGGCGCCTTCGCCGGCGACGAGGTTGGCGCGCTGCGCGTTCATCACGGTGAGCGCGGCGCGGGTCAGGATGCTGGTCTCGCCGACCTGGGCACCGACGATGATGCCGATGCCTCTCTCTCCAGCTCGTTGTGCGACATCGAGCGAGCGGATGATGCCGCCCATTTTCGAGACGCGAAGGTTGATCAGCCATGGGCCGTTGCCGAGCGTGGCGACCTGGTCGGGCCGGGCGAGGCTTTCGTCGAGGATGATCCTGGTGCCACTGGTCTCGCCGACCGCCCTGAAACCCTCGAGGTCGCTTTGTCGCAGCGGCTCCTCGATAGCGAAGACCTCGTGGTCAAGCGCCTCGAGATGACGCAAGCAGGCATCGGCGGATGACCAGAGGTTATTGGCGTCGAGGCGAAGACGTACCGCCGGGTCTGTCTTCCGTTTGAACGCGCGGAGTTTTCTTCTATCGCGGCGCAGGTCGCCGGACACCTTGATCTTGAAGTCGCGGAATCCGCTCGACCAGTAGCGATAAAGCTGCCAGCGAAAGGCGAAATACGGAGCATTGCCCAGGATCGCAGAATAGCGGAAGGCCCCGTTCAAGCGTGGCGTGTCGACGAGGTCTTCGACCGGCAGTTGTTTGGCCTTGCCAATCAGGTCCAGCAACGCGATTTCGACGGCGCAGAACGCGGCGGGATTGTCATCGATCAGGTTCTCGTGCGTATCGATCCAGGCCTTGAGGTCCTGTTCGTCGTGCACGCCCGCCTTGAGCGCATCGGCGATGGCGCGGATGAAGGCGACGCCGCCGGCGACCGTTTCGCCGGTGACGTAGTCGCGCGGACAACCTTCGCCATAGCCGACCTCGCCGCATTCGGAGGTCGCCCTGACAATGATGTTCTGGGCCTGGGCGCGGCTTGCCGAGGCGTGACGGAAGACGACCTTGAACGGCACCGGGAAACAGAAAACGTCGAGACGTTCGATACGCATCGGCGTCAGGCGGCAGCCACATAGGTGCCGAAATCGAACGTGCAGTCATGGGCGTATTGCAGGTGGAGATACTTGAACTGCGCGTCGCGCTGGCCGCGGGCAACGCGGTCCGCCCGGTAGGCGGCGCCGGTGCCGCTGCGCAGCCAGCAGAACTTGAGCGGCGCCAGCCGTTCGCTGGCCCGCTTGGCGTCGTACTCGATGTTGACGGCGCGAAGGCGCGCTTCGATGTCCGCCGTCAGGTCCGCATCGGCACCGGCGGGCGCGCCTTCTATGTAGACCGTGTAGCCGGCGCCTTCCTGATCGGCGAGTATGATGAAGAAGTCGGTCGCCAAGCCGCGATCCGCGAGCGCCGCGCTGACCGCGTCCAGTACCTGCGCCTCATGAAGTTTTTCGCCGGTGATGCTGGTGACGCCCTTGCCCTTTTGCACGAAATCCAGGACCGGCGTCTGGTTGAGCTTGCCCGTCACGCGCACGATGTCGTGCATGGCGTAGCGATAGAGGCCGTCTCTCGTCGTGACGAAGACGTGGTAGTCCGCGCCTTCTTCCAGTTCGTGCAGCGACAGGAAGTCCGCTGTGCCGTTCTCCCATGCGTCGCGTTCGGCAAACTCGAAAAAGGTATCGGTCAGCGTTGGCAGGCACGTGTTGCGTGTCGCGTCGATGTTGATGGTGCCCTGGACCTCGCTCGCGACATAACCGAGCTCGACGATCTTGACGCCCGCGGGCAGCGACGGCGCGAGGCTGCGCAGCGAGACGCCGCAACTGCCGCCAGTCCACGTCATGATCGCCGCGAGCCGCGGCCAGATATCGGCATAGGTCAGCTTGCCCGCCGCGTTCAGCTTGTGCGTGAGGTCGCGGGCGCGCGCTGCGTTGGGTTTCAATCCGGTCTGGGTTTGCATGTGCTCGGCCGCCGCATCCGGCAAGCGCCCGTCGGCGATGGCCCGCAGGATCGTCTCCGGCTCGTCGTTGATCACGCCGAGCAGCCTGACCATGGTCGACGGGTTGGCCGTCGCCGCACCGGTGACCGCGGGTTCGGCGGCGCCGAAGACCGCCATGGCGAGATAACGCGCACTATAGTTGGGAATGTCGGAACAGGCCGGCGGCAGCACATAGCGCGAGCGCACCAGGCCCGACTGGCTTTGATAGAGCAGGCCCGACGCGGAGCCATAGGGCGTGCCGCCGGGCATCGTGCCTTCCACCGCCTGGCCGCTGACCGTAAACATCTTGCCGCGCAGCGCGTTCGACCCGCGCGAGACCGCATAGGCGAAGATCTTCTGGTGCCGTTTGATCTGGTCCAGCCCGGGCTGTGTGACCGGGATGTCCTTCGGTGCGCCGGTGGTGCCGCTGGTGCGGTGATAGAAAACCGGCTGGTCCTGAGTCAGGCAGCGCTCGCCGGTCAGTTCCTGGCGCGCGATGAGGGGCCGAATGTCCTCATAGCCTTGCACCGGCACGGCGCGGCGAAAAGTCTCGACATCGGTGATGCGGGCGAAGTCATGCTGGCGGCCGAACGTCGTTTCGGCGTTGGCGCTCAGGATGCGGCTCAGCGTCGCCCACTGCATCTCGCGCGGCGTGGCCGACGCGTCGAGCAGGGCGCGGTACTTGCGACCCTGGGTCGCCGCCAGCACC
>JANQGO010000121.1 GCA_028277285.1 Alphaproteobacteria bacterium | reverse complement strand
TCAAGGGCCGGGTCGGCTGGTCCTGCGCCGAGAACATGATGGCCGGCACGGTGGTGATCGAGAAGAACGCCGGCTCGACCTTCGGCGCGGCGATCCGCGGCGGCGACCTGGTCTGCAGGGGCGACGTCGGCTCGCGCACCGGCATCGACCAGAAAGGCGGCACCATCATCGTCGGCGGGCGCACCGGCGCCTTCTCCGGCTTCATGATGCAGCGCGGCCGCATGGTCGTTTGCGGCGACGCGGGCAGCAACCTCGGCGATTCCATGTACGACGGCACGATCTTCGTCGGCGGCAAGATCGACAGCCTCGGCGTCGACGCGGTCGAAGCCGAGCTCACCGACCTCGACGTCGCCTGGCTGACGCGCAAGCTCGGCCTCTACGGCGTCGAGCCGGCGAACGGCATCGGCAATATGACCAAGATCGTCGCCGGCAAGCAGCTCTGGAACTACGACAACCTCGAGCCTTCCGAAAAGAAGCTCGTGCTGTAGGTCGGCGACAGAACAGAGGTCTCTTGCCTTGTCACCCTCGGGCTCGACCCGAGGGTCCACGCAAGAGACCGAGCCGGGACCGAAGCCAGCCAAACAAGGTCCCGTGCCAGCGACGGAATGGATGCTCGGGTCGAGCCCGAGCATGACGAGAGGGTGAGCGGAGGGACAGCGACATGACTGCCGAGAGATCAATGCCCCAGGAGGCGCCCGCGGCGGAGCCGCGCCGCCAGAAGCGCAACCCGAACGTGCTCGGGCAGAGCTTCATGTTCCCGCCCGAGGTGATCGACGACATCCACATCAAGGCCGAGCTCGGCCGCTACCGGATGCGCGGCTTCTCGCTGTTCAAGAAGATCCCGACCTGGGACGACCTGACCTTCCTGCCGGGCACCCTGACCCGCTTCGTGATCGAGGGCTATCGCGAGAAGTGCCTGACCAAGACGGTGATCGGCCCGCGCGCCAAGCGGCCGCTCGAGCTCGACATCCCGATCTACGTCACCGGCATGTCCTTCGGCGCGCTCTCCTTCGAGGCCAAGACGGCCTTGGCGCGGGGCGCGACCATGGCCGGCACCGCGACCTGCTCCGGCGAAGGCGGCATGATCCCCGACGAGCGGCGCTATTCCTCCAAGTGGTTCTACCAGTGCATCCAGTCGCGCTACGGCTTCAACCCGCACCACCTGCGCCTGGCCGACGGCTGCGAGTTCTTCATCGGCCAGGGCTGCAAGGTCGGCCTCGGCGGCCACCTGATGGGCCAGAAGGTGACCGACCAGGTCGCCGAGATGCGCTCGCTGCCCGCCGGCATCGACCAGCGGTCGCCGGCGCGCCATCCCGACTGGCTGGGCCCGGACGATCTGGCGCTGAAGATCCAGGAGATCCGCGAAGCGACCGATCACCAGATCCCGATCCAGCTCAAGCTGGGCGCGGCGCGCGTCTATGACGACGTGCGTATGGCGGTGAAGTGCGATCCCGACTCCATCTATATCGACGGCATGGAAGGTTCGACCGGCGCCGGCCCGCATCTGGCGACCGAAGAGACCGGCGTGCCGGGCATCGCGGCGATCCGTCAGGCGCGTCGTGCGATCGACGACCTGGGCAAGCGCGGCGAGATCACCCTGATCTATGCCGGCGGTGTCCGCAACGGCGGCGATCTGGCCAAGGCGCTGGCGCTCGGCGCCGACGCGGTGGCGATCGGCACCACAGTGATGATGGCGCTGAACTGCAACAAGGACATCCCGGAGGCCGACTACGAAGGCACCATCGGGGTTCCCGCAGGCTACTGCTATCACTGCCACACCGGCCGTTGTCCGGTGGGTGTCGCGACCCAGGACGAGGAGCTCAGGAAGCGCCTCAACCCCGACGATGCGGCGGAGCGTGTCTATAACATCCTGCACACGCTCACCATCGAAGCGCAGATGATGGCGCGGGCCTGCGGCAAGACCAACGTGCACAGCCTGGAGCCGGAAGATCTGGCGGCGCTGACCATGGAGGCTTCCGCCATGGCCGGTGTCCCGCTCGCCGGCACCAACCACACGGTCGGCGTCGCCGACTATCACCACCTCTAAGGGAGATGCCTCGATGAGCGACGTCAAGGATATCGACCATTTTCTGAAGACCGACGGTCTCGACACCGAGCGCGAGAAGGTCATCGGCCAGCACATCGGCTATCGCTACGATGTCAACCTGCTGCCCGACTACGACAAGCTCACACCGTTCCTGAAGGATTACATCGAGATCATGGGCTGGGACGACCTCAACTGGCTGGAGGACGTCCACATGGGTTACGAGGAAGGCAGCCCGGCGGTGTTCGATCGCAACGCCAACGGCTGGATCCGTCTGCCCGACGACATGGAACTGCCCGACAACCAGCAGGACCGCGACATGATGGCGCGCGAACTGCTGATCAAGTTCCAGATGTCGGACCGCCATCCCATGCGCGACCTGAACAAGGCCTATCGAAAGTTCTAGGTAGGGATCAGGGTCGGCCGACGGCGGCAGGGGTCGCCGGTCAGCTCAATGAAAAAGGCTCCGGACTGGCAGACGTCCGGAGCCTTTTTGCTTCTTTGGCTTGCAAGGCGGCAGATCAACCGCCTCTGTCGTCAGCTGCTGCCAGCGTCGCTGCTTCCGGAGTCGTCGCTTGTCGTTCCGGCATCGCTGTCGCCTGAACCGCCATCGTCACATGCGGCCACGCCAAGACCCAACGCCATGGCAGCAAACAAAGCCAAAAATACCTTCCGATAATGATCAATCATTTGTCTTCCCCCGTCCCAGAAACCGGCGGCCCCTGATCTTTCGTCGGACGCCGCCCGGTCTCAATCGAGCAAAAAGGAGCACAAGACGTGCGCTTCGGCGTGAACCCGGCCGAAGCATCTTGTACCGGCGCACCGGCACATCCGGTGTGCCCGAAACGATTATGACGGATGATGCCGCGCGCATGAAGGGTCTCGATTGACCTGAATTGGCACAGGGCGCCGGGCCGTTCGACGTTCCGTTCGGTATCCAACATCTTACATTAACGATTGACGCCAAACCCCTATTGACGATAGCCCGTGCTTATCAAAGCGAGTTCCGGGGGCGGTATCCGCAATGATAGGGGGAAAAGCACTCGAGGTCGTGGCGTGTGCCGCGACCCTGATTGGGCTTGTTGTCTGGCAACAAGAACCGGTCGTCGCCGACGACTCCGGCTTTTATCTGGGGATAAGCGCGTTTGGCGGCAGCACCGATGTGCGCAAGATATCCGGCACGGGTATCGGCGGCGCGCTGATGATCAATCACGACGACGACACGACCGGAGGCGCCGCCGGATCAATTGGCTATCGTTTCGGCGAACTGCCGTTACGGGCCGAGGTAGAGGTTGGCTACCGGATCCGCCAAGACATCGACGCGCGCGACGTCAACGGACCGGCGTCGATCGGTTACGAGAACAACCTGTCGTCAACCACGGTGCTGCTGGGACTGACCTATGAGTTTCGCGGCGAAAGCGACTGGCAGCCGTTTGTCGGTGCGATGGTCGGCTGGGCGCGCAACACATCGGACGTCGACCGCACCGTGCTGGCGACCGGGACCACGACCAATTTCACCAACGACGACGACAACCTGGCCTATGGCGCGACCGTCGGGATCGACTACCTGATCAGCGAGCACTGGGATCTGGGCGCGGCCTACCGGTTTCTCTCCCTGGGCGGCTTCGACACCGGCGCCATGGCGGCGGGCGACCAGCTCGAGGCCGACCGCATCACGTCGCACGATCTAATGGTGACCGTCCGGTACAAGTTCTGACGATCAGCCGACGGGCGGGAACGCCGTGCCCTCGTCCCATACCGGCCAGAACGCCACCGGTATGACATCGGGGGGGATGTTCGGGTTGAACATGCGGTTGTGCCACAAAAGCGCCTGCGCCAGACGATCGTCTTCCTCAAGTCGCTCGATCCGGCACGGCAGGCGATAGCTCTGACTGAACTGCTGGAAGGCCAGCACGCATCGCTCATCGTCCACGATCTGCGCCGGCGAAGTGCCGGCGCCGAACAGTGCGAGCAGGGCGTCACAGAATGAATCGGCCTTCTGGAAATAGGCTGACGACAGAAACTGGACGCCCTTCTTCAAACGCTCCTGCGGATCCATGGTGCGTTGCACGATGTGGCGAAACTGATCCGTCGTCGCGTCGGGTTCGGCTTCACAGATGACCACGGTAACGTGGCCAAGGTCGGTGCCGTTCATGCGCTGCAGCTCCGGGCGCATGCCCTCGGAAGGGCGCCCGCCGTCCCGGCGCATGGCATGTTGACGGATACGGCACTGCCACCCCAAGAAATGGCGCCTGAGTGCGGCACCCGCATCGGTCAGACTGTCGTTCTCGACCATCAAGACTGTACCAAGCCATTGAAACAATGACGTTTTCTAGCATCGAAGGAGATCACGTCAAACCCCTTCAAATAGTTTCCTGTGGTGAAAAAGTTGATCACGAATGGCAACAGTGTTGCAGCGGATTAAAAACTCCCTAGACTCGGCGCCACATCAAGGCGGGGCCTCATAACGCCGCCGGATGGGACACAATGCGTTACTTAACGAGGGGGATCTGGGGAATGACTGACGGTTTAGACTCACTTACCGTCATCTTCACGGAATTCTACTATTGGGTCACGGTCGTGATGATGTTCCTGATCCATGTCGGGTTCTGTGTCTATGAGGTCGGCGCCTCGCGCCGCAAAAACCTCCAGCACACATTAATGAAGAACACGATGCTCATCCCGCTGGTGACCATCACCTTCTTCTTCTTCGGCTGGTGGATCTATTTCGCGTTTCCGTACTTCCCGTTCATGGGCGGTTTCAGCGACGCGCCTTGGGCCTTGCCCTGGTCGGAGCTGATGGGCACCCATATGGGCGGCGCGGTTACGGTGCAGACCGGCGCGTTGACAGCGGACGACACCATGTACTGGTCGCGCATCAACGGCGTCTTCTGGGCGGCGTTCCTGCTGTTCTCATGGACCACCGCTTCCATCGTCTCGGGTGCGGTCATCGAGCGCATCAAGACCCAGGGCTTCCTGATCCTGGCCGTTCTGGTCGGTTCGGTCACCTGGATCATCGATGCGGCCTGGGGCTGGTCCTACAACGGTTGGATGGTGCAGCTTCTGGGCTATCATGACGCCTATGCGTCGTCGGTGGTGCACGGCATTGCCGGCGGCTCCGCGCTTGCCATCCTGGTGGTGCTCGGCCCGCGTCTCGGCAAGTTTGCCGCGGACGGCACGCCGCGCGATTTCCCGCAGAACAATCCGTGGTTCGTCACGGTCGGCCTGTTTCTCATCTATACGGGCTTCTGGGGGTTCTACGCGGCCTGCAACATCCCGATCATCGACTACACCAGCGGTGTTTTGGGTGTTGAGGGCGAGGCTTTCTTTACCGCCACCAACATCTACCTGACACCAACGTCGCTTTCGGCGATCACCTTCAACTTCCTGATGTCGCTCTCGGGCGGTCTGCTGGCCGGCTATATGGTCAGCCGTGGCGATCCGTTCTGGAGCTATTCGGGCGGTCTGGCTGGTGTCATCTGTGCGTCGGCGGGCAACGACCTCTACCATCCGATCGAATCCATGCTGATCGCGATGGTCGGCGTCTGGTTCGCCTACAAGATGCACTATTGGGTCGAACGCCGGTTCAAGATCGACGACGCGGTTGGCGCCGTCGCGGTGCACGGCTATGCCGGTTTCCTCGGCACGGTCATCGCCGGCTTCATGCTCTGGGGTTATCCGTCCAACGTCATGGGCGAAGTCCAGGGCCTGTTCGGCAGCAATGCCGACGGCGTCGCGGTCATCAACCCGCTGGGCAACTTCATCGGTGCGATAATCATGTTCTGGGTTCTCGGTTTCATCCCATGCTGGATCGTGTCGAAGATCCTGGATTCGCTGGGCTGGCTCAGAGTGCCGCGCGAGGTCGAACTCGCCGGTCTCGACACCCACGACTATGGCGATGCCTTCCCGTACTTCGCCTATCGCGATACGGCCCAGGAAGATATCGACCGTGAACTGGCCCGTGGTCAGGGCGACTGAGCCTTAGAGGAGGAAAAGCATGTCGACCAATGTCGAAAGCTGGGGTGATGTCGCCAGTCTGGGCGCCATCTACCCGTTCCCGGGCATCGAAGGGATCCTGGTGATCGTCGGTGTTCTGGTCTGGATCATCTGGCACATCTGGCAGATCCGGTCCGAAAACGATGAGTATGATCGGGCCTTGAACCACTACCGCGAGGTCGGGCTGGACAAAGCGCTCGATCATCGCGGCACCTACGACGCCATGGTCGAGAAGTAACCTAGCGTCGACGAGAACGACCAAGGGCGGTGGGCTTCGGTCCACCGCCCTTTTTCTTGCCGCAAACCGCCGTGAAACCGGCATTTTTTGTCGCACCGCGGCTTGACCCGCCCGGCGAATCTGAGGACCATGCGCCAAGCCAATTTTGAACCAATCGAACCAATTAGGACCGGGCGCGACACCAGACGTCGATTCCTTGCGCGATCGCTGCAGGGCCGCCGCTAAAGTCCCTCCAAACCCTCTCCCGATAACGCCGCGTCAACAGGGGAACCGCCGATGGCCACGCCGAAATCCGATATTGAAATTGCCCAAGCCGCCACGCTCAAACCAATCATGGAGCTGGCCAAGGACAGGCTGGGCATCGAGCCCGAATATCTGGAGCCCTATGGCCACACCAAGGCGAAGATCTCGCTGGACTACATCCGCGATATCAAGGACCGGCCGGACGGCAAGCTGATCCTGGTCACCGCCATCACACCGACGCCGGCGGGCGAAGGCAAGACGACGACCACGGTCGGTCTGGGCGACGCGCTGAACCGGATCGGCAAGAAGACCCTGATCTGCCTGCGCGAGCCCTCCCTTGGGCCTTCCTTCGGCATGAAGGGCGGTGCGGCCGGCGGCGGCTACGCCCAGGTCGTGCCGATGGAAGACATCAACCTGCACTTCACCGGGGACTTCCACGCCATCGGCGTCGCCAACAACCTGCTGGCGGCGATGACCGACAACCACATTTACTGGGGCAACGCGCTGGGCATCGACACGCGCCGCGTCACCTGGCGCCGCGTCGTCGACATGAACGACCGGGCGCTGCGCCAGATCGTCAACAGCCTGGGCGGCGTCGCAAACGGCTTCGCGCGTGAAGACGGTTTCGACATCACGGTGGCCTCCGAGGTCATGGCGATCTTTTGCCTGGCAACCGACCTGCACGACCTGAAACGCCGCCTGGGCCAGATCGTCGTCGGCTATACCCGCGACCGCAAGCCGGTCACGGCCGCCGAACTGAACGCCGAAGGCGCCATGGCCGCGCTGCTGAAAGACGCCATCAAACCCAACCTGGTGCAGACGCTGGAGAACAACCCGGCCTTCGTCCACGGCGGCCCGTTCGCCAACATCGCCCATGGCTGCAA
>JANQGO010000331.1 GCA_028277285.1 Alphaproteobacteria bacterium | reverse complement strand
CCGGCTGCCGATGGTGCTGTCGCTGGGCGCGTGCATCCTGTTGGCATCCTTCTTCATCGTCACCTTCTCCGAGGTCATCCGCCGCCGCGGCGTCGGAACTCAGGAAGGATCGGCGATCTAGGCGAAGAACTGGAGCGTTTCGGCGCAACGAACAAAAATGGACATGGCAACAGCGGGTGGGCGCAAAAGGTATGCGTGAGGACTATATTGCGATCAAGAGCGTGTCGAAGCACTTCGGCAGTGTCAGAGCCGTCGATGACATCACGTTCAATATCGAAGAGGGCGAGTTCTTTTCGCTTCTCGGGGCATCGGGTTGCGGCAAGACGACGCTGCTGAGAATGCTGGCCGGCTTTGAGCAACCGACCTTGGGCAACATCTATATCGACGCCCAGCCGCAAGCCGGCGTGCCGCCCCACCAGCGGCCCGTCAACATGGTGTTCCAGAGCTACGCCATCTTCCCGCACCTGAACGTCCATAAGAACATCGCCTACGGCATGCGCAAGTCCGGCCTGAACAAGGCCGAGATTGACCGCAAGGTTGATGAGATGCTGGAGTTGATCAAGCTGCCGGGCTACGGCACACGCGGCGCCCATCAGCTGTCCGGCGGTCAGCGCCAGCGCATCGCCTTGGCGCGTGCTCTGATCAAACAGCCGAAAGTGCTGTTGCTGGACGAGCCGCTCGGCGCGCTCGATAAGAAACTTCGCGAGCAGATGCAGCTGGAACTGCGTGCGCTGCAGCGCGACGTCGGCATTACCTTCGTGTTCGTGACCCACGACCAGGAAGAAGCGATGACCATGTCCGACCGCATCGCCGTGATGTCGGAGGGCAAGGTGCTGCAGATCGACTCCCCGACCCATCTCTACGAGATCCCGCAGGTCAAGGAAGTCGCCGACTTCATCGGCACCATCAACTTCTTCAGCGGCAGTATCAAGGGCAAGGATGGCGACGCCACCATCGTCGACACCGAAGGATTGGGTCAGGTCCGGTCCATGGCGGGCAATTCCGAGACGCCGACCAGCGGTGATATCACCGTGGCGATCCGGCCTGAGAAGTTCGGCATTTCGTTCCAGAAGCCGAACGTGATGCACAATGTCGTTGAAGGGTCGATTCAGGCTGCCGCCTATTTGGGTGATCGCAGCCATTTTTATGTCCATGTCGACGGCCGCGAAGCGCCGGTCGCCGTCGCGGCCCAAAACGCCCAGCGTGTGTTGGAGAGCGTCGATCCGGACAAACACGAGACGGTTTGGCTCACCTGGGATGAGGATTCAGCCCTTCTGTTGAGCCGCTAGCAGAGCACACGAATTCACAGAAAAGGCGTGGCCGAAGGGCCGCGCCTTTTTCTATTGAAGCTTCGGGACTGGGCCGCGCGAACCCCGTTACACACGGCTTGGCTTTCGTTGGGCAGTGGGATAAACATCGCGCGCTTTCCTGGACGTTTCCGCCTGAAATTGAGGAGTAACTGCGGTCCATGCGCTACGCACCGATCGTCGATCGTCTTGCCAACGAGGGCGCGCGCGCCTGGGATGTCCATAGCCGCGCCCTCGCATACAAGAACGAGGGACGCGACGTCATCGTGCTGAGCATCGGCGACCCGGATTTCGACACGCCGGCGCCGATCGTCGAGGCCTGCATCGACGACATGAGAAGCGGTGATACGCATTACTCCTATATCGACGGCAGCCCACAGCTTCGCGCCGCAGTCGCTGCCTATCACGAGCGCAATACCGGTCAAGCCGTGGGCGCCGACAATATCTCCATGAGCCTGGGCGCCCAGGGCGGCCTGTACGGCGCGGCGGCTTGTACGGCCGGGCCGGGCGACGAGATCATCGTGCCGCAGCCGGTCTACGTGACCTATGAGTCCGTCGTCCATGCGACCGGTGCGGAGATGGTCTCCATCCCATTGCGGCCGGAACGGGACTTCCATTTGGACCCCGCCGATGTCGAAGCAGCGGTGACGCCAAGAACCCGCAGCATCATGATCAACACGCCGCACAATCCGACCGGCGCTGCCTATGGGCGCCAGGACCTGGAAGGTTTGGCCGAAGTATGCCGGGACCACGATCTCTGGCTGATCTCCGACGAGGTCTATAGCCGAACCCTCTTTGACGGCCGTCGTCACTTGTGTCCGGCGACGCTGGACGGCATGGCAGAGCGCACCATCGTGGTCGACAGCCTGTCGAAGTCCCACGCCATGACCGGTTGGCGGGTCGGCTGGGTGGTGGGACCGCCGTCGCTACGCCAGCACCTCTACCATCTGGGCCTGGCTCTGCACTATGGTTTGCCGACCTTCATTCAGCAGAGTGTCGAAATTGCCTTTACCGGCGACTTCCCCGAAATCGCCACCATGCTCGCCCACTACCAGAAACGGCGCGATTTGGTGCTCGACCGCCTCAAAGACGTTAGCCGTATCCGTGTCATCAAGCCCGAAGGCTCGTGTTTCATGATGGTCGATATTCGCGATTCCGGCCTGACGTCGCAGGAATTCTCCGACCGCCTGCTGGAGGAGGCCGGCGTTTCTTTGTTGGCGGGAGAGGGATTTGGCCCCAGCGGCAGCGGTTTCCTGCGGTTTTCGCTGACCGCGCCATCGGCCGAAATCGCCGAGGCTTGTGACCGTTTCGCCCGGTTCGTTCGCGGCCTAAACCGTTAACAAGGCACGGCAAATCACCTTCGCGTCAGGCTTGTGGAGAGGACTTGCGCCGACAAGCAGCAGAGGCCACGTTATCGCCCATGACCGACAACACATCCTCGGTTGAAGCCGGTCCCCCACGCGCGACACGACGCTGGTTGTACGCGTTGCCGGTCGCGTTGTTCGCGCTGCTGGTCGTTGCGCTGGCGATCGGTCTTGGGCGTGATCCCAGCGTCTTGCCGTCAGCGCTTGTCGGCAAACCGGCGCCAGCATTCGATCTGGCCGAAGTGCCGGGTTATGGACCCGGTTTTTCCAACGAGACGCTCCAAGGACAGGTCAGCCTGGTCAATGTCTTTGCCTCGTGGTGCGTGAGTTGTTTGATTGAGCATCCCTTGCTTGTTGAACTGCACGAAACCGGCGAGGTCGCGGTGTTCGGCCTGAACTACAAGGACTCCCCGGAGGACGCCGCCGTCTGGCTGGACGAGCACGGCAACCCCTATGACGCGACGGGCGTCGACGCCGACGGGCGTGTCGGGATCGAATGGGGCGTCTACGGCGTGCCCGAGACGTTCGTTGTCGATGCTGATGGCCGGATCGTTCACAAGCACATCGGGCCGATCACACGGGAATCGTGGCAGAACGACATCTTGCCGATCATCCAGGAGCTTCGTTGATGAAACGCACGATCCTCGCCAGCGTCGCCAGCCTGCTGTTGGTTGTCGCCTGCATGCCGACAAGCGCGAGCGACACGTTGCCGAACTTCGCCTGGCTCGACGAACCGGAACCGGCGCCCGATGTTCTGTTCTCGGTCGAAGGCGGTGAAATGCGCACGCTGGAGGACTACCAGGGCAAGGTCATCGTCTTGAACTTCTGGGCAACCTGGTGCCCGCCATGCCGTGAAGAAATGCCGTCGCTCGATCGGCTCGAAGCGAACCATGGCGGCGACAGTCTCGTGGTGATGGCCATGTCGGTCGACCGCGGCGGCGAGAACCAGATCCGCGAGTTCTATGACGAGATCGCGGTCGCCAGCCTGGGCGTCTTCAGCGATCCCACGCAGAAGGTCTCGCGCGATTTCCGCGTTCTCGGCCTTCCCACGACCATCGTCATCGACCATCGAGGTCAGATGGTGGCAAGGCTGGTCGGTACCGCGGAATGGGATGGCCCGGCAGCGATGAAAGAGCTGTTGCCGCTGATCGACGCGGCGCGTCTGGCCAATGGCGGTGCAGGCACCGATCAGGCGTCGCTCGCCACAAACCCCTAACGGCTCGACGGCCGGTCTGGCGTTATGCTCGAAATCTCCGGCATCGGCGTTGGTGCGGCATTCCTTGCCGGCTTGGTGTCGTTCCTGTCACCCTGCGTGCTGCCGCTGGTGCCCGCCTATGTGTCCTACATTGCCGGCGAGTCGCTTGAAAACTTGACCGGCGAGACGAAAGCGCGGACCCGCGCTGTCGCGATCCTGCTCAGTCTCTTCTTCGTGCTCGGCTTTTCGACGGTTTTCATTCTGATGGGTGCCGGCGCGACGGCCGCCGGCGAGCTGCTGCTGGATTATCGGTATGAGCTGAGCTATGTGGCCGGGGCGGTCGTCATCGTCTTCGGACTCTTTATGATGGGCGTCTTCCGCGTCGGCTGGTTCGACCGCGATGTCAGGTTGCAGCTCAATGTGCCGGGCGGGCGACCGGTCGCGGCCTATGGTTTGGGCGCGGCCTTTGCCTTCGGCTGGACACCGTGCATCGGTCCCATTCTGGGTGCCATCCTGACGGTGGCCGCAACGACGGCCACGGTCAGTCAGGGCATGACGTTGCTGGCGATCTACTCGGTCGGCCTGGGGGTGCCGTTTTTGATCGCCGCTGCGTCGACGGGCCTGCTTGTCAGGCGCATGAAGGGCCTGGGTCGCTTGGGCAGGCGTGTCCAAATTGTCGCCGGTGTCATCTTGGTCGTCATGGGCATTGCCATGCTGACGGGTTATCTCGCCGACTTCGCCTTCTGGCTTCTGGCCACCTTCCCGGTGTTCTCGACCATCGGTTAGGCGGACTCATTCCACGTCGCGCCGAAACGCTCTAACATCCCGGCGATGACATCCGACGAGTATGCCGGCTATTACGCCGTGATCCGCAAGATCCCGGAAGGGCGCGTCATGACCTATGGCGATGTGGCGATTGCTGCGGGCCACCCGCGGTGGGCACGTCGTGTCGGCTACGCGCTCTCCTCGTTGAACGACAAGACCGTGCCGTGGTGGCGGGTCATCAACGCCCAGGGCCGGATCAGCGTCGGCAAGGGCAGGGGACACGAGGCGGCCGACCTGCAGCGCCATTTGCTGGAGGCCGAAGGCGTCTACATCGATCTTGAAGGCACCATCGATCTGGAGGCCTACCGGTTCGCGCCCAAAGTGAAACGGGCAAAGAAAAAGGGGAGCCCGAAGGCTCCCCTCTAACGCTTGGCCAATGGGCGGCGATCAGGACTCGATCGCCAACTCGTTGGCAAAGATGTACGACGTCGGGTGCATTGTGAAACCTTTCACCCGGCTGTCATAGGCGGCATAGATGGCGCGCCAGACAGGCTGCACGATCGGGCCGTCTTCCTGCATGATGGTTTCGACTTCGCCCAGGATCTTGCTGCGGGCCTCGACGTCCAAAACGCCTTCCGCTTCGGTAAGCTTGGCGTCGAACTCCGCATTGGCGTAGTGGGACTCGTTCCACGGCACGCCCGTGCGATAGGCCAGGCCCAGAACCATGAAGCCGAGCTGGACCC
>JANQGO010000322.1 GCA_028277285.1 Alphaproteobacteria bacterium | reverse complement strand
GACGGGCGGCGACCTCGGCCGCATGCCGGGCGAAACGCGGTTGGTGTACGAGCCCGGCAAGCCGGCATCGGGTTTCGATGTTGAATACGAAGAGGGCAGCGCACTTCGCGTGATCTCCGATCGCGCCGCCGACATGCTGGCGCTGGAGATCGATGACGAGCAGGTTGTCCTGGCCGCCGTCTACCCCATCGGCCTGGTCGAGACCTTTCATTTCACGGGATCGGACCTCACCTATTCGCGGGTCAACCACGAAGGCGGCAAGAGCGATGTCTTCACCTTCCGCGCGACCTGCGCCTGGCAATGAGTGCACGTTAAGCGGTCTCGGGTTTGCCCAGCACCAAACGGAAGACGTCGTCGCTATAGAAGTACATCTCATGCGACGCGCCGCTTAACCGCGCCGACAGGTCGACCTTCTCGGCGAGCGGCCGGCTTGTGAAGTGCGGCGCGTCTTTGGGCGCGGGCACCGGCGTGCAGAGCCAATCCTGGTCGGAGATGACGTCGTCCCAGCGCGCGAGCGAGCTGTTGCGCGCGGCGGCCGTGATCGCGTCGCGCAGCGGCCCGTGGCGCGCGGCGACGACCTCCACCGGGCTGCCCAGGGTGACGACACGCGCCGGCGTGCGGAACCTGAAGCTGTCGAGAACCTCGATCGCCACGACGGTGCCGAAGCTGTGTGCGACGACGATGATCTCGTCGTAGAGACCGGTGGCGTCGGCCCGTGCCAACCGGCTGGACAGACGGGTGCGCACCCGCATGCGGTATTCGGGATCGCGCAGGTAACACTGCACCGAATAGGCGACATCCATCATCTGGTTGGCCGGGATGATCTGCAGCACGACAAGGGCGACAACCCAGATCCAGGCCGACTGGACGGCGTCGGCAAACGCTTGCGCGGGTTCCTGCAAGAACGCCGGTAACTGGTCCGGTGTCGCCGCCACGGTGATCAGGGTCGAGAAGTACCAAAGGCCGAACACGACGAGCGTGAAGACCATGCCGGCCAAGAGGCGCGACTGTGCCGTCCTGAGCAACTGGCCCCACAGCGGGCTGACGATCCAGAACAGCAGCATCGAGGCGCCGTGTTTGAGTTTTTGCAGCGGCGACATGGCCGAAAAGCTGCGGCGCAGGTCGCCCCAGAAGACGAGGTCGACATCGATGATGCGCCCGTCGCCGGTGCCGACGAACCGCGTCGGCAGGCCGCTGTCTTCCGCCGCCTCAAAGCCGACATTGTGGTCGATCATGAAGGCCTGCAGGCCGGCGGTGAACTGCTCGAGATTGCGGTCGCGATCGTAGTCGTTAAGGCCGTGGATGAAGACGATAAGGCTGCGCTGGGCGTCTTGGTCGGACGGCATCGGAAATCCCCCTTTAAGACGTGTCGCGGCAGACCGTGCCGCGGGGACGGCGATGCCAGACAGGCTAGATCAGGCTGGTGTCAGCGCAACGCCCGTGACGGCCTCTGTGGAAACCGCATTTATCCACAGAAAACAACAGGCAGTTATCAACATGGGGGGTGATTGGACAGCAGACGTACCCTATATGGTGGGTCGCCAACACTGTATCGATTTGGCAAACGACTCCGGAACGGACTTCCTGCCCGGCCCCATCCCTGGGGGCCGGGCAGTTTTTTTGTCCGATGGCTTGGCGAATACGATTAACCGTTGGGTCGGTCAGTTCATCGCCATCAGCGTGTCGTCGAGCAGCAGTTCCAGCGAATAGCGCAGCATCTGCGGATCGATATCCAACGGCAGCACGCCGCCGATCCCGATCGGCAGGTATTCCATCAGCAGGGCCGAGGTGACCTTTTCGCTCATCAAAAGGAAGGTCGCGCCCGGGTATTCCTTCTGAATTTCGACCAACTGGTTCCTGAGATCACCGGCCATATGGGTGATGTCGACCAGGACGATGTTGGGTTCTGGGTAACAGACGTGAGGCGGCATCAGGGAATGCAGGCTCTCGGCCTGCCAGGCCGCGCCGAGGCCCGTCGCCTCGAAAGAACGGTACAGCTTTTCGCGAGCGCTCTGATCTCTACCAATAACGTACGTGCAGGTCGTCGGTTCCATGGTGTTGCCCCTCCTATCGGACGAGGTAGATCTACGCAGAGGGGCTAGACGGCGCTGCTCATGGCCGAAGAATTGACGATCATGGCGAGATGCAGGTCGTGCGCATCCTGGATGACCAATCAAAATGTTACGAGGCCACGATATGAGCGGGCGAAATGGTGTGGATTCAGGCGCTTAAGGTCGGCCGGTCGAAGTCTTAACAGTCCGTAAACGGCGGACTCCGAAGGGATAATGGTTAACGAAAGTAGGCGATGGTGACCTGATTGCCGGTTTCCAGGTGCTCGTAGACGATCTTCTTGGAGTAGATCGGGTCCTCCTCGGCGGACGGGTAGGAGAGATCCCGTTCGACCCAGGCCTGGTGAAAGGCGATCCAGTTCCAGGTCACCTGGTTGCATCCGGCGATACCGACATAGCCTTTGTTGAGGGGGTCGGTGAACACATAGGTGTTGTCGACGCCGGCGCCGGTCTGGACGAAGAGCGGTTTATGGCCGGCGGCGATCAGGTCGTCGGCACACCAGCGCCCGTCGGCGCGGACGTTGTCCCAGGGGTGAGGCTCGCCGCTCTGGTTCGCGGCGGGCACGACCGTCTCGGGGTCGATACCGGCGCGCGCCATGACGCCCGACGTACAGCACGGATCGGCCGCGCCGGGGTTCACCGCGTTCTTCAGCGTGCATTGCGCGTTGTCACCCAGAACGCCGGGCTTGGTATAGGTCCAGGCCATACACTGGTCGTCCTTGGCGCAGGCGCTGAAACAGGCGGTTGCTTCGTCGCTGCCCAGATCGATCGAGCGGTAGTCGCCGCCCGGCCGGTCGACACCGCTTTCGAAGGTGCCGGAAACCTGTTCGGCCGAGGCGGGCGCCAAAGCACCCATCAAAAACAAGGCAAGCCCGGCGAAGACGGCCGGGCGCACGAGACGATATCCATGAAGCATGGCGATCCCCGAGGTCACAAGACGATCCGACGCGACCATAGGGCCCGGGAAGTGTGGCGGTTCTCTGACCGCCGCGCCATTTTCATGGCGATGGCCGCGTTTGCCGGCGTTCATCGCGCAGCGCCAGCCAGGCGTTCATCGCGAGCGCGCCCAGCACGATGGCGCCGCCGACGATGGCCGCCGTGCCGGGGTCCTCGCCCAGCGCCCACCACACCCAGAACGGGCCCAGCACCGCTTCGAGCAACATCATGAGGCCGACCTCCGGTGCCGGCAGGTAGCGTGGCCCGACGAACAGCAGGCCGAACGACAGCGGCACCATGACAAGCCCCATCAGGGCGAGGACGCCGATATCGCTCTCGCCAACCGATAGCGGGGCGGCGAGCGGCAGCGCGATCAGCGCGGCGACAAAACCGCCGATGCCCATGGCCGGCACCATGTTGCGGTTCTGGTAGTGGCGCATGGTGCAGAAGTTGACCGCCAGCGTCATGGCGGCGGCGAGCGCGGCGAGGTTGCCGATCATCGATCCCCAGTCGAGCCCGCCGGAGACGATAATGCCGATGCCAAGGATCGTCACGGCGATGGCGAGCCAGGTGCGCAGCGCCACCGGCTCGCGCAGCACCAGCCAGGCGAAGACGGCCGCGAACAACGGTGACGTGCTGACCAGAAACAGGGTGTTGGCGACCGAGGTGTGGGTGATGCCCATGATGAAGGCGCAGGTGCCGACGCCGAAGATGATGCCGGTGACGAGCCCGGCCCAGCCGATCTGGCGTATCAGCGCCCAGGTCTTGCCGCGGTAGATCAACGCCAGACCGATCGTCAGACCGATGCCCGACAAGAGGCCGCGCCAGAACAGCAGCGTCCATTCGTCGGCATCGACCAGACGGACCAGGAGACCGTCCGGCGTCATGACGAGAACGCCGAAGCCGGTGATCAACAGGCCTTTGACGTGCGTGGGAAGGTGGGAAAACAAGGCGCGGCGGGACCCGGCTAGTGAAGACCGGCTCTTGATGGGCGCGGCGAGGCTGGGAATCAAACGCAAAATTCTCCACGGACCGCTGAATTGCGTTACCGGGGCGCGCTTGAGGGTCAGGAGGTCGCGCAGTAGGCTGATGAACGTTGTGCACGTTTTCGACGCGTTGCGCACGGGAGGCCACGATGCTCGGCAACCTTCGCCAACTGACGAGCCCTATCGGCGCCGAGATCGCCGGCATGGACCTTAAGGTCATCGACGATGGCGATGTCTCGGCAATCCACGACGCCTTTCTGCAACACCAGGTGCTGTTCTTTCCGCGTCAGGATATGATCGCCGACGACCTCAGCGGTTTTGCGCGCCGTTTCGGCACCATCGACCCGCCCCATGGCGGCCTGATGCCCCATCCCGACAACCCCGACGTCATGCTGGTCGAAACCAAGGAACAGAGGGGCGGCGGCAAGTACAACGACGTCTGGCATTCCGACGTCACGTTCGACCGGACGCCTCCGCTGGGCTCGATTCTGCGCGCGGTCAAGCTGCCGGATGTCGGCGGCGACACGCTCTTTGCCAGCATGTACGCGGCCTATGACGCGCTGTCGGACCGCATGCGCCAGATGGTCGAAGGGTTGGAAGCCCTGCATGACGGCATACCGAACTTCAGGCCCTATCTGCTGGACCCCGACACGCCCAACGGCGAAGCGCGTCTTCGCATGCTAAAGGACGAGCAGCCCGGCTGCGTTCACCCGGTGGTGCGCCGTCATCCGGAGACAGGGCGCAAAGCGCTCTTCGTCAACCGTGCCTTTACCACCGACATCATGGGCGTAACGTCGATCGAAAGCCGGAACATCCTGAACTTCCTGTTCGAGCACATCGAACAACCGAACTTCCAGGTGCGTTGGCGGTGGTCTGAAGGCGACGTCGCCATGTGGGACAACCGCTGCACCCTGCATTACGCGGCGAACGACTATGGCGACGCGCACCGGGTCATGCACCGGGTGACGTTGAAAGGCGACAAACCGGTTTCATGACGGACTTCATAAGCGTTCCCGCCGATCCCTATCCCTGGCCCGATACAGAGGACGGCGCGGCGGCCAATTCGGCGCTGATCATCATCGACATGCAGCTCGATTTCTGCGATGCCCGCGGCTATATCGGCCAGATGGGCTATGACGTCGCGCCCCTGCGCGCGCCGATCGGGCCGGCGCAGCGCGCGCTGGCCGCCGCGCGCCAGGCCGGCCTGCATGTCTTTCATACGCGTCAGGGTTATCGCGCCGATCTGGCCGACCTGCCGGTCAAGAAACGCCGGCGGACGCAACAGCGCGGCGCCGCACCCGGCGATCCCGGTCCCTTGGGGCGGATCCTGATGCGCGGCGAGCCCGGCTGGCAGATCATTCCGGAACTGGCGCCGGTCGACGGCGAGCCGGTGATCGACAAGACCGCGAACGGCGCATTCTACGGCACCGATCTGGACGCGGTGTTGCGCGCCCAGGGTGTCGAGAATATCGCGTTCGCTGGCAACACGATCGATGTCTGTGTCCATACGACCCTGCGCGAGGCGACCGATCGCGGGTTCGAATGCT
>JANQGO010000306.1 GCA_028277285.1 Alphaproteobacteria bacterium | reverse complement strand
TGAAGCGGCTTAACGAAACCGGCTGCCCGCTGATCGACTGGACGCGCCACCAGCGGCGTGACGGGTTCTGGCAACACGGCTCGGTCTGCGAGGACTACGGCGCCATCGACTGCGCCGTCTATGCGGTCGGCGGCTGGACCGACGGTTACACCGACGCGATCTTGCGCCTGATGGAAAACCTGAAAGGGCCGCGCCGCGCGCTGATCGGTCCGTGGACCCACGTCTATCCCCATTTCGGCACGCCGGGTCCCGCCATGGGTTTCCTGCAGGAGGGACTGAGATGGTGGGACCGATGGCTGAAGGGTGTCGAGAACGGCATCGATGACGAACCGGCCTGCCAGATCTGGATGCAGCACGACATGCGCGCCCACCCCATGGATTTCGATATCGAGGGGCATTGGATCGCCGAACAATCCTGGCCGCCCGGCAAGATCGAAACGGAATCCTTGGCGCTCGGCGACGGCACGCTTGGGGCCGGCGATGACGTCACGCTGGCGCACAGCTCGCCGCTGACCTGCGGCATGGCCGCCGGCGAGTGGTGCCCACGCGACGGCGGCGGTGTCGGACCGGAGTATCAGGGTGACCAGCGCAAAGACGATGCGCTGTCGCTGTGCTTCGACAGCGAACCGTTATCGGAAGACCTGGAGGTCTTGGGCTACCCGGAGGTGACGTTCGAGCTCGAAGTCGACCGGCCGCAAGCCATGATCTGCGTCCGTTTGAACGAGGTCAGACCGGACGGCTTGAGCACGCGCGTCACTTACGGCCTGCTAAACCTCTCGCATCGCGACGGTCATGGCGAACCCAAACCCATGGTGCCGGGCGAGCGGACCACGATCACATTGCGCCTGAACTCGGTCGCCTATCGGTTCAGCGCCGGTTGCCGCCTGCGGCTCGCCGTCTCCACCAGCTATTGGCCGCTTGCCTGGCCGTCGCCGGAGCCGGTGACCATGACGCTGCACACGACCGGCTCGTCCCTCGTCCTGCCGCGGCGCATCGCGTCGACCGATGATCCGTCACCAACCGCGTTCGAACCGGCTGAGAGCGCCGCGCCACTTGACCAGACGACGCTGGAGCCCGGCAGCAGCCAACGTACCTTGACCTACGATGTCGGAACGGGTGAGACCGTGCTGCGCCATGTCGAAGACGATGGCCGCTACCGTCTTGACGGCATCGACCTCACCATGACCAAGGTCGCGACCGAGACCTCGACCATTCGCGACGGCGAACCGGCATCGGCGCGAACCGAGGGCGTGCGTATCATCACGGCGGAGCGCGGCAACTGGAAAGTCAGAACCGAAACCCGCCTGACCATGACTTGCGATGCCCGGAACTTTTTCATCACGGCATCGCTCGAAGCGTTCGAGAACGACAAACCTGTCGCAAACCGGCGCTGGGACGAGACCATTCCACGCGATCATCTTTAGTACCCACTATCACGGAAGGACAGCACGTATGACGGCTTGGCACGTTTCTCGGCTAGGCGCGGGGACCGTGGTGATGCTGGGGCATCACAAGGGCCGCGCAACGACGTCCGAGGGACGTGCCATGCCGCCCAAAGGGTCGCCTTTCGTGCCCTCTGGCGGCGTCACCGCCGCTAGCCGATGCGCCACATCGCCTTCGCGACGCTTCCTAGCCAGAGGGCACGAAAGGCGATCAAACGTGCTGTCCTTCCGTGATAGTGGGTACTAGCGAAATGAGTCGCGACCCCCGTTACGACATCCTGTTCGAACCCGTCCCGATCGGCCCGGTCACGGCCAAGAACCGTTTCTATCAAGTGCCCCACTGCACCGGCATGGGTTACAACCTGCCGCAGACGCTGGCCGCCATGCGCGGCGTGAAGGCCGAAGGCGGCTGGGGTGTTGTTTGCACCGAATACACCTCGATCCACCCGACCGCCGACGACGCGCCCTTCCCCACGTGCAGCCTGTGGGACGAAGGCGACGTGCGGACCATGGCGGTCACGGCCGACGCTATTCATGAGCACGATGCGCTCGCGGGGACGCAGCTTTGGCATGGCGGGCTTTATTCGCCGGTCAAGATGACGCGCGACGTGCCGATGGCACCGTCCGGCCGGCCGATCGGCTATCTGAACCCGCTGCACGCGCGGACCATGGACAAGGCAGACATCAAGGACCTGCGCCGCTGGCAGGTCGACGCGGCCAGGCGCGCCCAGCGGGCGGGTTTCGACATCGTCTATGTCTATGCCGGTCACGCCTATCTGCCGGCACAGTTCATCAGCCGCCGTTTCAACAAGCGCGGCGACGAATACGGCGGCAGCCTGGAAAACCGCGTGCGCCTGTTTCGCGAGATGATCGAGGAGACGAAGGACGCAATTGGCGATACCTGCGCCGTCGTGGTGCGCTTTTCCCTCGACGAGCTTGTTGGCGAGCCGGGCCTGACCAGCGCGAACGAAGGCCGCGATGTCGTCGCGCTGCTCGCCGACCTGCCCGATCTCTGGGACGTCAATATCGCCGACTATCGCACCGACAGCGGCAGCTCGCGTTTTTTCGAAGAAGGCTTCCAGGAGGTCCACGCCTCGGTCGTCAAACCGCTGACATCAAAGCCCGTGGTCGGCGTCGGCCGCTTCACCAGCCCCGACACCATGGTCTCCCAGATCAAACGCGGCGTGCTGGATATGATCGGCGCCGCCCGGCCCTCCATCGCCGATCCCTTCCTGCCCAGGAAGGTCGAAGACGGACGGCTGGACGACATCCGCGAATGCATCGGCTGCAACATCTGCCGCGCGACGTTCAAGGGCTGCGTACCCATCCGCTGCACCCAGAACCCGACGATGGGCGAGGAATGGCGCAGCGGCTGGCACCCGGAGGCGATGAACCCCAAATCATCGGACGACCGCGTGCTGGTCGTCGGCGCTGGCCCGGCCGGTCTGGAAGCCGCGCGGGCGCTCGGCGCGCGCGGTTACCCGGTAACGCTCGCCGAAGCCGGCACCGAACTGGGTGGCCATGTCGATCGCATCGCGCGTCTGCCCGGCCTCGCCGCCTGGAAACGCGTGACCGATTGGCGCATCGGCCAGATCGAGGCCATGCCCAATGTTGAGGTCTACCGCGACAGCAAGCTCACCGCTGATGATGTGGCGGAGTTCGGCTTTCCCCATGTCGTGATCGCCACCGGCTGCACGTGGCTGCGTGACGGCACCGGGCGCACCCATGTCGAGCCGCTTGGCTTTGACGAGTCGGCAACCGTCTTCACACCCGACGACGTGCTCGCCGGCGCCGAGGTCGCGGGACCGGTCGTGATCTACGACGATGACCACTACTACATGGCCGGCGCGCTTGCCGAGAAGCTCGCCGACGACGGCCACGACGTGACGTTGATGACACCGGCGCCGGAACCCTGTGTCTGGACCCAATGGACCGACGAGCACCACCTGCTGGTGCCACGCCTCTATGAGGCCGGTATCAAGCCGCTTGTTCTGCACAAACTGACGGCCTTCGATGGCGAATGCGTCACAGCCACGAACCTCGGACCCGGTTCCGTCACATCGACACCGTGCACGACACTCATTGTTGCGACATCGCGTTTGCCGGACGACGCACTCTACCAGGCGCTGAAAGTGCGAACCGGCGAGAACGGGATCAAGAGCCTCACCGCCATCGGCGATTGCCTGGCGCCCGGTCTGATCGTCGACGCCGTCTACGCGGGCCACCGCTTTGCCCGTGAGTTTCAACCACAAGACAACGACGGCCTGCGCTACCGGCGCGAGCGCGTCGTTTTGAACAGGGAGATCGCGTGATGTCGCGCCGCAGTGAATCCAGACGAGGCCGCCGTCCGAGCGGGCCGAAGGTCACGCAGCTACCGTGGCGGCGGCTGGAGAACCCGTACCAGCCTGTCGAGATCCTGTCGGCCGATCATATCGAAGCGATCCATCAGACATCGCTGCGCGTGCTAGAGGAACTGGGCGTCGAGTTTCTGTCGGAGACGGCGCTGGAGAAGCTGAAGGCCGCCGGCGCCGATGTCGACATGAGCAGCCAGTTGGTGAAGTTCGACCGCGGCCTGGTGATGGAACTGATCGCCAAGGCGCCGTCGGAGTTCACGCTGACGCCTCGCAATCCGGACCGCTACGTCCGGCTGGGCGGCCGCCATATCAGCTTCAACTCGGTCGGCGGGCCGCCCAACGCGTCCGATCTGGACGGCGGACGGCGGCCAGGAAACTTCCATGACTTCGAGAACTTCATCCGCCTGATGCAGAGCCTGAACGCGCTGCATCTTTGCGGCGGCATACCGGTCGCGCCGATCGACCTGGATGCGGAGACCCGCCACCTCGATTGCGTCTTCGCGATCCTGACCCTGTCGGACAAGGTCTGGCACGCGACCGGGTTGGGCCGCCAGCGTGTCACCGACGCCCTCGACATGCTGTCTATTGCGCGCGGTATGACCCGCGACGAGATCGCGAGAGAACCCGGCATCTTCACCACCATCAATGTCAACTCGCCGCGGCGCATCGACGGCCCCATGCTGGACGGCCTGATGGAAGCGGTCGAGAACGGCCAGGCGGTCTCGCTGACACCCTTCACGCTTTCGGGCGCCATGAGCCCGGCGACCATTCCGGGCGCGCTGGTGCAGCAGAACGCAGAGGCGCTGGCGGGCATCGCGTTCGCCCAGGTCGCCGCGCCGGGCGCGCGGTGCCTCTATGGCGGCTTCACGTCGAATGTCGACATGAAGTCGGGCGCGCCGGCCTTCGGCACGCCGGAATACACCAAGGCCTGCCTGGTCGGCGGCCAGATGGCGCGGCGCTACAGCCTGCCCTACCGCTCCAGCAACACCAACGCGTCGAACGCTGTCGACGCCCAGGCGACCTACGAGTCGGAGATGTCGATCTGGGGCGCCGTGATGGGCCACGCCAATTTGCTGCATCACGGGGCCGGCTGGCTGGAGGGCGGGCTGACCGCGTCCTTCGAGAAGGCCGTCCTGGATGCGGAGATGCTGCAGATGATGTCGGAGTTCCTGCAGCCGATGGAAATCGACGACGGTTCGCTCGCCTTTGACGCCATCGCCGAGGTGCAGCCCGGCGGCCACTATTTCGGCGCCGCCCACACCCTGGAACGTTACGCCACCGCGTTCTACGATCCCATGGTGTCGGATTGGCGCAATTTCGAAACCTGGGAAGAGACGGGTTCGAAGACCGCGACCGAGCGCGCGAACGTCATCTACAAGGACCTGTTGGACGAGTTCGAACCCCCGCCGCTCGATCCGGCCATTGTTGAGGAACTGACGGCGTTTGTCGCGCGCCGCAAGAAAGAGGAGGAACAGCGGGCATGAACGAAATCGCCAACCTGTTTGACCCCGGCCGCTACGAGGCGGTCCGCCGTCCGCTGCTGGAGGCCGATACGCTGCCGCCGGAGTGCTACACGTCCGAGGCGTTCTATCGCCGCGAGGTCGAGACGATCTTTCTGAAGGTCTGGAACTTCATCGGGCGGGAAGACCGCATCCCCAATCCCGGCGATTACGCCGCCTTCGAGTTTGTCGGCGTGCCCGTCGTCATCGTGCGCGACCGTGACGGCAGCGTTCGTGCCTTCGCCAACTCCTGCCGCCACCGCGGCGCCAAGGTGATGCAGGGCGAGGGCAACTGCACGGTCATGACCTGCCCCTATCACAGCTGGACCTATGCGCTGGACGGCCGCCTGATCGGCGCCATGGAGATGGACGAGACCGACGGCTTCGACCGCAAGAACTTCGGCCTGGTCGAACTGCGTCTGGAGACCTGGGCCGGTTTCCTGTTCCTGAACTTCGACCACGACGCCGAACCGCTCTCGGCCTGGCTGGGCGATCTGCCCGACGTGCTGGCGAGCTACAAGCTCGAGGACATGGTGACGACACGCCGCGTCGAATACGACCTCGCCTGCAACTGGAAGATCTATGTCGAGAACGCGATGGAATCCTATCACGTCCCGACCGTGCATCAGCAGACCATCCAGAAGCAGAAGCGCGACCACAACCCGCCGATCCCGGCATCAGGCGAATACTGCGGCCTCTTCACCCGCCACGAAGGCAGCCGCGCGCTGCTGCCGGGCGCCAAGGGTTTTCCCTATATCCCCGACCTGGAGGGTTTGGCCGCCCAGGGCACGTACTATGTGCTGATCAACCCCTCGACCATGTTCGGGCTGACCTATGACTGCATGTGGTGGCTGGAGCTGCATCCGGTCAGCGCCGGGCGCACCAAGCTGATCGTCGGTTCGTGTTTCCCGAAGCAGACGGTGGCGCGCGACGACTTCGACGCGCTGGTGAACAACTATTACGAACGCTGGAACAAATCGATCGTCGAGGACAACGAGATCTCCGATATCCAGCAGATCGGCATCAGCTCGCCTTTCGTCAAACCCGGCCGGTTCTCCTACATGGAGCCTCTGGTCCATACCATCGACAACTGGGTCCTCGACCGCGTGCTGGGGTAGTTTGTGGAAGTGACACCCATACCTCTTCCGCATCCCGGCCAAGCGCAGCGCGAGCCGGGATCCAAGAACACGGAACGGGACGCGGTGACCTCGTCGGAGTCCGCCCCTTCAAATTCCGTGTTCATGGACCCCGGCTCAAGGCCGGGGTGCGATAGCGGGTTGGTGTCGGGCACATGAAGAAGCTGCGGGTTCACGTCGCCGCGCTGTCGTCGCAGCCGGAGGTGTTCTGGGTCACCGAAGAGCGCGTTCGCGCGGCGCGGCGGCGTCACCCGGACGTGTCGCGCCGCCTGACCTTCGACTGGAGCTGGGAACTCGACCGCTTCGACGAGGGCATCGCCAAGGCCGATATCATGATCGGCTGGCGCTTTCCCCGCGATGACTTCCGCGCCCGCGCCCCCCGCCTCAAGATGATCCAGTTGACCGGCGCCGGCACCGAACACCTGCAGCCCTTCGACTGGGTGCCGCGCGACTTGGCGGTCGTCAACAACAGCGGCGTGCACGCCGAGAAAGCGAGCGAGTTCGTCGGCACTGCCGTCCTGATGCTGACCCATGGCATTCCGTTTCTGGCGACCCAACAACGTCAACGCCGCTGGCAGAAGACGTTCACAACAACGGCCGGCGGCAAGACCGCCGTCGTCATCGGGCTTGGCGGCATGGGCGGCGCGTCGGCGCGCTGGTTGAAGCAGCGCCTCGGCA
Source organism: Alphaproteobacteria bacterium (assembly GCA_028277285.1). GTDB lineage: Bacteria > Pseudomonadota > Alphaproteobacteria > SP197 > SP197 > JANQGO01. The sequence goes on along the minus strand of JANQGO010000306.1, from coordinate 5,552 downwards.
TGACCGTCATCGGCGTCACCCGCCACGGCAAACCCCATCGTTATGCCGACACAGTCGTGACATCCGCCAAGCTGGACAGCGTGCTGCCCAAGGCCGACGTGGTCGTTGTGACGGCGCCGCTGACGGCGGAGACCGAGAACATGCTGAGCCGCCGGCGCCTGAAGCGCATGAAACCGGGCGCCGGTCTCGTCAACATGGGCCGCGCGCGCATCGTGGACTACGACGCCCTGGCGGACCTGCTGGAGGACGAGCATCTCTCCGGCGCGGTGCTGGACGTCTTCGATCCCGAACCCCTGCCCCGTTCGTCGCGCTTGTGGACCACACCCAACCTGATCCTGACACCCCATTGTTCGTCGGACGATGTCGAGAAGTACATTCCCAAGACCCTCGACATGTTCTTTGACAATGTCGGACGTTTTCTCGACGGACGGCCCCTGAAAAACCGCATTAGGACAGCCCGCCAGTATTGAACCCGAACCACCGGGCAGCCTAGGCTGAGACCTGCGACTGACCTCCCCCCAACCTGGAGCCCCCCACCATGTTGATGACAGGCCGCGACTATGTCGACTCGATCCGCGATGGCCGCCAGGTCTGGATAGACGGCGAGCCGGTCAAGGACGTCACCAAACACCCGGCGTTCAAGCCCATGGTCGATGTGCGCGCCCGCGTCTATGACATGGCGCATCAGGACGAACATCGCGACGTCATGGTCCAGCCGGCCGACGACGGCGAAGATTGCTCGGTTTCCTGGACGCCGCCGCGATCCAAGGAGGACCTGCACGCCAAATGGCGCTGGGTCGACGCGGTCATGGAGGATATCGGTGGTGTCGTCTACCGCCTGGGCGACGAGACGATCGGCGCCGTCTGGTCACTGCTCGACGGCAAAGACGTCCTGCACGACGTCGACCCGCGCTTCACCGCCAACATCGAACGCCATATCGATCACGCCCACCGGGGCGATCTCTTCACCGTCTCCGGCAACACGGATCCCAAGGGCGACCGCTCGCGCCCGCCCCAGGAACAGGATCCCGACATGCTGCTGCACGCGGTGAAGGAGACCGATGCCGGTATCGTCGTGCGTGGCGCCAAGTACGAGACGGCCGCGGCCTACGCGCACCAGGCTTTCGTCAAGCCGACCATCGCCAATTGGGGCGATGCGAAAATGTCGGACTATGCGCTGGGCTTCATGTGCCCCATGGGCGCGCCGGGCCTGAAGCATATCTGCCGGTCAAGCCTGGCGACGGGCAAGAACCCCAGGGACTATCCGAGCACGTCGAAGTTCGACGAGATCGATACGCTGCTCGTGTTCGACGACGTCTTGATCCCGTGGGAGGACGTCTTCTTCTATCAGCACACGCAGGCGGCCGGTTTCATCCGCAGCATGCTGCATCGCTACAGCGCCCTGCCGTTCGTTATCCGCGTGCTGCATATCGCCGATCTCCTGATCGGCGCGGCCAAGTTCAACGCCGAGCAGACCGGTCTCGACAAACAGCCGGCGGTGCGCGAGAAGCTCGCCCAGCTCGGCGCCTGGCGCGAGGGTATCCGCGCCCATGTGCTGGCCTCGATCGAGTTGGCCGAAGCATCGGCCGGCGGGCTGATGATGCCGCATCAGTCGATGATCTACGCCGGGCGCATCCACGCCTGCTCAGGCCTACCCAACATGATGCACCTGGCGCGCGAACTCACCGGCGGCCAGATCTGCATCACGCCGGATTCCGAGACCTTCGAAGGTGTCGAGACCAAACCCTGGATGGACAAGTACTACACCGTGAACGACCGCTGGGATGCGGAGGACCGGCGCAAGCTGCTGGCCTTCGCCCGCGACCTCGTCAACTCCGACCACGCCGGCCATCGTCTGACCTTCGCGCTCTTTGCCCAGTCGCCGCCGTTCGCGCATCTGAACGCCGAATACATGACCTTCGACTTCGACGGCCCCAAACGCGCGGTGAAGAAGGCCGCCGACCTCTCCGACAAGGTCATGGGCAACCGATGACCGTCCACGAGCGGTTCCGCAAGTTCGAAACCAACCAGTGGTATCGCGGCACCCAGAAGCTGAACTCGCAGCTCTGCATGCTGGTCAAGACCGGCAACGTGCTGCACATGCGCGGCCAGACCGGCCACGACTTCGAGGGCGATTTCCACGGCCTCGGCGACCCCGCCGCCCAGACCGAACAGGCGATGGCCAATGTCAAAATCCTGCTGGCCGATGGCGGCGCGACACTTCAGGACATCTGCAAGGTCAAGGTCTGGGTCACCGACCGCGCCCATCTGGAGCCGGTCATGCGGGTCCTGGGCAAGCACTTGAAGGGTATCCATGTCGCCACCAGCGAGGTCGTCGTGACCGGTCTCGCGCGCGCCTATATGGACATGGAGATCGACGTCTACGCGGTGGTCGACGACTAGAGCGGATCTGCTCTAAGCGCCTTCCGTCTGGTAGACGAGATCACTCTTGTCGCGGCGACCTTGGGTGAACACGTCTGCCGGAATGGGAAAGCTCGAGGCGTCAAGAACGCTAGCGGCCGACCAGTCGTGCACGACGACCCTTGAAGCGATGCGCCACACGCCATCGCGCCGTGCGAACCGGTCGACATAACGGCCCGCGAAGAAGCTAAGGCGTTCCTGACCATCCTCGTCGGTGCTGCGCAGATAGGCGGTGACATAGGACTCGGCATGCGCCACGTCGCGGTCGGCAGCGTCAAACTCGATCAGTACATTAGCGACTGCATGGGTCGTATGGTTGGCGCGCTCGCGCAGCGATTTCACGATAAACGCCGCAAAGTCGTGACCGTTGCCTTTGAAGTGGCCGTGATCGTCATAGCTGTCGGCGTGGAAGCACGATTTCAGCAGAGGTTCGTCCAGCCGATCGAGGCCCCGGGAAAAGCGCATGATCACGTCGTGGATCGCCTGCTTGTCGGCAACGTCTTGAAGCTGTTTTCGAAGGCTTTCGTCGTTCATCTATGCATCCGCGGCAGCTCGCATGTCCACCGCGACGCTATCAGAATCGTGGGCGTTTGGTGGCAATAATCGGTTGCTCCGTCGACCTCGGGCGCCCCCTCGGACCAAAGGCGACGGCCGCGACCGCCCCGTGAGATCGCCGCGAGCATGCCGCTTTACAAACACAATCGCGCGGCATAGCTGTCGTCTGGGCGCATCGTGCAGGATTGTCTCTTTGGCGGGAGCGGCGGGATAAACTCTTATGGCAGAACGAAAAATTCGGGTCGGCATCCTCTTCGGCGGCAAGTCGGCAGAGCATGAGGTTTCGCTCCAATCGGCCAAGAACGTCGCCGAGGCCATCGACAAGACGAGGTATGAGATCGCCCTGATCGGGATCGACAAGTCCGGCCGCTGGCTGCTGCCCGACCAGTCGCGCTACCTGATCAACGAGAGCGACCCCAAGCTGATCAAGCTGAACCGCGAGAACGAAGCGAGCGTCGCGCTGGTGCCGCAGAGCGGCGGCGACCTGACCGACCTGACGGCCGGCGACACGCACGCTTCACTCGATGTCGTGTTTCCGATCCTGCACGGCCCCTTTGGCGAAGACGGCACCGTGCAGGGCCTGTTGAAACTCGCCGGCGTCCCGTTTGTCGGTGCCGGCATCCTGGGTTCGGCGGTCGGCATGGACAAGGACGTCATGAAACGCCTGATGCGCGACGCCGGCATTCCGATCGCCAAGTTTCTCGTCTTCCGCCACCACGATGTCCTGGACTTCCAGACGATCGCCGGCGAGGTCGGCCTGCCCTTCTTCGTCAAGCCGGCCAATCTCGGCTCCTCCGTCGGCGTCCACAAGGTCGGTGACGAGGCGACGTTCGAGCACGCGGTTCAAGACGCCTTCGGTTACGACACCAAGATCCTGATCGAAGAGTTTGTCGAAGGGCGCGAACTCGAATGCTCGGTGCTGGGCAATCACGATCCCGTCGTGTCCATCGTCGGTGAGATCATCCCGACTCACGAGTTCTACTCCTATGACGCCAAGTACATCGACGAGCACGGTGCGGCGCTGGAGATACCGGCCGACATACCCGAGACGATCAGTGACGACATGCGCGCCCTTGCCGTCCGCGCCTTCCAAGCCCTCGCGTGCGAAGGCATGGCCCGCGTCGACTGTTTCTTAAGGAAGGACGGTCAGTTGATCGTCAACGAGATCAACACCATTCCCGGCTTCACCAAAATCAGCATGTATCCGCAGCTTTGGGAGGCCAGCGGTGTACCCTATGCCGACCTCATCCACCGCCTAATCCAACTCGCCATCGAACGCTTCGAGCGCGAACAGACGCTGAAGACCTCGTTCTAGGATCTGTTGAGAAACATGCCTCTTGACGACCGTGGCGACCCCCTCACCCAGCTACGGCTAGGACGCTGACGCGCCCAAGCCTGCGCATCCCTCTCCCCCACTAACGCGGGGGCGAGGGCTGGTGGAGATGGCCGTGCTTCCCCTCTACCGCTTGCGGGAGAGGGAGGGGCCCAGCGCGAAGCGGTGGGAGGGTGAGGGTCCCGTCTCCATGCCGGCGTCAGGGGAACCAACATTCACGGAAGCTCAACAGACCCTGAGGCATTCGCGGTTTAGTTCAGAAGCTCGTCTTCATAGGGATAGCTCGACAGGACCTCGCAGCCGTCTTTGGTGACGCGCACCTGCTGCTCCAGCTTGACGCCTTCCGCCCCGCCATCGGCGCCGACATAGCTCTCGAAGCACAGGCACATGTTTTCTTCGATCAAGCCGTCATAGCCGGCGGTGCCGCCGAAGTCCTGAGGATAGGCGATGACCGGGTACTCGTCGGCAAGGCCGACGCCGTGGGCCATGGAGACATAGCGGTTGGCGACGAACTCGTCGGTCAACTGCATGCCCTTCTCGCTCATCTCCTTGAACGTCATACCCGCCTTGACCTGCGACAGGTTATGCTCGACCTGTTCGTGGGCGATTGTGTAGAGCCGTTTCTGTTCGTCGCTCGGTTTGCCGGGCCCGCAGAACCAAGTGCGGCTGATATCCGCGCAGTAACCGAGCGGCCCGACCAGATCGGTATCGAAGGCAACCAGCTCGCCCGGCCGGATCAGCTTGTCGCCGCACTCCTGCATCCACGGATTGGTCCGGCTGCCCGACGCCAGCAGTCGCGTCTCGATCCACTCGCCGCCATTGGCGATGTTGACCTCGTGCAGGATCGCCCAGAGCTGGTTTTCCGTCATGCCCGGACGCATGGCCTCCTGCATCTCGAACATGCCGGCCTCGCAGACGGCGATCGAGACCTTCATGGCCGCCATCTCGTCGTCGGACTTGACCGCGCGCGCGAACTCCAGCGGCTCCTGGCCGTCCAACACGTCGAAGCCTTCCATGCGCATGAGATCGGTGCCCAAAGGATCGACGTGATCGAAACCGACGCGCTTAGCGTCCTTGCCGCAGGTCTCGCGGATGACGTCGGCCAATTCCGCCGCCCACTTCTGGGCGCGGGCTTCGCGGTTGGGTCCGGCGGAGAAGTAGTTCCACGAGACGGCGGGCCGTAACTCGTCGATGGTCTCGATGCCGTGCACCAGGTGCTGGGCCGTGCGGTACTCGAAAAGGG